>JBKQKK010000342.1:0-7515 GCA_052147535.1 Solirubrobacteraceae bacterium | reverse complement strand
TCCGTGCGAGCGGTTTTCCCGCACACGGCTCACCGACGTTCTTCACCGCAGGCATTCGGCTACCCGGCCCGGACCCGGTTGGGTCTGGGGGCGACAACGGTTCCGGTGATACGGATGAGTCCCATGCTGTCCCCTCACGCCCAGCAGGTCGTGACGCCGACCGGCGCGCGCGGCGCTTTCGTTATGGCCAGTCGAGCTGCTCGGCGAGTTCGACTGCTGTCAGCTTGATCAGTGCGCTTCGCTGGATCGGTTGGTACTCGCCGTTACGTAGACCGAGCCACGTAACCGTCCGCTCGGTCGGGTCGACGATCAGGATCTCGTCGACGTTGTGGGCGGCGTAGAACGGGAGCTTTTGCCAGCTCTCGTCGCCCGGGGAGAGGATTTCCACGACGATGGCGGCGGTCGAGAGCCACGTGCCGGCTGCTCCGGGCCGGTGCAGCCCTCCGTCGGGCACGCGGAAGTCGTGCTCGGATTCGCCGAGGTTGAACTCGCTCATGGTGGGGCGCAGTCCGGCCGCGCGCGCTGGCGGTCCGAGAAGCTCGGCGAGCTGCTGACTGATGTCAGCATGCTCGATGCTGGGGCCGGGAACCATGTGGCGGACACCCTGCCACATCTCGTCGAGGCAGTCGACGCCCGCCTGGCGGCGGCGCTCGAGCAGCGCTTCGAGCTCTGGTGGAGGTGCGCCGAGGACCAGCGTTGGCATCGTGCAAGGGTACCGGAGCGTGGCTCGGTCGCAAAGTGCGGCGTGCATCCTCGCGCGTCGCGTCGGTCGGGCGTTACGCTCGCGCGAACGTCGTTGAAGCTGCCCAAGGATCCGAAAGAGTTCGTGGCGATCCTTGGCACCGAGCTTGACGCTGCCTACCGGCGCACGCTCGACGGGCTGCGCGACCACGCGATCTTCGCCGTCGCTGAAGGCCGCATTGACCTGGAGAAGCTCGACGCGCTGGATGAGCCCTCGAGCCTCCGGGCGCTGCGCGCCCGGATCGACGCTACGCTGCCGGAGGTCGACCTGCCCGAGCTGCTGCTCGAGATCGCAACCCGAACCAGGTTCACGACCGCGTTCACGCACGAGCGCGAGCCGTCCGCGAGGCTGAGCGACCTGGAGGTGTCGATCATCGCGGTGTTGATCGCAGGCGTGCAACGTCGGCTACAAGCCGCTGGTCGATGAGCGACCGCTACGTCGGCATCCACACGATCGTCGTGCCGGGCACCCCGCGTGACGGGCTCTACCTGCTCGCCGGCAGGTTGGACCCGCAGACCAGCGTCCGCCCGCAGCAGATCATGACCGACACCGCTGGCTACACCGACATCATGTTCGGCTGCTACCGGATCCTGGACTTCCAGCTCTTCCCCAAGGATGGCCGACTCGGGCGGTGCGCGATTCTGGAAGCTCGATCCGCTTACCGACTACGGCCGACTCAACGCGATCGCCACCAACGTGATCGGCCGAGGGGTGCTTGAGCCGTGCTACGACGACATCCTCCGCGTCAGCGGGAGCCTCCTGCAGCGGCAGACCGCCGGATCTGAGCTGTTGCGCGCGCTCCGAAGCCACACCCGGCATCTCGCCACGCTCGGCCGCGCGCTAGCCGCGGTCGGGCGGGTGCCGAAGACCATCCACCTGCTCGACTACTGCAACGACCCGATCTACCGCCGCGCGATCCTCGGGCAAATCAACCGCGGCGAGGGGCGCCACGAACTCGCCCGCCGCGTCTGCCACGACACCAAGGGCGAGCTCCCACAGCCCTACCAGCGCGGCCAAGAAGAGCAGATCGCGCGCTCGGCTTGGTCGTCAACTGCATCGTGCTCGCCGATCGACGGTTGACACATAACGGGGATGTCCGGCGCGAGCTAGCTGCGGCACGATCAAGTTACGACCACCAAGGCAGTAGCGGAGCTTGACATGCGGATCCCCAAGATGATCACGGCTGGAGACCTCACAAGGCCTGCAGTGAGCGAAACCGGCGCACCCAGCCGGCCGGGCCGGGCGCACAGCCGGCCGGGCCGGGGGCACCGCCGGCGTGTCGGCACCGCCATGCGCCGATTGGTGTGGGCCTGGCTGCTGGTGGGAGGCGTAGGCTTTCTCGCCTGGGTTCCATTCCTTTGGGCCGGCTTGCGAGCACGCCGCCGATCCTGGATCGTGTGGGCGGCCGTGTACCTAGTCGCGGCGGTTCTGGCGAGCGCGATTCAGCTGTTCCTGAGTCAAGCGATCGGCGTTGCGATCCTGCTTGGGCTGCTCGTGACGAGCAGCATCCACGCACTCGCGCTCGACCCCGCCTACGAGCAAGCAATCCTGATCCCAGTCGCCTTCCAGCGGGCAGCCGCGCACGCGCACGAGGTCGCGTTCGCGCGGGCGCTCGCTGTGCGTGACCCACGCAAAGCACGCGAGGTGGGCGTCGGCAGGCCCGATCTTGAATGGGCTTTCGATGCAGGGCTCATCGATATCAACAACGCTCCAGCCTCCGTGATCAGCAACGTATCGACGCTCGATCAGGACACGGTCCAGCTACTGCTGCAGACCCGCGAGCAGGTCGGAGGCTTCGATTCGCTTGCCGACCTTGATCTGATCCTCAACCTTCCCGCGGAATCGCTACGCCAATTAGCCGATCTTGCCGTGTTCCTTCCAGCCCGTTGAGGCGTAGCACGGAAGCTGCTGGCCGGCTGAAGCAGACGATCGAGGTATGCATCACGGTGTTCGTCGACGCGTTTGGTCGGATCCTCGATGCATGGCGCACTCGGACACAGAAGCTCGGCTCGATTCGACGGCGGCTCGTCAATACCTATATTCCGAGGTCGAGGGGTTCGCTCAGGCGTCGAAGCGGCTGGCTGGGTTGCTCGCGTGGATAGATGTTGTTTACGTAGTCTGAGACCATCCGCCCGGCGCCGAAACGAGGCCCGCACCTAATCAGCGACTGGCGGATCATCTGCAGCCAGCCGACGGGCAGCCCGCGGTCGCGCGCGTAGTAGAGCGGCGCCACCTGCTCGCCGAGCAGGCGGTAGAACTCGCTGGCGTGGCGGGCGTCCTGCGCGCCGTGGTCGTCGTCGACGGTGCCGTCGATCGCCCAGCCGATCGTGCTGTCATATGCCTCTGGCCACCAGCCGTCGAGTACCGACAGCTGCAGGCCGCCATTGATGGCCGACTTCATGCCTGAGGTTCCCGACGCCTCCAACGGCGGGCGAGGGAGGTTGACCCATAGGTCACAGCCGGCGGTCAGCAGCGCACCGAGGCGCAGATCGTAGTCCTCTAGGAAAACTACCCGGCGCGCAAGCTCGGGGCGCTCGCGGTTGTCGAACAGCCGGCAGATCAGGCGTTTGCCCTCCTCGTCTTTGGGATGAGCCTTGCCGGCAATAACGAGTTGCACCGGTCTCTTGGCGGCCTCGAGCAGACCGACCATCCGCTCGACGTCTGACATCAGCAGGTCAAGGCGCTTGTAGGTCGCGAGCCGGCGAGCGAACCCGACGGTCAGCACCTCGGGCGAGAAAGTCCGCGCCGCCGCATGTGCGAGCTTGCCGCCTTGCCCACGGGCAAGGCGCTCGGTCACGCTGCGCGTACACACCAGGTCGATTAGCTCCCGACGTTGTCGGCAGCGTGCCGCCCATAGGTCCTCATCGGGGATGTCTTGCACGGCATGCCAAATGGCGCTGTCGATCGCGTGCTCTGTCCAATCCGCACCGAGGTTGCGGTCAAGTAGCGTGCGCATCGGCCGGCCCAGCCAGCTCTGGATGTGCACGCCATTTGTGACCGCGCCGATCGGGACCTGCTCGACAGGGCGTCCCGGCCACAAGCGACTCCACATCTGCCGGGCCACCTCGCCGTGTCGAACGGCGACGCCGTTGGCGCTACGGCTCGACCGCAGCGCGAACTGCGTGACGCCGAACGGCTCGCCTTGATCCTCAGGGTTGGTGCGCCCACGTCGGATCAGCTCGCCCAACTCGATGCCGAGCTCGGCGCAGGCAGCGCCGAGCATCTCCTCCACCTGCGCGGCCGGGTAGGTGTCGTTGCCGGCCGGCACTGGCGTATGGGTAGTGAACACCGTCTTGCGCCGCGCGCCCGCGAGTGCTTCCGCCATACTCTCGGCGCCACCGAGGAGCTCGCTGTGGATGAGCTCCAGGGCAGCGAACGCCGCGTGCCCTTCATTGAGGTGCACGACCGCCGGGTCGATGTCAAGCGCGCGCAGTGCTCGCACGCCGCCGATACCCAGCACGACATACTGGGCCAGACGCAGTTGCGGGTCTCCGACGTACAGGCGAGAGGTGATAAAGCGCTGCGCAGGGTCATTTTCGGGGATGTCGGTGTCCAGCAGCAGAAGTCCGACGCGGCCGACGTTCACACGCCAGACCCGACATCCGACCTGCCGGCCAGCGATCGGGACGCGGACCGTAAGCGGCAAGCCGTCCTTGCCGAGCACCAGGGCTGCCGGGGATCGCGCGGCGTCGGTGTCGACCCAATACTCGTGCTGGTAACCGTGCTGATCGACCCGCTGGCGGAAGTACCCGTAGCGATACATCAGCCCGACGGCGACGATCGGCAGCGCCAGGTCGGACGCCGCCTTGAGGATGTCGCCGGCAAGCACGCCGAGCCCACCCGAGTACACAGGCAGCGACTGATGCAAGGCGTACTCGGCGCAGAAGAACGCCACCGGATGCTCCGGGCTGACGGTGCACTCGCGAAAAGAGCGTGCCAGGTCTTGCTGCAGTTCGCGGTGCACCGTGCTCAAGCGCTCAACGAAACCCTCGTCGTCAGCCAGGCGCTCAAGCGCGGTCGATGACACCTCCTGGAGCATCCTGACGGGGTTGGCAGAGCATAGCTCCCAGCGCTGCGGGTCGAGTTGTTCGAACAGCTCCGGTCCGCCGGGCGTCCACGACCAGCGATAGTTATACGCGAGCTCCCCGAGCGCCTGGAGCGGGGCCGGCAAACGCTCCGCGAGCGCGCGCGCTGCGATGACGACGCCGTCACCGCCGGCGTCGAGTGACGGCACCATGGTCGTGTTCATTGGCTTTTTCCCTAGTTGTGGGCGGTATCAATCACTCAACCTCGCGTACCGGCGAGCGCGGGGCCCCTCATCATCCAACAGAGGTCGGACTGACCGAAATGCCTCCCCCGAAATATCCAACGCGCGAAGCGCCCACGTTTGCATGGCCCCGATGCCCCTCTTTTTCACTGTGCTCACGACACCGCTTCGACGCCAACCCAAAACCTCCTGCAAAAGGTTGAAAACCACGAAAGCCGGAAGACGAAACCTGCGAAACCCGAAAACCGGAAAATCGCGAAGCTGGAAGTGAGCCAACTTCGTGTGTCGCTCGGAACTGCGTGGCGCCGTACCGACCGAATGGCCGCCAACTGGCGGCCCCTCAGTCCGTGTACAGGTCGAACCGTCGCGTCCCGCCATCGCGACGCCGAGCCGTCATCTGGCGGTGGCTTCCGGACTGAGGGGGTGTCGTCCGGTGGGTGGGGCACCATGCTCGTCCGTGTCCAACGCTCATCTGGCAACCGGCGCGGCGCGTCGGTGGTTCGCCCTCGGCGCTGACCCTGTGCCCGGCGCCGCGCCGCTGCGCGACTGGCAGCGGTACGCGCTCAGCGAGATGGAGCGCTGGCGTAATAGATCGTTTCTCATTTCGGCGGCGCCCGGGGCCGGCAAGACACGGCCGGCGCTGGAATTCGCGCGCCTTCAGCTCGCCGCTGGCACGATCGACGCCGTCGTCGTGGCCTGCCCGACCACCCCGCTCACGCGGCAGTGGGCGACCGCGGCGCACGCGCTAGGCGTCAACCTGGCTCCGGACGCCCCCTCGCCGAACCCGCCGCGGGGGTTTCACGGCGTCGCGGTGACCTATGCTCGCGTCGCTCAGGCCCCGCGGCGCTGGAGCAGCGGGGTGACCTCACGTACGCTCGTGATCGCCGACGAGGCCCATCACCTCGGAGAGGAGCTCACCTGGGGCGAGGGGTTCTCGACCGCCTTCGCATCTGCCGCACGCTGGCTGCTGTTGTCGGGGACGCCGTTCCGCTCGGACGCGACGCCGATCCCTGGCATCAGCTACGACGCTGACGGGATCGCCGAGCCCGACGTCGCCTACACCTACGCGCAGGCCGTCGAGGACGGCGTCTGCCGACCCGTGCGCTTCGTCGCCTTCGACGGGACGCTGTCGTGGCGCAGTGGCGAGGACGTGATCGAATCGAGCTTCGAGACGGTCCTCAGCCGACGGGAGGCGAGCCGCCGCTACCGGACGGCGATCTCGACCGAGTTGCCCGATGGGCTTCCACGCATCCTGCGCGAGGCCGACGTAAAGCTGCGGGCGCTGCGAGCGGTCGGACACGGCGATGCGGGTGGGCTCGCGATCGCCGCCGACGCCAGCCACGCGCGCCGGATCGCGGCGCTGCTGCACGAGGCGACCGGGCGACTCCCGGTGGTCGTCCTCCACGCCGAGCCGCGCGCCGCCGAGAAGCTGGCCGAGTTCAGGAACTCCCGGGATCCGTGGATCGTCGCCGTCAACATGGTGTCCGAGGGTGTCGACATCCCGCGGCTGCGGGTCGGCGTGTACGCGACAGCGGCGAAGACACCGCTCGTGCTCCGCCAGATCATCGGCCGCTTCGTGCGGACGCTTCCCGCACGCGCACGCGACCCGAGCTGGCTCTACATTCCCGCCGACCCGATCCTCCGCGAGCACGCAGCGAGCGTTGAGCAGGAGCTGCGGCACGCCCTGAGGGACCGCGAGCAGCCCACCGATCTAATCGAGATCGACCGCCAGCAGCGGCGTGAGACCGAGCGCGGCCAGGGGCTGCCCTTCGAGCCGCTGAGCGCCGATGTCGCGCCGCAGATGACGCTGTTCGGGCCGGCGCCGAGCACGCCGCGCACCGCTCGACCGACACCCGCGCTGCCATTGGCATCCCCGTCGGAGATCCCGCGGGCGCCTGCGAGAGCCGTCGAGGAGGCGACTCGCACCAGCGAACAGGCGGTCCCGGCGTTCGAGCGGCGAGCCTGCCTGCGCCGAGAGCGCCACCGACTCGTCTCCGACGTGACACGCCGTGAGCGCACGAGCCAGCGTGAGGTGAACGGCTGGGTGAACCGCCAGGTCGGGATCGCTGGCGTCGAGAAGGCCACGCTCCGAGAGCTGGAGCGCTCGATTGAGCTGCTGCTGGAACGGCTGAACGGCCGTCGCTGAGGCGAGGGTGCGCGCCGTTCGGACTCGCACGCAACGAGGGGACGCCTTCGGGCGCGGTTCTCGTCACGTCGCAAATGCAGAACTCCACTCGACCTGTCGCGCTCCACGAGAGGGGAGGTCAGACGGCAAGCGACCGCGCCATGGGTAGCCTGTTAGCGGCGTCGGTCCGGTGATCCGTCAGGCCGCAGCGGCGGAGAGGGGCGCCACCGGAGCCGCAGTCGTCGCTTTAGATGTGACGGCGGTGGATTCGCGGATCATGAAGTCGGCAGCGCGTTCGCCCATCATGACGGTCGTAGCGTGGGGTCCCCGACTGGTGAGCTGGGGCATCGCCGAAGTGTCCACGACTCGCAGGCCGCTTAC
>JBKQKK010000341.1:0-3458 GCA_052147535.1 Solirubrobacteraceae bacterium | reverse complement strand
CTGAGGCGGGGGTCCTGAGCGAGCTCGAGCAGGCACGGGCCGGGTTGCTGCGCGGCCAGATTTCGTTCCTCGCGACGCGTAGCAGCGACGCTGCAGCGCTGCTGCTCACAGCCGCCGAGCGGCTCCGAGAGGTCGATCCTGAGCTGGCCCGCGAGACGTACCTGGAGGCATTGACGGCGGCCATCTTCGCTGGGCCGCTGGCAGGGCCGGGCGCAAGCTCGCGCGAGGTGGCAGAAGCTGCGAGTGCTGCACCGCGAGCGCGAAAACCACGCGGACCGGACCTGCTGCTGGACGGTCTGGTGGCCCTTCTGACCGACAGCTATGGCGCCGCCGTTCCGATTTTGCGCGAGGCGCAGCGCGCGATCGAGGGTGCGATGTCGCAGACCGAGCAGCTGCGCTGGATGTGGGGTGCGACCGTCTCAACACTCCACCTATGGGATGACGAGCGTTGGGAGCGGCTGTCAGACCAGCACCTTCGGCTGGTCCGCGAGACCGGCGCGCTTGGCGATCTGGCGATCGCCCTTAGTCACCGGGGCCAGATGCATGTCTTCGCGGGCGAGTTGGCGTTGGCGGCATCTCTCTACGGGGCCGTCCAGGAGGCAACGGAGCTGACCGGAAGCCCCCTCGCTCCCTACCACGCGGTGGGTTTGGTGGCAGTGCGCGGGCGCGAGGCCGAAACGAGACAGCTCATCGATACAGCTCGTGTGGAGGTGACCGAGCGCGGAGAGGGGGCCGGCCTGTCGTTCATGGACTGGGCGGAGGCCGTGCTGTACAACGGGCTTGGACGCTACCCGGAGGCGCTGGCGGCAGCGCGCCGGGTGGTCGATCATACGGAGCTGGTTCCCTTGAACTGGGCGATGCCCGAGCTGATCGAGGCAGCCGTACGATCTGGGGCGCCGGAGCTCGCCGCCAAGACCAATCAGCGTCTGACCGAACGCAGCCGGGCGAGCGGGACCGATTGGGCTCGCGGGATCGCCGCTCGCTCGCATGCGCTGCTGGCCGATGACGGACGCGCCGATGACCTTTACACAGAGGCGATCGAGCGACTGAGCCGCACGCGAGTCGCGATCGATCTCGCCCGTGCGCACCTGCTCTACGGCGAGTGGCTCCGACGTCAGACTCGTCGCATGGATGCTCGTAAGGAGCTGAGGATCGCGCACGAGATGTTCACCGACTTCGGAATCGAGGCGTTTGCCGAGCGCGCGCGGATCGAGCTGCAGGCGACCGGCGAGCGGGCTCGCAAGCGAACGATAGAGACGCTGGACCAACTCACCCCACAAGAGTTACAGGTCTCCCTCCTCGCGGCACAGGGAAACACCAACAGAGAGATCGCCGCTCAGCTTTTCATCAGCCCGAGCACGGTCGAGTACCACCTACGCAAGGTCTTCCGCAAGCTCGACGTCAAGTCACGCACGCAGCTTGCCAACCGCCTGCGATAGCTGGGCCGAGTAGCGGCTTCGACGTTCAACTCAAGAGGGTATGCCAAGTCAGGCCGCCGAGCGCGAAGGAATGGCGCTTCGAAGGCATGACGACCGCCGAGACTCGGGCGCGGACTAAGGACTTCGGGGATTCGATCGTCGGCCAGTGTCGCCACGATCGTCCGAACGTCGACAGAGCGGACCGCGTGTGAACGACCAGTCGGTTTTGTCGCATCCCCGGCTTTCGCTTCTCAGCCCGAGTCGGCGCACAAGCGAGTCGTATCCCTCAACTCCCCGATCTAGGAGGCACTCGAGTCATGCAAGTCGCACTCACCGGAGCAACCGGATTCATCGGATCTCACGTACTAACCGAACTGCTCGGGCACGGCCACGACGTGACGGCCCTCGTCCGCGACGAAGACCAAGCCGACAGAGTGACAACCCGCGGGGCGAAACCCGCGGTGGTCGACCTCTACGACCGCCCTGCCGTCGTGAGCCTGCTACATGGGGCGGACGGGGCCATCCACACCGCCAGTCCAGGTGACGAGACCAGCGCGAACCTGGACTCGGCGATGGTCGACGCGGCGATCGAAGCATTTGCCGGCACCGGCAAGGCCTACGCTCAGGTCAGCGGCGTGTGGATCTACGGCGACAACACCTCAATCAGCGAGGAGTCGCCATTCAAGCCGCCTGCCATGGTGGCCTGGAAGGAGCCGATCGAACGCCGGATCCTCGCCGCCCAAGACATGCGCACAGTCGTGATCGCCTCCAGCGCCGCCTATGGGGACGGCGGCGGAGGGATTCCGGGGCTCCTTCTCAACTCACCCCGAGACAAGGACGGCAACCTGATCATGCTCGGCACCGGACAACAGCACTGGCCCACAATCCACGTCGCGGACCTCGCGAGCTTCTTCCGGCGCGTGCTCGAGTCCGACTCGGCCCGTGGCCGCTACGTCGTTGGGAATGGCTTGACCCCGACCGTCGCCGAACTGACTGAGGCGGCAGCGGTCGCAGCCAGCGCCCCCGGAGCCGTCCCCGGTTCCGATGATGAGGCCCGCGCACGCTTGGGCGACCACTTCGCCGAAGTCCTGCTGCTCGACCAGGCCACATCCGCGGCCAAGGCTCGAGACCAGCTCGGTTGGTCCCCGACCCATCCAGGACTAGTCGACGAGTTCCGCCACGGGAGTTACGCACGTGAGGTGAGGGCCGCCTGAGCGCCGCTGGTCGCAGGTAGCCCGACACCGGCAAGGCAGGTCACCGAATGCCAAAATATCGTCCTCAGCGAGCGGCTCTCGACGGAGCTGGCACCCGTTTGATCGGCGACCGGACGACCCCCTCCATTGTCGATGCAAGCGACGCGGCCGTCGTTTCCGGTCCACGATTGCCGAGCAAGTCAGCTGTGGCTGGTGGGCGCGCGGCCGGTGCCAGCAACCCGTGGCTCGTAGTCGTGATCGTCTGCGTGGCGCAGTTCATGGTCGTCCTTGACGCGACGATCGTGAACGTCGCGCTGCCGTCGATCCAGCGTGGCCTGCGGTTTAGCCCGTCGAGCCTGCAATGGGTGATCAGCATGTACACGCTGATCTTCGGCGGTTTCATGCTGCTGGGCGGGCGCGCCGGTGATCTGATCGGACGCAAGCGGGTGTTCGGGGCCGGGATCGTGCTGTTCTCCGGAGCGTCGCTGCTCAACGGCCTCGCTCAATCCTCCGCGATGCTCACAGCCGGCCGGGGGCTGCAAGGGCTCGGTGGCGCGCTGCTCGCGCCGGCCGTCCTGTCGATCATCACGACGACCTTCAGCGACGCGACGGATCGCACGAAGGCGCTGGCGATCTGGAGCGCGATCGCCGCCGGCGGCGGCGCCGTGGGACTGCTGCTGGGCGGGGTGCTGACCGACCTCGCGTCGTGGCAATGGATCTTCGTCAACGTCCCGGTCGGCGTGGCCCTCGCGGCCGCGACCGTGAGGTTCGTGCCCGAGTCCAGACCGGAGCTGACCAACCGGACGTTCGATCTCCCGGGAGCGGTGTCGGTCACCGCCGGCCTCGT
>JBKQKK010000340.1:0-15952 GCA_052147535.1 Solirubrobacteraceae bacterium | reverse complement strand
TGCCCACTCGCGCATGCCCCAGGAGCCGTGGAACTACGGCGGGCATGTCGTCGATGTGTATCGCGCCTACGTGCTGCTGCATGAGCAGTTGGTGCCGTACGTTCGCGCCGCCGCGGCGACCGCGGCGCGCTGCGGGCTGCCGATCGTCCGCCCGCTGTGCCTGAGCGACCCCGAAGACCCGCGCGGATGGACGATCACCGACGCCTACGGCTACGGCCCCGCGCTGTGGATCGCGCCGGTGCTGCAAGATGGCGCCCGCGAACGCGAGGTGGCGCTGCCGCGCGGCGACTGGATCGAGACGTGGTCCGGCGTACGCGTGCGCGGCGGCGGCGAGGTGATCGTGCCGGCGCCGCTGAACCTGATCCCCGTCTGGGTGCGTGCCGGCTCGATCGTCGTCACCTACCCGGCCGCGCATGTCGCCGGAGGCCTCGGAGATGTGGCCGAGTCCAGGCGTCCGTTGCAGGCGACGCTGTGGGGCGAGCCGCGGTTGGGCCGCGCTACGGCGCGCCTCGCCGACGGGACGCGCGTGCGCTGGCGCCGTGGCGAATGGTCGGTGTCCGACCGTCACCGCCAGATGGCCACGCACATGATCGAAAGCTGAGCGGCCGCGCCGCTGGTGGAGACGTTAGGCTCGCGGCGTGCACATTCTGGAGCTGACAGCACCCGAGCAGCGTGTGCTGGGGTGCCTGATCGAGAAACGCTTCACGACCCCGGACCAGTATCCGCTGACGCTGAACGCGCTGCGGCTGGCCTGTAACCAGTCGACCAACCGCGACCCGGTCACCAGATACGACGAGGAGACCGTCCTCGAGGCGGCCCAGCGTCTGTCCAAGTACGGCGTGGCGCGCCTCGCCAGCGGTCACTCGAGCCGCGCGGCGAAGTTCCGGCACCTCGCGGAGGAGGCGCTCGGACTGGGTCAGGAACAGCTGGCGGTGCTGGCCGTGCTGCTGCTGCGCGGCCTGCAGACCCCCGGTGAGCTCAAAGCGCGGACCGAGCGGATGGTCCCGTTCGCGTCGCTCGAGGAGGTCGACCGGGTGCTGGCGGAGCTCGGCGAGCACGGCTATGTGAGACGGATCGAGCGGCGACCGGGCCAGAAGGAGGACCGCTTCCGGCAGCTGCTCGGGGGCAGCAGCGAGGACAATCACGCAGCCGCGAGCGAGCCCGGAGAGCCCAGGGAGTCCCGCGAGCCCTGGGAGGCCCGGGAGCCCTGGGAGGCCCGGGAGTCCCGGGAGTCCGGGGAGGCCCGGGAGTCCCGGGAGTCCCGGGAGTCCGGAGAGTCCGGGGAGTCCGGGGAGTCCGGGCCCCGGCGAGATCTGGGTGCGCACGAAGACCTCGCGGCGCGCGTCAGCGCGCTCGAATTGCAGCTCGCGGAGCTACGCCGGGAGGTCTCAACACAGCTGGTGGAGCTGCGCGATGAGCTCGCGGCTCTGCGCTTGCTGTGGGACGACTGATCAGGTCGGCAGCGCCAGGCCGACCAGGAAAGTGGCGCCGCCGACGATCACGCCGGCGGCGGTCATCTCGAGGCCCGCCGACCACCACGTCCGCAGAGTCACCAGCGACTTTGCGGCACCGACGAGGAAATGGGCCACGAGCGAGATCGCAGCGGCGACCAGGATCGCGACGGTGCCGGTCGTGAACATGAAGGGGATCACCGGGACGATCGCGCCGAGGCCGGTGGAAACACCCGCGGCGATCGCCGATTCGGTGGGATCGCTGCTGTCGCCCGAATAGCCGAATTCCTCGGCCGCGAGCGCACGCAGCATCGCCTCGGGCTGCTTGGCCAGCTGCCCCGCCATCGCGTCGGCGGTCGCCTCGTCGATCCCTTTCAGCTGGTAGAAGAGCGACAGCTCGGCCTGCTCCTCCTCGGGGTGCAGCGCGATCTCCTGGCGCTCGCGCTCGACGTTCGCTGCCGCGACCTCGTTCTCCGAGCGAGCCGCCAGAAACGCCCCGGTCGCCATCGACAGAGCTGAGGCGATCGCACCGGCGATGCCGGCTGTCAGTACGAAGCTCGAGCCGCCGGTCGCACCGGATACACCGGCCACGATCCCGAACACCGCCGCGAGCCCATCGTTGGCGCCGTAGATGGCGTCGCTGATCCAGCCGCCCGCATTCCTATGCCACTTCTCGCGACCGAGAAACTTGTCGAGCTGAGCCTGCGACGCTGCCTGCGGATCCGCGTCCGCCGACTCCTGGACCGTCGCCTCCGGGAGCTTTTCCCTCAGGAGCGCTCCAGGTCCGGCGCGGGTCCCGACCGGCTTGGGTGCGCCCGAGCCCTCGGATTGGCTGCCGCGCAGCTCGCGGATCGCGTAGGAGTGCGAGCGTTCCTCCTCGCGCAGGTCGCTCAGCAGCGCGTCTGTGGCGGAATCCCCGGTCGCCTGCTGGTAGAGGATCTCGACCGCGTCGTCCTCGGCCGCCTCGGCAGCGGCGAGCAAGCGGTCGACCGGAGCGATCCGCGCCTGCAGGCGCCGCCACAATGGCATCCGCACGCTCTCCGGCTGGGGCACCTCGATGCCGAGCTCGCGCATCCGCCCCTCCAGCCGCTGACGGTGACCCGCTTCGGCCTGCGACATGCGCCGCAGGATCTCCGCTTCGCGCGCGGGCATCCGGAGCGCAATCAGCTCGTACAAACGACTCGCGATGATCTCCTCGCGCCAGGCGCGCAGCAGGCGCTCGACAGCCGCCGCGAGCGGGCCGTTGACCTGTCGCGACGGTTCGCTCATCACCGCCGGAGGGTAGCGATGCCGATCACCGCCCGGCCGCCACGGGACAGGCTCTCCAGACGGCTCGGTAGTGTTGCCAGCTTGCAAAGACTGGTTCCCAGCCTGATCGCTCTAGCGGTCGCGATCGTGCTGTTGGTGGTTGCGATCTCGATGCGCTCGAGCGGCTCCAGCGCCTCCAGCGCCTCCAGCGCCTCCAGCGCCAGCCGGCTGGACGCCCATCGAACCGGGACGCGAAACCACGGCCATCCGCCGTCCAGCCGGCTGGTGCGCAATGCCACGCCACAGCCGAGCTGGCGGCCGTTCAGGGGACCGGTCCCGATCCTCGTCTACCACGACCTCGGCACGCCGCCCGCGAGCGAGCCGTACCCTGGCCTGTACGTCCCCGACTCAGAGTTCGAGGCGGATATGGCGTGGCTGGCCCAGCAGGGCTACCAAGCCGTGACGCTCGATCAGGTGATGAACGCCTGGTACCACGGCGGCGCGCTGCCGAGCAAGCCGATCGTGATCACGTTCGACAACGGCTACATCCCGCAGGCGACGTTCGCGCCGGCGGTGCTCTCCAAGTACGGATGGCCCGGGGTGCTGAACGAGATCACGGCCGGGCATCTGGACGACGCGCGGATCTCCTACCTGCTGTCGCTCGGCTGGGAGATCGACTCCCACTCAGTCAGCCACCCCGACCTGACAGCGATCCCCCCGAGCGCATTGCAATATCAGCTGGTGGCGTCGCGGACCTTCCTTCGCAGCACTTTCCACGTCCCGGTCAACAGCTTCTGCTATCCGTCGAGCAAGTACAACGCGGCTGTGATCGCCGCGGTCAAGGCAGCCGGCTACACCAACGCCACCACCGAGAACAGTGGCTACGCCACCAGCGCCGACCCTTATCTGCTGAACCGGTTCGAGATCGAGAGCGGCCTGTCGCAGCTGCGCAGCGATCTGGCGCAGCCCTAGAGGATCGAGATCTCGGAGTTGTCGCCGACCAGGAAGCGGTAGGCGTGCGGCGGGCGGCTGTCGCGACCGATCTTGACGTTGCGTCCCAGCAGCGAGGACTCCATCCGGCCGGCGAGATCGCAGACGGAGGCGCCCTCGAGCAGGATCGAGTGCTCGACCTCGGCGTTGCGGATCGTGCAACGCTGGCCGATCGCCGTGTACGGGCCCACATAGCAGTCGCTCAGCTGTGCGCCGGCGCCGACGATCGCCGGCCCGCGCACGGTACAGCGCTCGAGACGCGCCCCGGGGTCGATCACCACGCGGCCGTCGATCCGCGCGTCGATCAGCTCGCCGCCGAGGCTCGTCTCGATCGTCTCCAACACCAGGCGGTTGGCGGCCAGCATGTCCTCGAGTTGCCCGGTGTCCTTCCACCAGCCCTTGACGATGTGCGGCTCCACGCGCCGGCCGGCGTCGAGCAGGTGCTGGATCGCGTCGGTGATCTCGAGCTCGCCACGCGCGGAGGGCTCGATCGCGCGAGCGGCCTCATGCACGCACGCGGTGAACATGTAGACGCCGACCAGCGCGAGGTTGGAGCGTGGCTCGCGCGGCTTCTCGACGAGCTTGACGACCGCCCCGTCCCGCAGCTCTGCGACACCGTAGTGCTCGGGATCGAGCACCGGAGTCAGCAGGATTAGCGCATCGGGCCGGCTGGTGCGGAAGGCCCGCACGAGATCGTCGATCCCGCCCTGCAGCAGGTTGTCGCCGAGGTACATCACGAACGGCTCCTCGCCCAGGTACGGCTCCGCCGTCAGCACCGCGTGCGCGAGACCACTCGGCGCGTCCTGCAGGAGGTACGTGACTCGCACGCCGAACTGCGAGCCGTCGCCCACCGCAGCCTTGATCTCTTCGCCGGTCTCCGGCGCGATGATGATCCCGATCTCCTCGATCCCCGCTTTCGCCATCGCCTCGATCCCGTAGAACAGCACCGGCTTGTTGGCGACCGGCACCAGCTGCTTGGCGCTCGTATGCGTGATCGGGCGCAGGCGCGTGCCCTTGCCGCCGGACAGGATAAGGCCCTTGAGTCCGTCCGCCATCGCCCTCACCCGTCGCCCTTCGCGGCGATCGCCTCGGCGGCGGCTCGCACCGCCGCACGCGCGTCCGGCGGGTCCAGCACTACCGCGTCTCCGGCCTCTTTGAGCACTTCACGGACAAGGTACTTGGTTCCGGCGAACCCGAAATCGACGACCACCGAGCCGTCGGCACGATTCTCGATCGCGGTGCGCTCCTCGCGCGCCCAGCGCGCCCTGCCGGGCGAGATCCAGACGCGCGCGCGGCGCGAGGCGGGCAGCTCGCCGGTCCGCGGCCAGCCGTCGACATCGGCCACCGCGTCGATGTCGGGGCGCAGCTCGAACCGCTGATCGGTCACGTTCGCGGACTTGATGCGATCCAGGCGGAAGTGGCGCAGGTCCTCGCGCGTCGGATCGAACGCCGCCAGGTACCAGCCGTCGCGACCGTTGATCAGCGCGTAGGGCTCGACCAGGCGAGTCGTGAACTCGTCCTCGTTCTCCTTGTAGTACTCGAACGAGAGCAGCCGCCGTGCCACGATCGCCCGCGAGACGTGCCTCGCGATCTCAGCGTCATCCCCCCCGAGCGCGGCGACATGCAGGCCCTCGTGCGCCGGATCGTCCCCGAGGGCAGCCACGACCTTGTTGCGGACCGACGCCAGCGAGCCCTCGGGGATGTGCTCGCCGATCAGGTCGATCGCGGCGATCAGCGCTTTCGCCTCGACCGGCAACAGCCGCGCCGGCCGCGCGAACGAGTCCCCGTAGGGCTCGGGCTCGACCTCGATCGTGCCGTCGTCGGCGATCTCTGCGTACAGCACATATGTACCGGCGCCGAAGTTGACGACGTTCAGCACCGAGATGTCCTCGCGCAGCTCCTCCTCGGAAATGTTCAGGTCGCGCCGCAACTGGCTCGCGTCGATCCGCCGGCCGGCCCGCCCGGCATCGATCAGGATGCTCGCCAGCGTCGCCAGGCGCGCGAACCGCTCCGGGCGAATCGCCCCGTCGGCGGTTTGCGTCCCGCTCGCCCCAGGCGGCGCTTGCGACTCGGCTCGAGTCTCCCCGCGGGCCGCGCCTGCGGGCGCGGGCCCGGTGCCGACGGGCGCGTGTGAGCCGGCCTCGACCGGCGTGGCCTGCGGCTCGCCGCTGTGCGCCACCGCCAGCGCAGTGATCCGCTCGCGAAGCTCCTGCGCGAGCTCGGGCGGACCGAGGATCCGAGCGTGCTCGCCGAGGCCGAGGACCCACGCGACCAGCTGGCGCGCGCTCGCATAGCTGGTGCGGAACAGGCGGTCGTCCGGCTCCTGCGCAGGACACATTTCGCCGTAGCGACCGAAGCTGCGCTCGATCTGCCAGGAGATCCGGTGACTGAGCCACACCTCGGCGGTCCCGATCGGCTCCCCGAACTGCCACGGGACGCGGTTGGCGTATGCGCGCGGGTCGAAATCCGCCGGACGCTGGAAGTCATGCTCGGCCTTGGTCGCGTAACCGACCTTGCCGAGCATCCGCGAGAGGCGAAAGACGCGGGTCGCGGCGCGCTCGTGCGAGCGCCCGACGAGGTAGAACTGCCCGCCCTCGAACAGTAGCTGGTAAGGATCGACGCGTCGCTTGCCGGTGTCGTCGCGCTCAATCGTGTAGTACTCGAACACGATCGTCTTGCGGCGGAAGATGGCCGTCTCGATTTTCGCCAGCCGGTGCGATACGTCGTGCCCACCGGCGGCGCCGGTGATCCCCAGCGCGATCGTGCGCTGTTCCGGGGAGTGAAACGGACTCGGCCGGCCCCAGGAGATCTGTTGCAGCGCCAGCCGCAGCGGCTCGGCGTAGGCGAACTCGCCGCCGAGCAGGTGCAGCGCCGTATGCAGCGCCGCGTGCTCCTGATCGGTGAACTCGATCGCCGGCAGATGGAAGTTCTCGGGCGGCAGCGAGTAGTTCTCCTGCTCGACCTGGCCGTCGGACGGCTTTTCGACGCTCAGAACGATCCCGAGCGCCTCGAGCTCGGAGCGGTCCGCGTAGAAGCGCCGCGCGAACGCGTCCTCGTTCATCACGCTGTAGCCCTCAACGTCGCGCCGGATCTCAGACGCGGTCACCGGACGCCGCTCGGCCATCAGGTAAGAGATCAGCGACAGCTGGCGAATCAGCTTCTCGGTGTCCTTGGCCACGGCCCCCACTTTAAAGCCGAGTTGCGTGTCGTCGCACTCAGCGGCCCGCGGCGGGCGCTATTTGCGAACTACTGAGGGCGGGCGCTATTTGCGAACTACCAGGAAGACCGCTGCCGACGACGGCAGCGTCTGCTCAAGTAGGCCAGGATGGCCACGAGCCGGCGATCGGGCGTGCGCGGAGCTGCGCGGCGGTCAATTCCGAGGCGCTATGTGCGCTCGATCCGGCGGGCTGCGTCAAGCCGAGGTACTCGAGCAGCACGTCAACGATGTGCGGATCGAGCTGCGAGCCGGCGACCCTGCGCAGCTCGGCAAGGGCAGTGTCGAGTCGTAGCGCCTTGCGGTAGGAGCGGTCAGTGCACATCGCGTTCCACGTGTCACAGCACGCGATGATCCTCGACTCGAGCGGGATCCCCTCACCCGCAAGCCCATCCGGGTAGCCCGCACCATCCCAGCGCTCGTGATGAGAGCGGACGATCAGGCCTACCTCGCGCATGAACCCGCCGACGCGGTCGAGCAGCTTCTGACCCTCGACCGAGTGCGTCTTGATGATCGTCCATTCGACGGGATCGAGCCTCGCCGGCTTGTTGATGATCTGCTTCGGGATCGCGATCTTGCCGACGTCGTGCAGCAGCGCCCCGAACTCGAGGTTGCGGCGCTGCTCGGCTTGCAGGCCGAGCCGAGCACCGACCGCCAGCGCCAGTCCGACCACCCCCTTGGAGTGCTCGGCCGTGTAGTGATCGTCGGTCTCCACGACATCGCCGAGCACCAGCGCGGTGCCCCTGTAGGCATTGTTGAGCTCGACCAGGCCCGCGAACCGCTGGTGGCGTTCACGCGCGAACAGCGCCAGGATCCCGAGCAGCGGGACAAGCGTCAGGGCCGCCGCAGGCGAGTTGTGCAGGTCCCGCGCGACGACCAGTCCAACGCCCGACAGCGCCGCGTCGACTCCGTACACCCAGGTTTCGCGCAGCAGCGCAGGCACGCTCACGTCCTCGCGGATCGAATCGCGCAACGTGCAGACGAGGAAGTCGCAGACGAACTGCGCCGCAAGCGCCGTCAGCAAGATCCGGGCGTCGGCGTCAGGCGGCTTCACATCCGCGATCACGAACACCGCCACCGGACCGATCGAGAACCAGGCGTTCCCCGGAACATGCACGAGCCTCGCGGGTCGAAGCTCTCCTCTCAGCAGCTTTGGAACCTCCGCGATCGTCAGCGCCAGCACCGTCGCGATCGGCACCAGCGACACCGGCATCGAGAACAGCAGCGGCACGAACGCGAGCTGCGTCGGGACCGTGAAGCCGTATGGCGTCTCGAAACGCACCATCGTCGCTAGCGCCATCACGACCGTGCAAACAGCCGCAGGCTCGATCTGCAAGCCGTTGGGCGGCGAAATCACCAGCAGCACGACCACCGTCGCTGCGAAGCCGATCGCGACGACCAGCTCGACGCCGCGCTCCCGCTTTGTCATGCCCTCGCGAGATCGGCTAAACGTCTGCGCGAGCTGCTGCTGCTCCTCGACGTTCAGGTCGATGGCCATGATCAGATCTGTAATGGTATTTTACGGCGGAAGGGGTTCAGAGTAGCGCGCCTAGAACAGTTGTCCAGTTGCACAGAAACCCTCTCATGTTTGGCCAGTAGCCGCCGATATCGAGCGTAGTCCAGCTGTACAGGCAAAGCCGGCGCGAGCCGGCGACGCAAAGCCAGAGGTCTCACAACGCGGTGAGATGGCTCAGCCGCCAGCGTGCCGAAGTTGAAAGGTGGAGCCGTGTCGATCCAGTTTGCGCAGCGTGCGGCGGGCGCGTGCGCCGTATGGGCTGCGGTGCTGGTCGTCGCCCCGGCAGGAGCTAGCGCAGCGACTCGGATCGCGACCACGAGTTGCTCGGCGCCCACCCTGACGGAGCCGTTCGCGTCCTTCGGCGAGACCAGCCAGTATGCGCTCGCGCCGGGCGAAGCCAACGACAACTTCAGCGGATCCGGCTGGACCCTTTCCGGCGGAGCCAAGATCGTCACGGCCACGCTCTACAACGGCGCGAAAGGCGACGTGCTGCAGCTGCCGAGCGGCGCGAAGGCGGTCAGCCCGACGATGTGCGTGACCAACGCATACTCGAGCGCCCGCGCGATGATCAAGGACGTGGCCGGCTCCACCGGCGTGGCCGTGTCCGCCAAGTACAGCGCCAACGCAAACGGCAGCGGCAACGACTCGGTGTCAACCGGAGCGTTCACCGCCTCGGGCAGCGCGTGGTCGGCTTCATCGCCGCTGAGCATCACCCCGCTGCCCGGCAGCGGCTGGCAGTACGCGACCTTCCGGCTGACCGCCGTCGGCACCGGCAGCGAGTACCAGATCTACAACCTCTACGTCGATCCGAAGATGCGCATGTAGTTGGGGCGGGCGCGGAGTTGCGCCTAGTCTAGGCGCGGGCTCGCGCGGAAATTAGTGCGCGCCCCTAGACTAAAGCCTAGGCAGCAGCGGCGCTGACGGCCGTGCCGGCCCCGATCGCGCCGAAGAACGCGCTGGCCCCGATCACCTTGTCGAAGCCGGACCACGGCTCGCCGCCGGCGAGCTCTGCCTGCAGTCGGTCGAAGCTGCCGAGCCTGCTGCCAAGGTTGTCGATCATGTGCACAAGCGTCGCCTCCCGCGTGCAGGGAACAACTGGACTGCCATTCTGCAACGAGCCGTGGTGGCTGAGGATGATGTGCAGCAGCGATTGCTCGAGCTCGGTGGGGAAGCCCTCGAGCAGCTCGATCGCACGGCGAATCCGGTAGTAGCCAAGCGCAATCTCTCCATGCAGGCGACCCGCGTCAGACATCTCGATCGCGTCCGGCCGCGTCACGTAGGCATCGAGCTTGCCGATGTCGTGCAGCAGCGCGCCGGTGACGGCGAGGTCGCGATCGATGCCGGGGAACGTGGCCGCAATCGCCCCCACCGCCTGCGCGACGGTAAGGCAATGCTCCAGTAGCCCATGCGGGTAGGCCTGGTGGTAACGCTTGGCCGCCGGCGCGCAGCGGTAAGCCGTCCCGGTGGGCGAGCCGTCCGCGAGCATCGCCGCCAGCAGACGCTTCAGGTGCGTGCTCTGCACGGTCGCGATCAGCTCGTGCAGATCGGACTGCATCTGCTCGAAGCTGCGGCTGGTAGCAGGTTCCATCGGTTCATGACGATAGACCGCATATCGGACGTTGCGGGCATTTCGGCCGCATCTAAGCCGGCGACAGAGCCTCACGCCGCCGTCGCCAAGCGGATCGGTGGGCCACCGCTTTCCTCTACGATCGACTCCCGTGGAGCGCAAATGGTGGACGCTGATCGTCGTCTGCACGGCGACTTTCATGCTTTTGCTCGACATCACGATCGTGAACGTCGCGCTGCCGAGCATCGCCAAGCAGCTACACGCGAGCTTCTCGCAGATTCAGTGGGTGATCGACGCTTACTCGCTGACGTTGGCCTCGGCGCTGCTGACAGCGGGGGCGCTGGCCGACCTGTTCGGCCGGAGGCTGATCTTCTCGATCGGTCTCGGCCTGTTCTCGTTCACCTCGCTGCTGTGCGCGCTGTCGCCCAGCGCCGGCTTCTTGATCGCGGCGCGCGCGGGCCAGGGGATCGGCGGCTCGATCATGTTCGCGACCGCGCTCGCGCTGCTCGTGCAGGAGTTCGAAGGCAAGGAGCGCGGGATGGCGCTCGGGGTGTGGGGCGCGACGATCGCGGCCGCCGCAGCCGTCGGGCCGCTGATCGGCGGTGTGCTCACCTCCGCGCTGGGATGGTCGTCGATCTTCTACATCAACGTCCCGATCGGGATCGTCGCCTGCGCCGTGACGTTGCTCAAGGTCGCCGAGAGCCGCAACCCGCACGGCACCGGGGTCGACTGGATCGGAACAGTGAGCTTCACCACCGCCCTGTTCCTGCTCGTGTACGCGATCATCGAGAGCAACACGATCGGCTGGGGCAGCACCGAGATGCTGGCGCTGCTGGCGGGCTCGGCGGTGGCATTCGCAGTGTTCCTGGTCGCGCAGGTCCGCGAGAGCAACGCGATGCTCGACCTGAAGCTGTTCAAGAAGCCGGCGTTCCTCGGCGCGTCGCTGGTCGCGTTCTCGATGTCGGCGTCGATGTTCGCGATGTTCCTTTACTTCACGCTTTACCTGCAGACGGATCTCGGCCTGTCGCCGCTGCAGACGGGCCTGCGGTTTCTGCCGACCACCGTCGTCTCGTTCTTCGTGGCGGCGGCATCCGGCAACCTCACTTCACGCGTGCCGGTGCGCCTGCTGATGGGCGCCGGGCTCGCGTTGGTGGGGATCGGCCTGCTATCGATGCGCGGACTCACCGTGGCGTCAAACTGGACGGCGCTGCTGCCCGGGTTCATCATCGCCGGTGCGGGGATCGGCTTGACCAACCCCGCGCTCGCGTCAACCGCCGTCGGGGTCGTCCCGGCTCAGCGTGCCGGGATGGCGAGCGGAATCAACAACACTTTCCGGCAGGTCGGGATCGCCACAGGCATCGCAGTGCTCGGCTCGATCTTTCAGAGCGTGATCGCGAGCACGCTCGCGCCGCGCCTGTCCGGTACGCCGGTGGCGCGAGCGGCCAGCTCGATCGCGCGCGCGGTGGCCTCCGGCGGCAGCCAGACGGTCCTCGCGCACGTGCCGGCGCACCTGCGAGCCACCGCCACGAACGCGATCCACGTCGCGTTCGTGGACGCCATGAACGACCTCGTGCTGGTGTCCGGGATCGTCGCGCTGGTCGGTTGCGTGCTTGCGCTGACGCTCGTGCGCGGCAGCGACTTCGTCGCTTACCACAGCCCCGAGGCTGTCGCTGCCGGTGCCTGAACGCGCGGGCCGCTCGGTCCTCGAAAGCTAGACTCAGCGCAATGAGCGACTACAAGATCAAGAACTTCAAGGCAGACATCAAGGACTCCGCCGCGGGCCGCATGCCCGAAGGCATCGAAGGCCGGTTCGCACGCGGAGCGATCGAGTCCGAGCACCTCGGTATCAGCTATTTCCACTTCGACGCGGGCAAGCGGTCACCGTTCGGTCATCGCCACAAGCAGCAGGAAGAGGCCTATGTCGTGATCTCAGGCTCGGGCCGAGTACGTCTCGACGACGAGATCGAGGAGCTTCGCCAATGGGACGTGCTGCGCGTCGCCCCGCAGGTTGTCCGATCGTTCGAAGGCGGAGTCGACGGTCTCACGATGATCGCGATCGGCAACGACCGGCCCGAAGGCGGCGACGGCGAGATGGTCAAGGACTTCTGGACCGACTGACGGCTCGACGGTCGGCCTACACCGACGGGTATCCAGAACGATCCGCGGCTGTCGGGCGCGCAGCCGCGTCACGAGCGAGCGATCGACGCCGGATCGGCGCTGCCGAGTGCAGACATCGTGACCCGCGCGTCGTGCGTCGAGTTCGCACGCCCGCGGTAGACGCCCTTGATCGGGGGAACGTCGGGATAGTGTCGACCGTGACCGATCTTGACGTGGCGTTCCGACGCAAGCCCCCTGTTGGTGGGCTCCGCACCGATCCACACCGGCTCGCCGGCGCCGGCGACCGGCAGCAGCGCCTCCAGCCACGCGTGCGTGTCGACTTCGACCGACTCCTGCTGGCCGTCGGCGGAGGCCGCGAACAGGTACCCGGAGACGTACCGGGCAGCAATGCCGTGGTGGCGCAGCACACACAGTCCGAGATGCACGAAGTCCTGGCAGACGCCCGCGCCGACGTCGAGCAGATGGGTGATCGTCGAGTCGACGATCGTCGCCCCCTTGCGGTACTCGAATCGGTCCGGGATCAGCTGCGAGACGAGCATCACCGTGTCCAGCGGAGTCGAAGCTGCGCCGGTGGTGGCGAGCAGTTCCGCCAGCGCCGGGTGCTCTGGCGCGTCGTCGGTCTGCAGCAGGAACTCCCCACCGGCCTCGCGGTAGCTCGAGGTCCGCAGTGCCTCCCAGGTGGCGCCGGGGGGCGGCGCCGGCGGCTCGGTGGTGACGCGCGCGCGCACGTCGATCGTCAGCCGGCGGTGCGGGCGCGAGATCTCGAACTCGACGACCTCGGTCCCGAAGTAGTCATCGTGGCGATGGATGCGGACCTCAGGGTCCAGGCGCACGCTGAACTCATCGACGCGCTGACGGCCGTTCGCTGCCGGCTTGACACGCAGCGCGTTGAGGTTGTCAACGACCTCGGCGTCGTAGTCGTAGCGGGTCAGATATCGGATTGCGAACTTCATCGTTTGATCGGTTGGTCCTGCTGGGCGAAGGCCGCTCAGAGATGCACTGCCGCTACCGCGGCAATTGCAAAGTAGCGGGTGTCGATGTCGTGCTCGACGAGCTCGAGCTCCTCCTGCACGCGCGCGAACATCTCGCCCAGCGTCCCGCTCGAACCGGGCATCCGCCGCTGTAGCTCCAGGTCGGCGATCAACCTCCCGAGCCGCAGCACCGGCGGCGAGGAGCGAGGCGACGGGTCGGCGGTCTCCAGAGCGTCGCGCAGGGCCGTCACCGAGGAGGTGACTGAACCGGGATAGGCGCCCTCGTAGAGCATGAAGCGGGCCACGCGCTTCAGCTCCGGCGCCTGCCCTACCGCGCCGCGGTATGCCTGAAAGCCGCCGACCGCCTGGAGCAGCGCGAACGCCTCGGCTTCATGACCCGCATGCGTCTGCTGCGCAATCTGCGCCGGCACGCCCACACGCAGCATCCGCAGCACCATGTCCGCCTGCTCGATGCGGCCGCCGGCCTCGAGGAAGGACCGGCCCTCGTCGTGCAGCATGGTCCGCTCCAGCAGGCCCCAGAACAGCGCGCAGCGCTCCTTCACGTCCTGGTAGACGGAATATGGTCCGATCGCCAACTCGATCTCGAGCTCGTAGCGTTCGAGCGAGAGGTAGAAGGCGTTCAGTGCCTCCCACATCTCGGTGGAGATCACGTCGCGCAGGGTCCGGGCGAGCTCTCGCGCGCGTGACACGCAGGAGACGATCGAAGCCGGGCTGTCGGTGTCGAGCGTGAGCAGCGCGGCGATCTCGCTGCGCTCCAGCGGGGAGGCTCGCCCCTCGGGCTGGTGCTCGCCGGCGTCGCGACCGGCAGGGTCGGCGCCGGCGGCAGGGTCTGCGCCCCCGGCAGGGTCTGCGCCGTCCCGGCTCGCGGAGTCCCGTGCGGTTCCCGGACCGGGCGCCGGCGGCTTGGCGCCGATGATCGCTAGCACACCCGGCCACGACAGCGCCATCCCGCGCTCGAGTGGCGCTCCGGCGACGTCGGCGTGGAATGCGCCGTCGAGCATGCGCGCGGTGTGCTCGGCGCGCGTGACGTCGCGGCCGAGCCAGAACAGCTCCTGGGCGATTCTCGCGAGCATCAGACTGTTGCCTGCTGTTCCTCCAGCTGCTGCTCCTGCCGCTCCTGCCGCTCGTGCTGCTGGTGCTGGTTCTGCTGCCGGTACTGATACTGCTGTTGCTGCTGTGCCTGGTCGCTCCATCCGCCGTAGCGCACGTCCGGCAGCCGCGGGGGTCGGCGCGGGGGCAGCGTCTGGGAGCCCAGCAGGTCGCTGACCTCGCCGTCGCCCAGCACCCACGTGTCCTTCGAGCCGCCGCCCTGTGAGGAGTTGACGATCATCGAGCCTTCCCTCAGCGCGACCCGCGTGAGCCCGCCTGGGACGATCCGGATCTCCTCGCCGAACACGGCAAACGGGCGCAGATCGACGTGACGCGGCGACAGGCGGCCGTCGCCGGTTTCGGTCGGCACGGTCGAGAGATGCACGAGCTCCTGGGCGATGAAGCGGTCGGGTTGCGCTTCGATCAGCCGCGCCTGCCATTCGAGCGCCTCGGCGCTGGCCTGCGGCCCGATGAAGACGCCCTTGCCGCCCGACTCCGAGGTCGGCTTGATGACCAGCTCGTGCAGGCGCGATAGCACCTCGCGGCGCACGCGCTCGTCGTTCAGCAGGAACGTCGGGACGTTCTCGAGGATCGGTTTCTCGCCCAGGTAGAAGCGGATCATCTCGGGGACGTAGTGGTAGATGGCCTTGTCGTCGGCGACGCCGGTGCCGATCGCGTTGGCGATCGCCACCGTCCCGGCTCGGTAGGCCCGGACCAGACCGGGAACACCCAGCAGCGAATCGGGGCGGAACTCGAGCGGGTCGATGAAGTCGTCGTCCAGCCGCCGGTAGATCGTATGCACGCGCTGCAGCCCGCCGGTCGTGCGCATGTAGCAGACCGCGTCGCGGACCACGAGATCAGATGCCTCGACCAGTTCGATGCCCATCTTGCGCGCCAGGAAGGTGTGCTCGAAGTAGGCGGAGTTGAGCGGACCTGGCGTCCACAACACGACCGTCGGATTCCCATCGGCGGTGGGCGCGACCGCGCGCAGCGCCTCGAGCAGCAACGTCGGGTAGTTGTCCACGGGACGGATCCGGTGGCCCGCGAACAGCTCCGGCATCAGCCGCGTCATCGCCAGGCGGTTCTCGAGCACATAGGAGATTCCCGACGGCGTGCGCACGTTGTCCTCCAGGACGCACCAGCGACCGTCGCCGCCGCGGACCAGGTCGCAGCCGCAAACGTGCGTGTAGACGCCACCGCGCGCACGGACGCCGTGGACCGCGCGCGCGAAGCCCGGGCGGCTGACGATCAGCGACCACGGCACGATCCCGGCGCGGACGATTTCGTGCCCGTGGTAGACGTCGTCGACGAACGCGTTCAGCGCCCGGATCCGCTGAGCCAGCCCGCGCTTGATCACGGTCCACTCGCTCGCCGTGAGCATGCGCGGCACGAGGTCAAGCGGCCACGCCCGGTCGCGCTGGCGGCCGTCGCTCCCTGCCACCTCAAAGGTGATGCCCTGCTGCATGAAGATCGCGTCGCGCCGGCGTCCGGCCTCGGCGAGCGCCTCCGGGCCGAGCCGCTGCAGGGTCGCCAGCATCGAGGCGGCGTGCGGCCGCGGCCGGCCGTCGGCATCGAGTAATTCGTCGCAGCAGCCCTCGGGCGCGGCGTAGCCATCGAACGGATCCATCGAACGCCTATGTCTACAGCCAGGCGCAGGCCCTCGGTATGGCCGTATGGAGCATGCGGGCACACGATCGTTGCTCAGATTGGCGCGGGTCGGGGGCGCGGGAGGCGGCCGCGGCCGCGGGGCGCGGGGCGCGGGGCGCG
>JBKQKK010000339.1:0-4637 GCA_052147535.1 Solirubrobacteraceae bacterium | reverse complement strand
GTCGAGGCGACCGAGCTCGCCGACGTCGGCGAGCTCGGTCGCCTCGACAGTACCGTCCTGGTTCTTGGTCAGGATCAGCGCATCGATCACGCGGATCGTTCCGGAGTCAACCAGCGCCAGCAGCTCCTTCGCCATCTCACCCGTGAAAGTTGCTGGCGCCCGCCGGGAACTCGACCACGACGTAGTCGACCGGACCGAGTTCATCTAGCGATGCGTCTGCCATTCGTTTTCCCTTTTCGTTGGCCGACGGCGCTGTCTCATATGAAAAGTTCCGCTTCTCCCACCATACGTTACGCACGCGTGTGCTACGACGCCTGGGAAAAACGGTCAGGGAGGCACGCCGGCTGGTCGCGCATCTGCAGGCCGGCAGCGAGGCGCAGCAGACCGCCGCGACCGCGCTCGCAGAGCATCTCGAGCGGTGCGAGCGGATCTGCGAGCAGATCCGCAAACGGCTCGCGGGTGAGCGGATCACCGACCGGCTGGTGTCGCTGCACGACCCTGACGCGCGCCCGATCTGCAAGGGCAAGCTCGCCAAGAAGACCGAGTTCGGGTACATGGCGCAGATCTGCGAGGTGACCCAGAACACCACTGGTGCCCGCGGCTACATCCTGCCGCCGACGACCTCGCCGGGAAACCCGGCGAGAACGAGCTGCTGCCCGGCACGCTCGCCAGCCTCGACACGCTCGGCTTCGCGATCCGCGAGCTCGCCGTCGACGGCGGGTTCGGCAAGCACACCACCCAGGACGCGATCGACACCACCAGCCAGACCCCCACCACCGTGTACGTCGCCGGCCGTCAAGAGCCCGACTCGCCCCACACCCGCCGACGCCTGTACCGCTACCGCGCCGGCGCGGAGAGCCGCATCAGCCACCTCAAACGCGGCTACGGGCTGCGCCGCAGCCGCCTCCCCGGGCACACCTGCTAGCAGACCTGGTGCTGCTGGTCGATCCTCGCCTACAACCTCGACACCCACGCCCACCGCCTCAACTGACCCGAGCCCCCGCCGGCGCCGCCACGATCAAACAGATCAGCGGCGCCACCCAGTCGCGGCGTGCCCAAAAACACCCAAAAACCAGCAAAAACACGCACACACGACCACTAACCCGCCAACAGCAACCTCCCCACCCAACACCGAAAACCAACCACCTCGATTTTCTGGATCAACTAATTAATACTAATGTGCGAATGCCTGCCGTGCGCCTCCTTTCGCGTGCGGGAGCGGCCCGTCGAGTCCCTCCAGGAGTTCGGTCTGCTCGCGCAGGGCGTCGAGCAGCAGGTCGGCCATGTCGAGGTTCATGCCGGCGCGCACGACGATCCGCAGCACGCTGAGGTCCTGGCGGTTCTCCGGGAACGAGTAGGCGGGTACCAGCCAGCCGCGCTCCCTGAGCTTCTCGGAGACGTCGAACAACGTGTAGTTCTTGACGTCGTCGTTGACCGTGAAAGCGAACACGGGCAGCTCGTCGCCCCTGGTCAGCAGCCGGTAGGGGCCGAGTTCGGCGATCGTCGATGAGAGGTGCGTCGCGACGTCCTGTGCGTTCTGCATCACGCGGCGGTAGCCCTCGTAGCCGAGGCCGACGAACATGAAGTACTGCGCGATCACTTCGCTGCCGGGGCGCGAGAAGTTCAGCGCGAACGTGGGCATGTTGCCGCCGAGGTAGTTGACGTTGAAGATCAGGTCCTCCGGCAGCGCGGCCTTGT
This sequence comes from Solirubrobacteraceae bacterium, assembly GCA_052147535.1. Classification (GTDB taxonomy): domain Bacteria; phylum Actinomycetota; class Thermoleophilia; order Solirubrobacterales; family Solirubrobacteraceae; genus Palsa-465. The sequence continues at coordinate 2,939 of JBKQKK010000339.1, read as the reverse complement.
TGCGCCAGATCGCCCAGCCGACGCCGGGATAGACGAGGCCGTACTTGTGGCCGGAGGCGTTGATCGACTGCACGCGCGGGATCCGGAAGTCCCATTCGAGCGCCGGCTGGATGAACGGTGCGACGAAGCCGCCGGAGGCGCCGTCGACGTGCAGCGGCACGTTCAAGCCGGTGTCCGCCTCCAGCTTGTCGAGGGCAGCGGCGATCTCCCCGACCGGTTCGTAGCTTCCGTCGAACGTCGAGCCGAGCACCGCGACGACGCCGATCGTGTTCTCATCGCTCATCGCAGTGCGCGACGGCCTGCTCGGCATCGACGTGGTAGCGCTCGCCCTCCATCGGCACCAGCCGCGCCTCGACATCCCAGTAGCGGCAGAACTTCTCCCAGCAGACCTGCACGTTCGAGCCGGTCACCAGGTTCGGCTTGTCGGTCGGCTTGCCGGCCGCGCGCATCCGGTCGCGCCAGCGCCACTTCAACGCCATCCCGGCAAGCATCGCCGCCTCGCTCGAGCCGGTCGTCGAGCAGCCGGTCGCGTGCTCGCTCTCCGGGGAGTTCCACAGCTTCGCGATCATGTTCACGCACCGCGCCTCGAGCTCAGCAGTCTGCGGATACTCGTCCTTGTCGATCATGTTCTTATCGGCGGTGTCCGCCATCAACTTGGCGGCCGTCGAGGGCATCCAGGTGGTCACGAACGTGGCGAGGTTCAGCCGCGCCGACCCGTCGAGCAGCAGCTCGTTGGAGATCATCTCGTAGGCCGTCTCCAGCCCGATCCCCTCCGCCGGCAGGCTGTGGTGCGGGCAGTCCCCATCGCTGTGATGGATCGGCGCCGCGATCGGATGCTTGCGGCGCCCGCCGGCGCTATGGCTAGTCAGTCCCATCAAGCTCTTCTCGTCAGTTGATCTGGTTCCCCGGCTGCTCCGGATGTTCGTGCCTGCCCCCACCACGTCGATCTCGCACAGCCGTTGAGCAGGTGTTCATACGACGCTGTCGGGGTCAAGCGTCGCGACCTGCAACCACCCATCACCGGCACCCTCCAGCCAAGTCTCGCTCACGCCACCCGAGTGTCCTCATAAGAATCGGGTGAATGACGCCCTCGCCGAGGCTCCAGACCGAGCGCTCTCCAGGATGCTCGCCAGCCTCCACGCAGGAAACGACTCGTCGTGGGCTCACATGAAATCCGTCGTCTTGCCGGTCCGTGCTCACCGTCGGCCCAACCGATCTCGAAGAAGACAGCCATGTCCTGTTTGCGGCTCTGGAGCTCTTTTCCGCGTCGCGTCGAGCTCGACAATCTGATCAGCGATCAACATGCTTCGGTTCACCCAATTTCGGTCCATCAAATGCGCACATAAGCCGCACCCAAACGTAACCGAGCGGCCGCGCACAGAGATCACCCACAGTGATGATCTGGCCACGTCACTCATGCAACCGATCAGCAAAGGAGGGGCATCACGATGGCGCCAGTTCAAGGCAGCTCACCGCACAATCCACCGCCGCATCCACGCGCCTGGAGCCTGCTCGAGCGCAAGCCACTCACCGGAGGCCGCGCGGCTCGCATCATCGCCCTGGCCACCATGATCGTCACGCTCGTCGGCGGAGTGCTGATGCGATTCACCGATCCCAAGAACTTCTCAGACATCGGCGAGGGACTCTGGTGGTCGATTCAAACCGTCACCACAGTCGGGTACGGGGACGTCGTGCCGACCAGCACGCTTGGTCGGCTCGTCGCCGCGGTCGTGATGCTCGCCGGCATCGGCTTTCTGACCGTCATCACCGCCACCATCACATCCACATTCATCGAGACAGCGCGCCAGCGAATAGAAGAAGACAGCACCGACGTGCTCGCCACGAAGCTCGATCAGATCAGCTACCGGCTGGAGCAAATCGAGACAAGCCTCAAGGACCCTCGTCGACGCGAGCGCTCCGATGACTAGCCCGGGTCGCGCGGTAAAACCGCGCCCAGGGGCGCGGTTCTGTGCCGCTGAGCAGGGATTCTTCGGGTCGCTGAAGTCCTGGATCCCGAGCTTGGAGGTTAGAGGTCACGGCGGATGGAGCGGGTTTGGTGTCGCACGCGGGCACGGCGTTGTTGGCGCGGGTGGCGGACAAGGTCGGGCTCACCAAGGCGCTGTCGCTGCGGCTTTGTGGGCTCAAGCAGAGGCGGCGCGGGCATGATCCGGGTAGGGTGCCCGGGATGAAGCGGTGACACTCGCCGATGGTGGGGAGTGCGTCTCGGGTCTCGGGACGATGCGCGACCACAGCCGCTGTTCGGCCAGGTAGCGTCTGGCTCGACGGGTTCCGGGTCATCGACCGGGTCGCCTCGGAGCAGCTGTTGGGCGAGCTGCGGGCCCGCACCCCTGGGCACGGGAGCGGTTCTGGGAGCTGCACGGCGTGCCTGAGAAGTTGACGATCAACGTCGACGCGACGCTGGTCACCGCGCACTCGGAGAAGGAGAATGCGCTATAGGTTTCACCCGCTGCAGGTTCTACTTTCCACCGTTGGGATCGTGATGCGGGTTGAGAAACGAGCACGCCGTCAGCCACGGCTCCTCGCTCTCTTCGTGGTCGAAGCGCTTGAGCAGCGCGATCGTCTCATCGGCGGTGAACGGATGCCTCACCGTGCCAGTGCTGTGCGCCCCAAGACAGCGCGGCCCCGGCCCGACCCACGCCGAGAAATCGTAGCCACGGAATACGATCGTAGACAGCGTCGGCGTTCGCCTCGCGAAGCGAGCTTGACGAGCCCTTGACGAGTCACGCGTCCGCGGTGGCGCCGCGTGGTGCAGGCCGGCGGCTGGCGGGTGGCGTGTCTGATCGCGAGAAAGTTCGGCCCCTCGACGGTTTCAGTGGGTATTGTGTTACTAGGTGACAACCGGGCCGACGTCCAGCTTGCCAGCGACGAGGTAGACCATGCTTTTGTAGTTCCGGGTTGTGCGATATCCGCGGGCGCGG
>JBKQKK010000338.1:0-4338 GCA_052147535.1 Solirubrobacteraceae bacterium | reverse complement strand
CCGGCCGGCGATCCGCGCCGGCGCGCAAGCTCCGCCAGGACTCGTGGCAGGACCTCCAGGGCGGCTGGGTCGGCGGGGTCGACGAGATCGAGCCGTTGCCCATCGATCGGGTCGAGCGAGCGGGCCTCGAAGATGAGCTCGAGATCCTGGAGCGTCGTGCCGCTGAGGACCTCGGCGGCGAACAGCAGGTCGCCGACTTCGACGTCCAGGCCGATCTCTTCGCGCACCTCGCGACGCAGCGCATCGGTGACCGACTCGCGGTCGTGACCCTGCCGCCCGGTAGCGTCACGTGCAGTTCACCGCGCCGGTGTGCGCGGTGGACAACGACGCGTTCGTCGACCCAGATGACGGCGCGGACTTTCACGCTCGCTGGCATGCGGACCCTCCTGTTTGCTGGCTTCTCGGTGTGACCCGTAGAAGCCATCAGCCGCCTCCCTGGCAGCGGTTGCGGCGGGCCTCATCGCCAACTTGAAAGCTATCAGCGGGTGCTACCGTCCGTGTCGAGCGATGAGGCTCGCTCACACGGCGGCTCGGCCGCTGACGGCCTCTACGGGGTTATCCCTGGATGCGTGGAGGTGTGCTGTGAGTGGATGCTTGTTCGGTAGGCAGGTCGAGAGCTACGAGATGGGCGACGTCGGGCCGAGCGGCTTGCTGCCGCGCCGGTTGGGTTGCCGTTAAGGAACGTGGCACCAGCCGCCAAGTAGCGGATCGTGCTCTGCCGATCGCGTGCGCCCCCCGCTGATTCGTGAGCGGTCGTCAACCGGCCTTCCGGTAGTAACGGAACAGGAACGCACGGTGACCCTGACGATGTACGTGGCGGCGGCGGTCCGCTACATGCACCAGCACCCCGGACGATCCTTGACCTGGCGGCAGTCAACCAGGCCGAAGCCCGCTTCCCCAACGTCGGTCGGTCAGTGCCCGGGCGGGAGTCTGAGAGCGCGTCGTAGCGCGGCGGTAGCTGTCTGGGCGGTGGTCGCGTCGGTCTTGCTGGTCGCTTCCCAGGTCGGCAGGTTCGGTCTTGTTGTGACGGAGAGCGCGAGGACGTCGTCGGTGAGGTTCTCCTCGGTGGTCACGACGCGGGTGATGTCGGCTCTCAGGCGGCCTGTTGCGCCGAAGCTCAGGAGTTGCTGTTCGAGCTGTGTGAGGGCGGTCGCGTACGGCCGAGTGATGGTGGCGACCTGGGCCGACGTCGCAACGGAGTGCAGCGCCATGAGCTGCGCGTCCCAGGTCTTGGCGGCGGTGATCACTCGCGCCTCGCTCGCCAGGAACCTCGTACGCATCACGGTCGCGCTGACAGCCTTCGGCGGTTCGGTGAGAAAGGCATCGATCGCGAATGCGACCGCAGTGGCGTCCTGGAACAGGAACGCGTGCCCGGCGTCGGGGTAGAGCACGAGTCGTGATCTCGGGATCAGCTTGGTGAGTGTGCGGCTGTTGGAGAGCGGGTCGAGACGGTCGACGGTCCCGTCGGCGATCAGCGTGGGGATCGAGATCGTGGCGGTGTGCGTGCCGGCTGGGTCGGTGCCGTTCCACCACTCCGTGATCGCGCGCGCCTGTGCCGCGACCGTCGAGGACGACGCCGGGGAGGCAGCCGGATAAGCCGAGGCGTCCGCGACGTAAGCGGAGTACGCGAGGCTGCGATCGCGCGGAAACAGGTCGGCCTGCAGTTGCGGCTGGTTGCCGTCCGTGAGCGCGTCGATCGCGGTTTGCGAGGGCCGGGCGACCGTTCCGGTGCCCGGGTAGGAGGCGTACAGCACCAGGCGGCGTACCTCACTGGGGTGAAGGACAGCGAGCGCTTGGGCGATCATGCTCCCCATCGACCACCCCACAACGTCCGGGCGGCCGAGGTGGAGGCTGTCGATCAGCGCGCTCGTCTGGTTCGCCATCGCGTCGATCGTGAGCGGCGGCGGCAGCGTCTGCGTGCGCCCGACACCGGCATTGTCGAAGATCACCACCCGGAAGCGGGTGGCGAGATCGTCGATGAACCGGGGATCCCAGACCTCCATCGTCCCGGCGTACCCCATGATCAACACCAGCGACGGTCCGCTCCCGAGGACCCGATACGCGACCGTGCCCAGCGTCGTCCGAACGGTCCGCACCGGGACCGAAGCGATCGAGACAGGCGCCGCAGACGGCGGCGTCGAGGACGAACCGCACCCGCCCAGCGCGGCAGACATCGCCACCGCGCACATCCCCAGCGCGCTCTGCCATCGGCCGGGACGACGCGCGGATCGGCGCGCTCCTGACACCGCACCCCAACACGACGTCGCCCGCGCCGGCGGCTCACATCCGCGCCGTCGAAGCAACTCACGGTCAGGCGGAATCTCCGACCGCACAGCATCGCTCTTGAGGGACCGCTTCATGCCTGCCTTGCTGCGATCAATCAAGATCGCGCGGCGCTGAGGCGCCGCTTGTCAGTTCCAGGAGGCCGAGCTGGTGTCGGCAGGCCAGGCGTGCTCATGTCCCGGCCACCCCGCCGCGGTGCGCTCCCGGCGCGCACGACGACCGGGCGTGCGGTGGTGGTAGTGCTGCTCGCTGCGCGGGCTGAGGATCAGCACGACGGCGATCAGGCCGACCAGCCACAACGCGCAGCCGACGATCAGATCAACCGGGGCGTAAGTCGCGGCGTGCTGGGCGAACGCGGAGAGCAGGCTGATCGAGGTGAGCGCGAAGAACCCCAGGACCAGGCCCCTGGCCCAGCCATATCCGCGGCCGTTCGCCCACGCCATCAACAGGCACACCGCAGCGGCGATCGGCGCGCCAATCTCGACGGCCACAACATGCGCGTACACCACTTGGTGCACGTGCCCGGCAGTGAAGTGCGGGAAGTGCCGGACGATCGCCGCGCGGAGACTGTCCTGCGTCGCGACCACCGTCGCAACCGCGGCCAGCTCGAGCACCGCGCCTAGGACCATCAGCCCGACCGCCCAGAACACCGATGGTGCAGGTCGCTGTGCCCACGGGCGCAGTCGCATCCAGATCGCGTTGCGGATCAGATCGGCGCAATCCGCCAGCCCGGGCCGCCGCCGGCCGTTGCGGGCGCACGCCATCAGCACCACCAGCATCTCTTCCTCGTGCTCCCGGCGAAACGCCGCCGGATAGAGAGCCAGCAGCCGCCGGTAGCGCCGCTCCAACTTGATCGCATCGGTCATCTCGCCAGCCCTCCACTCAGATCAAGCCGCGACATCGCGACATAGGCGTTCGCCTGCAAGCGCGCCGCCTCCTCAGCCAACCGCTCCACACCCGCAGGCGTGAGCCGGTAATAGCGGCGCAGACGGCTGTCGACGATCTCCTCACGGTCAACCTCGATCAACCCGTCCCCGCGTAGGCGGTCCAGCGCCGTATACAACGTCCCCGCGCGCAGCCGCACCCTGCCGTCCGAGATCCCGGTGACGTCAGTGATGATCCCGTAGCCATGCTGACTGCCGGCCGCGAGCGCCGTGAGGATCATGAACGTCGCTTCTTGCATCGTGCGCTTGCCCATACCGGCACTATATATCGCCCAACTAACTATTGTCAAGGTCCGCCCACAACTCCCGATCACGCGAAGCCCTGATCGGATGCTTGCGCCGAGACGTGTGTTCAGCGATGCACCTGCGCGCGGGATGCAGGGCCGCCGATCACCGTCGGGCGAGTCCGCAAGTTCGTCGGGGCTCGGGGCTCGGCCGGCTCGGCCACGATGAGCCCCGGGACGACGTGAGCAAGCTTCGCCGGTTCATCAGCATCAGCCCTCACAGCGAACGGGACATCACTCGGGCGATGAGTGCTGGATTCGACTCCAGCGGCTCCAGTTCGCCGGTCTGCTGGAAACCGAGCATGCGATAGAGCGTCTCTGCCGGCCTCGCCGCGTCGCAATCGGTCGCGCTAATCGCAAGCGAGCGGCCCCGGAGTCCCGCGCCCAGCTCAGCACCGCGTCAACAGCGCCCGCCCGAGACCGCTGGCGCCGCGCGTCCGGGTCGACCCACATGCCCAACCGGGAGCCATCGGGCGCGTGTGCCGTGTCGGGAAACGACCGTTCCTGAGACACCCAGCAGCGGGCAGGGATACTCCCGTATTCACTGGGCTTTTGGCGTCTCAAGAGCCAGTCTCCAGCGGGTCGTCTCGCATATTTGCCTGTGCGAGGCTCCTGAGACGATTGGAGCTATGGTGTGTTGCGTTGCTCCTGTCACGCTGATCGTTATGGGACCGAGCGTCGCCCGGGACGCCGAGTTGGTCGAACGGGAGGGTGTTCAGTTCTGTTTGAACTCGACTTCGACGTGTTCGCTGTCGTGGCGTTCTTCGACTTTCGCGAGCGCGGTGAGGGTTTCCTCGTCGGCGGGAGCGGTGGGCGGTCCGAGCAGG
>JBKQKK010000337.1:0-4907 GCA_052147535.1 Solirubrobacteraceae bacterium | reverse complement strand
ATCTATCACGTCGGACAGACCCCGACCAAGCTGTTGCTCACAGGGGCTGTCGTGCTTGAGGTGGTGGCGGCATTTCTGTTCTCGCGGGCGCTGTTGCTTGGCGACCGTAAGCGGGAGCTCCGCGCCCAGTGCTACGGCGCCGGCGTCTGGGTTGTGCTCATCGTCATGACCGAGTTCTTCGCGGCCTACGCGTCGGAGGCACCGTTCCGGCAGCTCCTCCTGCTCACAATCGCAACGGCGATCTATGTTGTGCTCATCCCAGACCAGTCACCGACCCGTCCCACGGGTGAGAACATCGACAGCATGAGCATTTACGGCCACGCCGGACAAGGCACGCAGGAGCGGTCGGCAGCCCGCCGGCTCCGCTCGGCGGGTCTGCGACGGCTGACGGTTACGGCGCTGATCATCGGGGCGGTGGCACTGTTTACGGGTGTCGCGCTCGCGAGGACCTCGATGTCTCTGAGCGCGGCCAAGCGCGCTGTGAGCGGCAAGACCCAGACGATCGTCGCGGACGGGCGGGGCGTGACGGTCTACGAGCTCGGCGGCGAGAGCCTCGCCCATCTGCAATGCGTGACGCGGGCGTGTTTCAACGTGTGGCAGCCGCTGAAAGTCCCTTCGGCCTCCACGAAGGTCGGCAAGGCGACCGCTGTTCCCGGCACGGTCGGGATCATGCGCCGCGTGCAGGGGGGCTTCTTCCAGGTGATGTTGAGTCGCCACCCGCTCTACTACTACGCCGGTGACAAGGGGCGTGCCGGGTCGACGCTCGGCCAGGGTATCACCAGCTTCGGCGGGACCTGGCACGTCATCCAGGCCTCGTGAACTTCCGCGCCGTGCGGTCCGGGCTCAGTGCAGCCGCTCCCTGCACGCGCGAAGAACCGCGCATCCAAACGACGCCACATCCACAGGCGCTGCCGCAAGCACGCATCCTCACGGAGTGACAGCGCGCCGAAGGTGCGACTCCCGGCCGATTCCACCCTTCACGTCGCGACGAGGATTTGATTGAGCTCATCCCGCGGCAGGGAGGAATCGGCCGGACCGTTTGTCAACGGATCCGCGAGGTGAGTCACACGACGTTGCTGCGTCGCCCGGCGCTGGGGACGTTCGCCACGCCGGCGCGACAGGTGAACCCTGTGTGTCCGCTGACGAACTTTGTCGGCGCGGCGCCTTGGGGCGGTCCGCGGCGTGGTTCGCCAGTCCCCGCAGCTCGTCCGAGGCGAGAACGCAGGCAGCCGATTGGGCGGCTTGGAACGCCATCAGTTCGCGCGCCGCGTGCCCCGCCGGCATCAACGCGCAGCCGCTCAGTAGCCGCTAGAGCAGAAGTGCAGTAGTCCGTTACTGATGGCACGCGGAGGTTGGTCCAGGAGGCTCTTCCTAGGTTGGTAACCCACGAAGCCCGGAGAAGCACCATGACCGACAACACGCAAGACTCAGACCTAGCCCGTGAGGCCCCACACGACGACAGCGTTTCCCGGCCCGGCGGTTACGGTCGCCGGCGTGCCCGGCGACGGTGGCCTGCGAGGACCATGTGCGCGAGCGCCGTGGGCGCGCTCGCCCTCGGCGGCGCGGGCCTGCGAGCGGGGTGTGCCGCGGCAAGCCCCACTACCGCACATGCGCAGGCGCCCCTCCCCGTCGCGTCAGTCGCGCAGGCGCCGACAACGATCCAGACAGCGACATACCGAACGCAGATCGGGAAGGGCCTTCCGTTGAGCGCCGGTGAAACACTCACGGCGCCGGCCGGGGAGCAGATCGGGTACCGGTGGTCGATTGTCGCTCGCCCGCGTGGTTCGCGCGCCCGGCTGGTCGACGCCTTGAGCGCTCATCCGAGGCTGCGGCCGGATCAGCCCGGCGTTTACAAGCTCCGTGTGGCCGTCGGCTCGATCCCCTCACGTTTGAGGGGCACGGTCAGCGAGCGGGCGCTGTGCGAGCACACGTGCTCGATCCACACGATCAGTGTCACGGCCACGGTCCCGGCGACGGCGCTCGGTGAGCCAGTGCAGACAATCGCGACGGTGAACGGCGATTACGGCGTTCAGGTCGGCAGCAGTTTCTATGCGGCGCCTGATCAGCAGGACGCGCTACAGCTCGTGGTGCTAACCCGGAACAAGCTCGCGCTCGTCCAGAACTCCTCGTTCACGAACGATGTGGCGGGCTCCCTCGGCCTGCTCAACGCGGTCACCGCGCTCTCGAGCGACGACCTCGTGATCATCACCAAGCCGAACGTGTCCTTGACGAACGTTACGGACCCGAGCAACGCGCTCGAAGTGGCGAGCGAGATCATCTCCGCGCTGGCGAAGATCGGCGTGTCACCGACGGGCCTAAAGTTGTCGGTGGCGACGGGCACCTACGGTTCGTGTTCCAAGGAGAACGGCGGTGTCGGGTGCAGCGCGTTCTCGGCGATCGGGATCCCCGGCGTGCCGGTCGGCCAAGGCAGCCTCAATCCCGGTTTGAACGCTCTGCCGAGCGAGAACGTGCCCACCGCGGGCGACTTGAAGGGCTACTTCCAGCAGAATCTCACCGGTCAGAGCTTCGCCTACGTCGACTATGCGCGGGTCCCGATCGACACCGGCGACCCGAACGCCGATCCGGCGGTCGTCACGGTCGGCAGCAACGAGGCCGGCAGTCCCGTGCCCGAGACGACGTACACGTCGCCAAGCCTGATTCCGAGCCCGGGCTACGACGGGCCGGCGGACGGTTTCTTCGTGGTGGTGCTCGACGCCGGCAGCCTCACCGAGCAGTGGCAGCAGACCTTCCCCGATGATGTGCCCGGGCTCCAGAACATGGCGTCCTGGCTGCAGGGCGTGGAGTCCGATCCGACGGCGCTGGTGATCGTCCGGTCGATCGGCACCGTCGGACAGCCGGCCGGCCCGGGCGCTGGTGCGACGGCGTGGGACCAGATCGCCAGCGAGCTGTCCCAGTTAGGTGGCAGTCAGCTCTATTTCGACGCGCTGTCAGGGGTGCAGGGATACGACCAGTACGCGCAGGTCGGCCCGGCCGGCACGTCCGGCTATCCCGGCCCATGGACCGAGGTCGCGACAGGCGAGCGCGGCGGCGCCGCCAGGGTGACCGGGCTACTGGCCCGCAACACGACTAACCAGCTCTACCCCGACCAGAGCTACTCGCCCACTCTCAAAGACCCGAGCCGTCCACTCGCGGGCACGCTGCCAGGACTCATCTCGCTGCCGCTGAGCCAGTGGCCCGACCAGGGCACCACAGGCGAGCAGAACGTCTTGAACTGCATCGCGGCGAACATCGACCTGGCCGGGCCGCTGTCGACACCGATCGAGTCCAACTACACCGACACCAACCTGGTTCCGGACTGGACCGGGTGGGCTGCCGAGATCGGGGACAGCGACTACTACGCGAAGCTGTCCTCGGACAATCTGGCGCCCGGGAAGCCGTGTGCAGCGTTCACACAGGCCGACTTCGACACCGTCGTCAGCCAGCTCCGTACAGAGTGGACCGATGTCGCGTCCGTCTGGACGATGATCGCCAATATGCAGCAGCCGCTGACCGAGTCCCAAGGAGCCGCGGCCCAGATCGAATCGATCACGAATGCGGTCAACCAGGACATCGGCACCAGCTACGCATCCGTGCAGGACAACACCGGCGCGATTCTCGGCGCCACGCTGTCGCTGCTCTCGACGATCCCGGGATTCAGCGAGGCATCGAACGAGATCGAGTTCGTCACCGACGCGATCAGTTTCACCTCGCTGCTGAACCCCGACAACGACGGCATCAACGCCTTGCAGGAGAAGGTCACCACGACCGGCGCCAATCTCGGCGCCCAGCTCGAAACCCGCTACCTGCAGAGCTTCGGGAACCTCGACTCGATCGGCAACATCCTCGTCGGCGACTGGACCAAGCTCCAGGCCGCAGCCCAGAACGCCGCCGACACGACCAACGCCGCCGCTGATTGGTCCTGGGGTAGCGAGCAGTTCGCAACAGCCTCCGACGCGCTGGCTCTGGCCGCACGCCAGACTGCGTACCAGAGCCTGTTCCCGCTCGCCTATCACCTGTACCGCCTCACCGACGGCGACGCGCCCCGAAGCGGAGCGACAAACGCGCGCTACGAATGCGACTACGTCACCGGCGCGAACGGTTACGAGGACATCGTGTCCTGGTACCCGTTCGCTTCCGAGCCGGCCTCGTTCGACAGCGATATCGCGGTTGTGTCGGGCGAGTGGACCGAGGAATCGTGGATCTACGCGGCCCCAGACCCGGACTTCCTGGACAGGTCCGACGGCACCACCGAGCTCCAGTTCCCAACACAGGACCTCCTGAACGCGATGTTCACCACACCGCAGAACGACCCGCTCCAAACCGCACCGCTGTTCACCCCGCTGCAGTTCGCGGTCGAGACATACAACGACGGCACCGCCAACACGATCACCGTCACGCACACACACATCAGCACAAGCGGCATCGAGTCCAGCTCCAGCAACTACGGATGCGAGGTGACCTCAAGCACGGGGAGCTGACAAACAACGAACCAACAACATCCACCAGCGACACGCCACCCCAAAACGGCGCGAAATCGCCGACACTGAACAGATCGACCCGATCCATCAAACACCCACATGCTGCGGCTCCTCGCTAGTCTGAGTGGGTAGCTAGGTTGCCGATCGCTGACGGTTATGTGACCAGAGGCCCGGGGTTGAGCTTGCCGGCGACGAGGTAGATCATCGTTTTGTAGTTGCGCGTGGAGCGGTACCCGCGGGCTCGGCGCTTGGCTGTCTGGATGAGTGAGTTCAGTCCTTCCAGCAGCCCGTTCGAGACGCGGGTTTGATGCCAGCGGATCACTCCCGGCCAATGCGTCTCGAGCATCTCAGCGAAGTGCGCCAACGGCTCCAGGTCGCCGGCTTTGGCTTCGCTGACCCAGCGGCGCAGGTACTCCTCGGCCGCGGCGG
>JBKQKK010000336.1:0-6250 GCA_052147535.1 Solirubrobacteraceae bacterium | reverse complement strand
GCGTGAACACCCGCGACGATCGAGGGGGGCCCAGACAGAACCGCGCCGCGCGCGGGGATCGACTCCGGCTCGGCCCTCCGGGCCTCACCTCCGTCGAACCCCGCGCGCGCAAGCCTCAACGCGCTACCGCCCTGGGGAATTCTCGTGATAAGATGTGGGGAGAAAACCATGATCGCGGGCAGTGAGACTTGTCGCTGGCGCGCGTCTATGGGCGAGGGTCATTGGTCGCGGAATCGCTGCGGGATGTCTCCTCGGCGAAGCAGTAGCGACGTTCGGCGATCGGGCGCGACCGGGTGACGCCTGCACCGGTGAGCCCGCGCCCTTGCTGGTTCGGTTTCGCGACGAGTAACGCACCGTCGTTCGTCGAGGAGCCGGTGGGCGCTTGTAGCTGCCGGCGGTTCGGCTAGCAAGGAGCCGTTCTCGCGAGGCGCGATCCCTGTGCCGATGTCGGCGCCGCGTCGGTGGTTGGTGCGCCCGAGCTTGGCGACATGCGGGAGGCGTGCCATTCGTCGGGCAGACGGGCAGGACCTGCGTCCGTGCTCGCGCGGGTGTGGTGCAGTGCGGTCGGCGGACCAAGCTGGACGCGTCGTTCAGATTCACCTCCGCCCGGCTGCGGGTTTGAGCGGATTCCGCATCGTGCGCAGCACGGATGCGATCGACGCATTTTCGGAGCAGGCTTGTGTGATGGGCGTACCGCAACTGGTGACGACCAGTGGCTTCCCGGGCGAGGTCGCCGTGTCAATTCCCACACCCGCTGGTGTCGTGCTCCCGGCCGGTCAGTCCCTTGGCACGTCGGCGGTGCTGTATTCGACCGACTATGGCGTGACGTGGCACGCGGTCCGCAGCACCCCGCAGTCCGCGACGGGCACGAACGCGGTCGTGAAGCTGCTGTGGGGGCATGTCGGGTCGGCCAGCGTGCTCGTGGCGCTTGCGAGGACTTCCGAGGGGTCCTCCGCCACGTCCATGTACGTGGCGGACATGACGGCCGCGACCCCGAGTTTCGTGCAGATGACCACCCCTTACGCGCCGTCGGGGCAGCCGATCGCGGTCGGCGACGGCGCCGACCAGCCGTGGCTGGCGACCGTTGACAGCGCAGGCAACCTGTCGGTATACCCGCTGGTCGCACAAGCGACGGCCCCGGCACCTGACGCTCTCGCCGCCCAGTCGGGCTTTCCCGCCGATCCGGTGGCCATCGGGATCGGCGGCGCGACCGCTGCTGGCGTCCCGCCCGCCGGCGTGGTCGTGATGTCCCCGAGCGCGGTGACGATGTCAGTCAAGGACGCAGCCGCGACCAGCTATCCGGCGCCGGGAACCGCAGTGTCCGGGTCGGTGTCCGGTTGCAGCCTGCTGCCGGGCCAGAACACCGACGTAAACGCGCCGGTCACTCCGAACACCGGCGGGTCCTACGGTGCGGCGTGGATCAACGGCTGCTGGGTCCAGGACACCGCCGGCACGATCACGGCCGAACCCGTCGCCAGCAGCGGCGCCGCGATCGACGCCGGTTACAACGCGACCAACACCTCGCCCGGGAGCGACGCCGTCGTGCTGTTGCAGAACTCTGCAGGGTCGGGAGGCGCGACAAAGGATGCGGCAAGCAACGGAGGCTTCCCGTCCGGGCCCACGAGCCCGACGGTCGACGCCCAGCCCGGGACCGATCCGAGTAGCAGCGGGATCTCGATCGACGGCTTCACAGCGACGAGCGTCTTTCAGACTGCGTTCGGTCCGACCAGCACCCGCCAGGTCGCGTCCGCCACGGACGCCGGGGGCTTCGTATCGGCCGACGGGGGCGCGACGTTCTGGCCTGCGACCGATAACGCCCCGCAATCGGTCGCGTGGTGGCAGGACGCGAGCGGCAACAGCTGGCTGCTGTTCGGCCTGTGGACGGTATCCCCGGCCTCGAACACGGTCGACGGCTTCCAGAACTGGACCAGCGCGACGCCGCCCGTCGGCAACGGGAGCGGCAACGGCAACGGCAACGTCTCGGGAAGTTCGCCCAGCGACCTCGGGGCTCCAGGTCACGGTTACGTCCAAGCCATCGTCGGCGTGCCAGGCCAGGACACCGCCTTCCTCGACCTGGCACAAGGCGGCAACCAGGCCTCGTCGAGTCGCCCCGGTGTCGTGCGCCGCGTCATCATTGCCGCCGGGCCGTGGCTGTCATTCTTGAATCCGGCCATGGCGATCGGCGACGGCGTGATCCCCGACGCCGGGGCGCTCGCCTACTGTCCGATTAGCGGGTCGGTGAGCTCGCTGCAGGATGTGCTGCTCGTCAACAGCGGCAGCGGATCGGATGGCGTGACGATCTACCGTGTGCCCGGCGCCACGACCGCAAGCCCGACGGTCACCCAGGTGGCGAGCCTGCCGGGCACCCCCATGTACCAGGGCCAGCCGTCGCTGCAGGCCGACTGCGCGTCGGGCACCGTGCTCGCCGCGGAAGCTGGCATGAGCAAGACGCTGCTCATGTCGACCGACGGGGGCCAGACGTTCACCGACGTTCCGACGCCAGCCCAGGACGGGATCACCGCGGTCGCAGTCGCGCCCGGGACCTTGGGACAGTCGCTCGTGATCGGCGACGGCGGCGGCTCTATCTACGCCTCCAACAATGGCGGCCAGACCTGGCCGTTCGTCGAGAACGACCCGGGGACGGGGATCGGCGTGAATCTCGGCATCGCCGAGAACGCCTCCGGTGGGCTCCGCGACTTCATTGCCGGGGCCGCGAGCCCGTCCACGTCCGCGAACCCCAGCTACGGAACTATGCTCGATCCGCGGGTCGCGCCGCTAGCACGGCGCGCGGACCTGATCGCCGGTCCTGGCGAGTTCGTCGGCAATCTCACCGCACCCGCGCTCAAGCCGGCGCCGACGGTCACGCACGCCACTCTCGCCTCCAGAACGTTCGAGGACAAGACGGATACGACTGCCAGGCTGACGCTGTCCGAGGCTGCGACGGTCACCGTCGTCGTCACCCAGAAGGCGTCCGGGCGTGAGGTCAAGGGCACGTGCAAGGCGAACGCGAGGAAGGGCAAGCGCTGCACGCTCGCGGTTCAGAAAGCAAAGCTGACCGTCGATGGCGCGAAGGGCCGCAACAGCTTCAAGTTCCGCGTCAAGAGCTTGGCGCCGGGCGGCTACACCGCCAGCGTGACGGCCCGCAGCCCGGGAAGCTTGACCTCCAAGCCAGTCACGTTCGCGTTCACGATCAAGAAACCAAAGACGAAGTAGAAAGAGGGCACCTCAGATGCGCCGGCTCTACACATATCCACGCTCCCTCGTGATTTCCGCCGCGGCTGCGTTGCTGATGCTCGCGGTGTGCGCGACCGCGCTCGCTGCCCACCCCGCTGCCGGCAGGACCTACAGCGGCTACACCTCAGCACCCGCGATCAACGGTCACCGCGGTCCTGTCAACTTCAAGGCCTCGACCAACGGCAAGGAGCTGCTGAAATTCGAGTACGGCAACATCGGATGCACTGCGATGAGCACCTTGAAGGGCAACCCATACGCGAGCGCTGCCTACATCATCAAGGTCGGAACGATCACCGCCTCCGGCAGCGGTTTCTCCGTCACGAACGCCAAGTCCGTCTACAACAAGGCTGGCAAGAAGTACGTCACTGCTTCGACGGTCGCGATCACATTCAAGAGCGCGACGAGCGCCAGCGGAACGGTCAGCTTCTCCCAGACGATAACCGCGGCTGGCCACGCCAACAACAGCTGCGGTCCCTACGAATTGAGCTTCACCGCCACAACCAAGTAGCAAGAACACGACCGGCTCGGCGTCGACCCAGACCGGGGCGACGCCGATCGGGCGAGCCGGCGAGCTCCGCTGCTCGGACAGGCGTCTCGCGCGCCCAAAAGCGCCACTGCACCGCTCGGCGCGAAGCAGCCTGTCCCTCCGCGGACGAGTGTTAGCCAGGATCGACCACGGCCGCTAGCACCAGAGCAGCCGCGCCAAGCCGACGACAACGCTGTCGTCCACAACCGAAAGCGTCACCATCACCACGTCAAGAGCACCGCGAACAGCCGCCGGTGCCGGACAATTCCGACCACACGATCGCTCCGCGCCCCCACGACCGACTCCCAGTTCGAAGCAGTCGCGCGGTTCCCGACACGTGCGACAGCCACGCGCGTCCAGTCGCAAGTGCCCGCCCGTCGGACCGTGCGTCTGGGTCATGCACCCGCGAGCAACGAGGAAGCTGCGATGCTTGCAGCTCTCCACCAAGCACACCACGAAAGCGACGACGCGAGGGCCGATAGCTGCGTCGTCGCTTGTGGCGCCAAGCAACGACGTCGACCCGGCGGTAGGCGACGCTGAGCCGGCGACGAGAGCCGGCACAAGGATCAACGGAAGATCGGCCAGCCACGTGCTACTCGGAGAGGACGAAGAACGCCAGCAGCGCGATGCGCAGGCGTAAGCTGACGCCATGCCGGTGCCCAAGCGGTCAGGCGTCGATGACTTCTTCGCGCAGCTGAGCGACGTGCAGCGGCCGCACCTCGAGGCGCTCAGGGAGCTGCGCCGTGCTGCCGACCCGGGGGCGCGGGAGGAACTGAACTGGAACCCGCCGGTGTACGTCCGCGGCAGGAAGACGAGCCCGTGGATGCTTCAGAACTGCAAGAAGCATTGTTCGCTACGGTTCCCGCCACACCCTTCTTCGCCACCCAGAAGGCTGCGGTTGAGGCCGCTGGCTTTGACGCTGGTGAGGCCTTCATCAAGCTCCCTTACGAGCGCGAGCTGCCGACCGAGCTCTTGCAGGCGCTGATGCGGGCGCGGGTCGAGGAGTACGAAATGACCGGCGCCGGCTGGAACGACCGCTGACCCCAAAGGCAGGAGCCGCTCGGGCGCGCTTCACGGCCGGTTGTGCCGGACTTCCGTGGGCGCGATCTGGCGGCAGATGGCGGATCGGGGTGAAGGTGGCAGACGCCGAGTCGCGCGGTTTTGGTGGCAATGGACCAACTGGCCGGGATTGGTGATGAGTGACATCGGCAAGATGGCCAGGCCGGACCTGCTTTTGCCTGGCGGCGATGAGCTGCACGGCCCACTGGGGCCGCTGGCTGCTTATCTCTCCGCCCGGATTCTCGGGCTGGCTGGTCTGACGCATCTGATTTCGCCGGGATCTTCGTCACCACGTCTTCGCCGGTTAGACCGCCGCGTGTACGCACCGCTGTGCCTGACCCTCTCGGCGCTCGCAGCACCAGCGGCGCGGCGGTGTCCAAGACGGGCGTAGACCTTCGCGGCAGCAGCTTCCGTACCGACGAAGACCGGTCGCCGGGTCCGCCGGGACGAGTGCGAGTGCGAGTGCGGGCTCCGGCTCCGGCTCCGCGCAGCAAACAGGGCCGGCTGCGACTCTCTCGGGGCGGTCGGCTACATGGCGCCCTGTTCCAGCGCGCGCTTGAGCCGTCGATGGAAGCGACGGAACGCCAGCGCGGTCATCTGCTCCATCGCGCGATTGGCGATCCGCGCCCGGCCGGGCAGGTGGGCGAGTGGCGTCAGCGTCACGCGCGTGCCGCCGGCCGGCGTCGGCGCGAACTCCCCGCGCCCGTCGACGGGCGGTCCCTCGGCCGGATGTGAAACAGCCGGCCGGGATCGTACTCGACCACCTCGGTCAACTCGACCCGCCGCCGGCCCATAACCTTATGGACCTCGCGAAAGCGCGTCCCGGCCCGCACCGAACCCTCCGTGAGCTGCTGCACCTCCTCGGCGTCCTGCCAGGCAGACAGCTTGGTGGGATCGGTGACAAACGCGAACACCGCGTCGGGCGGCCGGGCGATCTCAACCGTGGTGCTCGCCGCGGCGCGACTCTACCGCGACCCCGCGGTGCGCGCAAGGACGCGCCCAGACCGCTCGGCGCATCGGGCCGCGACGACCCCGTGGGGGCTGAGAGCGGCCCAGTAGTGCCTGCGCGGGGAAACCGCGTTACCGCAATGGACGACGAGCGACGACCGGTAGCGCCCGTCCGCGGGCCGCTTTGCGTAGCGGTCGCCATCTAGCTACCTACCTGGCAGGGTCCGAGCAGCGCGAACGTGGCTTGGATCGTTGCCGTGACTTCCTGCTCGCCCGTCTCGACGGGCATGTCGTGCCCGGCTGCAGCGCTTGCCGCGCGAATCATCTTGCGCCCGCCCGGCCATCCGCCGTCGGGCTCAGCAAGCGCGCGAATCGGTCCCAAGCGCAGCTCGACCCCAGCAGCATACGCGGCGGCTTTCTCACGCGCGTTCGCGGCCGCCTGAGAAGCTGCCTCGAGCCAGACGGGGTTGCTCGCCGACACGC
>JBKQKK010000335.1:0-5629 GCA_052147535.1 Solirubrobacteraceae bacterium | reverse complement strand
ACTGACATGCAGGCGCGCATCCGCAAATGGCATCAAAACACTCGACCGCACCCTGACCGACTCACTAACCGAGGAATGCGGCGTCGCGGTCGTACGCGCCGCCGTCGAGCTCGGCCGCGCGCTCGGCGTGAACGTGATCGCCGAAGGCATCGAAACCCAAACGCAGCTTGCCCTGCTGCGGGAGCTCCGCTGCCCGCTCGGACAGGGCTACCTATTCGCCAAGCCGCTACCCCTCCCCGACGCACAAGACCTGATCACCAACCCTGCCCGCTTCTTCCGCAGTCGGCTTATTAACGGGCCACACATAAGCCCTCGCGACAGCCCTGAGACACGCCAATAACCCTTTCGCAAGCTGCGCTGTTTTGCCTTCGTCCCCGGCGACCACGGGCGCCGTGGCGCTCGTGTCTAGTACTCCGAGGAGCCTGCGGGCTGCCTGGTGGTTACGTTCAGTCGGTTGAACACGTTGGTGGTGGCAATCCACAGGATCAGCGCCGCGAGCCCCCGCTCGTCGTAGTGCCGGACCGCGTCCTTCCAGATCTTCGTCCGGAACCGGATCCTCGCGATCGCCCAGGCGCGTGACCGCTTCGGCCAGCGCCAGCGCCGCGCGCTCGGCGTCGGTGAAATAGGGCGCCTCGCGCCACGCGGCCACCGCGAACAGCCGCTCGTCGGTTTCGCCGGCCTGCTTGGCGTGCTTGGAGCCGGAGTCGACGCAGAAGCTGCAGCCGTTGATCTGGCTGGCTCGGAGGTGAACGAGCCCGAGCGTCGCGCCCGGCACGTCGCTTTGTCTGCTGGAGCCGATTCGCCCACCGGATGCTCGGCTCGGGCGCCGATGCCGATGACGCCGTTCAGGAGGCTTGGCTGAGCCTCAGCCGCTCCGACGCGGATTCGATCGAGAACCTGGGGAGTTGGCTGACCACCGTGCTCTCGCGCGTGTGCCTGAACATCCTGCAGGCCCGCCGCTCGCGCCCGGAGACGCCGCTTGACCTCGACGCGCCTGAGCCTGCGGCCGGCGAGGCGCCCGAGTCAGATCCCGAGCAAGAGGTGCTGCTTGCCGAATCGATCGGGCTCGCGCTGATGATCGTGCTTGACACGCTCTCGCCTTCGGAGCGCGTTGTGTTCGTGCTGCACGAGATCTTCGGCGTGCCGTTCGAGGAAATCGCGCCGATCGTCGGGCGGAACGCGGCGGCCGCGCGCAAGCTCGCGAGCCGCGCCCGCCGTCGCGTGCGGATGCAGGACGCAGACCAGGCAACCAACGGGCTGCGCCAGGCCAAGCTGGTCGAGGCGTTCCTTGCCGCCGCGCGCAATGGCGAGTTCGATCAGTTGCTTGCCGTGCTCGACCCCGACGTCGTCCTGCGCGCCGATCGCACCGCGGTCAAGTTGGGCGCGCCACTCCAGGCGCGCGGAGCGTTGGCCGTCGCCAGGTTCTGCCAGCACGCACGCGGCGCGGTACCGGCTCTGCTCAACGGAGCCGCAGCGGCAGCCTGGATGCCGGGCGGGCAGCTACGCGTGGTCTTCAAGTTCACAGCCGGCGCGAAGATCACCGCGATTGACCTGATCGCCGATCCGGCCGGCCTGCGCCACCTCGACCTCATAGCCCCACTCGAACAACACGCACACCCGAGACCCAACACTGGCTGAAAGCAAGCGCAGCAACTCCAATCGGCCCGTGAGCAACGGCTCGGCCGCCGAGCACGCGCTGCTCCCGGCTCACCCAAACAGCAGTCGCTGCCCCAACCAGATCCAGAGCGGCACAACCGACAAGCCCGACGCTTCGTTAACGACAGGCCTACTAGACGTCAGCGGCTGTTGGCCGGCGGACGGGTGCGGCTGACGGCTACACGGAGCCGGAAGCATCACGTGGAGAGTCCTGTCAGCGGCCCGCAGGCCGCTGACAGGCTAAGTGCGATGATCGTCCCGACGTAGCGCGTCGGTGAACCGCTTCGGGACGGCTGCCTCCTCGCCCTCCTGCCAGAGGCTGATCACGACAAGCTCGTCGCGCTCCTGACGGCAGACGAAGATGAGGCTCGGGTCGCGGCAGTCGCGCACGAGCACCGCGCCGCGCTCGCCGGGCGACGTCCGGCCGGCGGCGTGGGCGCGCGCTACGCGCGTGACGATCTCAGTCCGCTCGTCGAGTGATCCCCGGACCCGCTGTCGGTAGCGCTCGCCGGCGTGGTCGGTGACGGCAATCAGCATCTCACGGAATTCTCCCGGCTCGGGCTCGCGCAGCCGCGCGGCGTTGGCGCCTCCCGCCGACCCTACCCCCTCCGTGAGCCGCCGCGCTCGAGCACGCTGCGCAACAGGTGCCGGAGTGCGGCGCCCTCCGCACGGTCGATCACGTCTAACGGGGCGGCATCAAGTACCGCTGAGACACTCACGCCACTCGAGCGGCGTGAACCCCACGAGCGCAGCTGGCGCCCGACCGTCGTTACCGTCGAGGCGGATCCCGAACGCTGATCGATCAGCTCCAACACCGCGTCCCGCGTCCGATCGAGCGACGAGCCGGGCCGAGCAGCTCGACCGGACACGGACGCGCGGTCACCCGGCGTGCGTTCCTATCTGGCGTGGTTCATCATCGAGCTGGAGCGCTGGCGGCGCGGTCGGTGCGCGGTCGGCTGGCGGCATGTTCGAGCGAGCAATCCGACCCGCGCGCGCGTCGTTTGCTCCCTCGAACACGGTTTTCGTGTCCGAGCGCGCAACCCGCGGTCTGACTGGAGCGGTTGCTCGCTCAGGCAGGTCCGAGGGGATCCCGGCGAAGCGCCACGCCGTACGGATCGCCGTGGCCGGGTTGTGGGACACGCCGACGCCATCCACGGCAACGACCGCGTCCCATACGCCAGCAGCGCACCCACCAGCTGCAACGTGTACGTCTCCTGATCGCCTGATCGCCTGATCGCCTGATCGCCTGATCGCCTAATCGGTGGCAGGCTCGAACATCGGGAAGCGTCGTAGGTTTCGCGTCAGCAGCCGCGAGTCGCTGTGGATCGCGGTGGCGCGATCGCGAGGTCGGCGCTGTCGATCCCAACCCGCAAGAAACTCCCACCTGCTACGTCGGCCGGTGCGAACCACGTTTGCGCTTTGCCGAGGCGCAGCGTTGCGCGATGCCGCGGCGCAACGAGTGGTGCTCGGCACGCGCGACGTGGCTCGGATTAGACTTCGAGCTCGATCGTGGCGCCACGCGCCAGCCAGTGGATCCGGTCTTGGAAGGGCGAGGCGGCGAACTTTTGGATCGCGGTGTCGCGTGGCTCCCGGAAGTGCTTCCACCCCTCGAAGTGAAGCGGAACGATCGACCGGGGATTGATCTCGCGGCACAATTCGATCGCCTGCTGGGCGTTCAGCGTGTAGCGCAGCGGGCCCGACAGCCACGGGAAGGTAACGCCACCGAGGTTCAGCACCGCGGTCGACACGCGTATTCGCCGCGCCACATCACGCACCCCGGCGAACAGAACCGTGTCCCCCGAGAGCCACAGGGACCCGTGCAACTGGCCATCCCACTTGAGGCTGAAGCCGGTCACCTGTCCGACAATCGGACCCGAGCCGGGAGGTCCGTGGCGGCACGGCGTTGCAGTGATCACGATCGGCGAGCGTCCCTCGGCGTCGAGCACCGTGGTGCCCCACGGCGCCAGCCCGCGCGCGCCGGTGCCGAGGCGACGGGCACCTGCTTCAGTGGTCACGATCGCGCCCATTTGCGGCAGCAGCTCGCGACCGGCGCGATCAAGGTTGTCCTCGTGATGGTCGTGGCTCAGCAGCACCGCGTCGATCGGGCCAAGCTCTGAGAACTCGATCGCCGGCCCGTGCAGCTTGCGCGACGCGGTGCCCCAGCCGAAGAAGTACCGCTTGCCGGGAGGATCAAAGGTCGGGTCGGTGATCAACCGCCACGGACCGATCTCGATGACCGCTGTTGGCCCACCGACGTATCGAATCCGGGCTAGGCTCACGGCCGCGTCGTCGCCGTTGCGCGTCGCAACACACTGTCCGGTCGCATCGACGGAGCATAGTCGAGAGATCTGAGCAGCCCGAATCGCCAGCAAATCCGGGCAGCCGACGTCACTCCATCCGAGCCGCACCTAATACATTTGCGGCGGTGGGAACAGACTCCACGAAGCGCGCCCACCGCCGGCGCCCGATGGCGGGGCGGGATCCGCACGAGTCGCAGCGCGTGGCTACACCGCTGGAGTTGCTCTACGACCTTACGTTCGCGGTAGCGTTCGGCACGGCGGCCGACCAGCTCGCGTACTACCTCGCGGCGGACCACATTCGCACGGCGGTCGTTGGCTTCCTGTTCGCCGCGTTCGCGATCTGCTGGGCGTGGATCAACTACTCGTGGTTCGCCTCGGCCTACGACACCGACGACTGGGTTTGCCGCGTGCTGACGATGGTGCAGATGGTCGGCGTTGTCGTCCTCGCGCTCGGGCTCCGGAATATGTTCGAGTCTGTCGATCATCGCGGGAGCCTCAACAACGGGGTGATGGTCGGCGGATACGTCGTGATGCGCGTCGCGATGGTGCTCCTGTGGGTGCGAGCGGCGCGGCACGATCGGACGCGCCGCCAGATCGCAAAGACCTACGTCTGGGCGATCTCCGTCTCGCAGATCGGCTGGGTGTTGCTGTTCCTGGCGCAGTTGCGGGTGGCGACGAGTCTGATCGTCGCGACCCTGTTGTTGCTACTCGAGCTGGCAGGGCCGTTGATCGCCGAGCGAAGGAAGGGCGGCGGGACACCGTGGCACGCTCATCACATCGCCGAGCGGTACGGCCTGCTCGTCATCATCACGCTCGGCGAGGGCGTTATCGGCACGGTCGCTGCGCTCAACGCCGTCGTCCACGGTCCTGAGGGCTGGTCGGTCGACGCGGCGCTCGTTGCGCTCGCCGGGATCGGTCTGACGTTCGGGATGTGGTGGATGTATTTCGCGATCCCGTTCGGCGAGGTGCTGCACGCGCATCGAGGACGATCGTTTCGCTTCGGCTACGGGCACCTGCCGATCTTCGCGGCCGTCGCGGCGACAGGCGGCGGGTTGCACGTCGCCGCCGACTACCTCGAGCATCAAACGCAGATCGGGCCGGTCGCCACGGTGCTCAGCGTCGCCGCGCCCGTCGCCGTCTACACCCTCGCGCTGTACGCAGTCTGGACAGCGCTGATCGGCGTCCGCGATCCGTTCCATCTCGGCCTGCTCACCGCGACCGCAGGTGCGCTCATGCTGAGCGCCCTGCTGGCCTTCTGGGGCGTCACGATGGCCGTCTGCCTGGTTGTGGTCGCATGCGCTCCGATCGTCACCGTGATCGGCTACGAGGCGGTCGGGCACCGTCACGTTACCGACGCGCTAGCGAGCGTCGCCGGGGTCCCCGGCACCAGCTGGGTGGCCAGCAGCGCCGTGGGTCGATCCTCAGCAGGCGCTTCGGTGGCACGGATTGAGGATTCACCGGGTGTGGGTGGCGAGGCTACGCTCCACAGCGTAAAGCAAATCGACTTGGTGATCCCACCGGAGCCCGGTCAGGATCGAAGGAGATCTGAAATGTTTGAGCACGATTTCTCGGAGCACGAGCTGCTCGGTTCGTCGGATGAGCTGTCGCTGTCCTCGACGGAGATTCAGGAGATCGATCAGGAGGCGGCGGAGTTCGGTCTGACGCCTGGTGAG
>JBKQKK010000334.1:0-10692 GCA_052147535.1 Solirubrobacteraceae bacterium | reverse complement strand
CCGAGAGCCAGGGGGATGAGCAGGAGCTGGTGCAGGAGGAGGAGCAGCAGGCCGAGCAGACGATGCAGGACACGATGAATCAGGCCGAGTCGTTTGATCAGACGCTCAACGACGACTGACTGCCAAGGGCTCCCACGAAGCGCAGCGCTCCCGCCCGGAGCGGGCCTGAGGTTGGCCCCGGCGCCCGTGCCAAGCCGGTCCTGAAACGATCGGCCTCGGGCTCCGGGCTCCGGGACCACCTCGGGCTCCGGGCTCCGAGACCACCTCGGGCTCCGGGCTCCGGGACCACCCCGGGCGGCCGGCGGCCGGCGGCGGGCGGTCGGCTTGCGGGCGAGTGGGGTCTGTTCTACTCTCCGTGACGCGGCCGGCGGGGCACTGCGTGAGGTTCCTGGCCGAGTGTGCCGAGGGCGAGCAAGTGAGGAGCGAAGGTATGCCGAGTGGCGTGTCAGCGGACCGGGGTACCCGGTCTCGTGGCGGGCGTGGATGGGAGCTGGCGATCGACTTCGGTACCTCGTACACGGCTGCGGCGATGGCGTATGACGGGCAGGTCAGCTTGGCGCGGATCGAGAGCGAGCTGCGAATGCCCTCAACGGTGTTCTGGCGGGAGTCGGCCGCCGGTGCGTCAGGCACGTTGATCCTGGGTGCCGAGGCGGAAAATTGGGCGGCGGCCGATCCGGCGTGCTTTGAGCCGGCGCCGAAGCGCCGGATTGGTGATGATCGGTTTCGGTTGGGGAGCGCGGAGCTTGGTGTGGTTGACACGGTCGGGGCGATCCTGGGTCGCGTTGCCGGAGCGGCGATTGAGCAACGCGGTGGTTCCTCACCGGATCGCGTGTGCCTGACTTATCCCGTGCGCTGGGGGCGCTATCAGTGTGATCAGCTGCTAGCGGCGGCGGCGTCCGCTGGCCTACCGGATGCGGTGCTGGTGGAGGAGCCGATCGCAGCGGCGGTTCACTTCGGCCGCGCGGAGTTGCAAGAGGGGCAGCTTGTCGCGGTGTACGACCTTGGTGGCGGGACGTTTGACACGGTGGTGCTGAGGCGTACCGCTGACGGTTTTGAGATCGTCGGTGCGCCCGGTGGTGATCCGGATATCGGTGGCGAGGATATCGATGATCGGCTGTACCGGTATGTGCTCGGGAAGCTGGACGCTGAGCAGCGCTCGGCACTGAGGGATTCGACCGATCGGGCGTGGCGGCAGGCGAACCGGCAGTTGCGGCGCGAGGTCCGCCGGGCCAAGGAGGCGCTGTCGGGTACGGCTGAGTGTCCGATCTATGTTCCGCCGCCGGTCGATCGGCCGTTGTTGATCACCGCCCGTGAGCTGGAGCAATTGATCTCCGGGCCGATTGGGGAGACGGTCGATGAGCTCCAGCGCACGATCGACGAGGCGGGATTGACTGCCGATCAGCTCACCGGCGTGTACCTGGCGGGCGGCTCGAGCCGGATTCCCCTGATCACGCGCATGATCGGCGAACGGCTCGGGATCGTGCCACGGCGTCTGGATGACCCCAAGTCGGTGGTGGTGCTGGGGGCTGCTCAGGTGATCGCACAGTCGGCGTTCGCGACCGGTGGGCTGCGTTCGCGGCCCGCTTCGGACGCGCTCGAGCCATCTGGGCACGGCCCCATCAGGGAGTCAGGCCCGCTCGCGTCCTCGCCGCCGCAGGAGGCCTTCGCTGAGGCGTCGGTCGGGACAGTCGAGGATCCGACCGAGGTCACCACCGGGCATACGGAGCAGATCCTGGCGACCGCCGAGCAGATTCCGACCGCGCGGACCGAGCCGGATGTGCCCCCGCCGACGGGACGGCGGGATGACCGTGACGGCGAAGCCGGCGTGGTCTCCAAGCGACGACTGGGGCTGCTGGTGGGCGCGGGCGGGGTGCTGGTGGCGCTCGTCGTCGCGTTGATCGTCGTACTCGGCTCAGGCGCGAGCTCCGGCTCCCCGCCGAGAACCGCGGCCGTAACGACCCCCGCCAAGGCAAGTTCTCAGTCGACGGCATCGACGGCATCGACGGCATCGACGGCATCGACGGCGTCCACCACGGTGGCCTCGGGCTCGGCCAGCTACGACGCCGCCAGCTTCGAGAGCGCGATCATCAGCGCCTTCAACAGCTCGGCGGGAAGCAACTCGATCAACGGTGTCTCCCCGAAGGCAACCGCAGCGACATGCCCGCCGCAAGTGACCGTCAGCAAGGGAGCGACGTTCAGTTGCAGCCTCAGCGGTCCGGGTGGGCTGACCGGAAACGTGGCGGTGACGCTGACGACCAGTCAGGGCACCGCGTTCAGCTACGCGGGTCAGGCGAAGATGGTCGCGGGGACGAGCAACTCGACGTTCCCGCTCAGTGGCCAGGCGTCCGTCTCGGCGAGCGCTTCGGCAGCGAGCACGACGACGTCCTCATCGGCCGTCGCCGCGGCGACGGCCTGCGGGCACAACTCCTTGTCGTACTGCTTCCCGCATTCGGTGAACGGGGGACATGCTGCGCCTCCGCGCAACCCGCAAGCTTTGTCGGGGCCGGCTTATGCTTACCGACTCGGGGCGACGAGCCTCGCGTCGGACCCTGCTGTCGCATCGACCTACGGGGCCACCAGCGCGCTGGGCGGCACGTACACGGCCGCGGGCCGCAAGGTTGTCGTGGTGCTGGCGGCCTTCCCGAGCATGGCCAGCCTGCAGAACGCGTTCTCCTTGTACCAATCGCGCGTGATCGGCGAGGGGTGTAATGGGTACGGCACAGGCACGCTGAGCTACAAAGGGCAGGACAACGGTGACGACGTCATATTCGACTGCCCCGGGTCCAGCACGGGCGGCCAGTCGGGCGAGTACTTCATCAACAACTTGACGATGGCCACGTTCACCGGCCCATCGGCCTCTGCCGTCGAGCGGTTCATGGTGTCCTGGTCGGGTAATGGGACGTAGCGGGACGTAGCGCTGGGTGATCGCGGCGACCCGCCCTGTGCGGGGCGGCTTTTGTAATCGAGCGGTTGGAGACAGCCGCGCAGGAGAGGAGGCGAGGAGTCGTGAAGCTAATGGGTTGCAAAGCGAGATGGGCGATCGTCGGCGTGTCGCTGATTGGCTCGGCGATAGCGATCGCGGGGTGCGCAAGCTCGAGCGCGACGAGCTCCTCGTCGTCCACCACGACCACGGTGGCCTCGGCGCCGGCCACCACGACCACAGTGGCCTCGGCGCCGGCCACCACGACCACGGTGGCCTCGGCGCCGACCACCTACGTCGCCGCCAGCTTCGAGAGCGCGATCATCAGCGCCTTTAACAGCACGGCCGGAACCGACTCGGTCAACGGTGTCTCCCCGAAGGCAACCGCAGCGACCTGCCCGCCGCAAGTGACCGTCAGCAAGGGAGCGACGTTCAGTTGCAGCCTCGGCGGTCCGGGTGGGCTGACCGGAAGCGTGGCGGTGACGCTCACGACCAGCCAGGGCACCACGTTCCGCTACACGGGTGAGGCGAAGATGGTCTCGGGGACGAACAGCTCGACGTTCCCGCTCAGCGGCCAGGCGTCCGTCCCGGCGAGCGCTCCGGCAGCGAGCACGACGACGAGCACGACGACGTCGTCATCGACCGTCGCCACCGCGACGGTCTGCGGGCACAACTCATTGTCGTACTGCTTCCCATACACCGTGAACGGCGGTCACGCAGTGCCCCCGCGCAACCCGCAAGCTTTGTCGGGGCCGGCTTATGCTTACCGACTCGAGGCAGCGAGCCTCGCGTCGGACCCCGCTGCCGCGTCGAGGTACGGGGCCACCAACGCGCTGGGCGGCACGTACACGGCCGCCGGCAACAAGGTTGTCGTGGTGCTGGCGGCCTTCCCGAACGTCGCCAGCCTGGACAGCGCGTTCGCCCGCTATCAATCGAGCGTGATCAACGGCGGATGTCATCAGTACGATTCAGGCACGCTGAGCTACAACGGGCAGGCCAACGGCGACAACGTCATGTTCGACTGCCCCGGGTCCGGCACGGGCGGCCAGTCGGGCGAGTACTTCATCAACAACGTCACGATGGCCACGTTCACCGGCCCATCGGCCTCTGCCGTCGAGCGGTTCATGGTGTCCTGGACGGGTGACGGGACCTAGCGTTGCTCACGAGATCGTCACAGGATTGGTGCGGGCTGCCGATAACTCAGCACAGATGAGCATCGGCAAGAGCACGTTTGAAGGGCAGCCCTCCCGAGGAAGCGGTCCCGGCCCGATCGGCCCGGATGGCTTACCGGGAGGTTCGGGATCCCAGACGGCGGAGGTGTTCGTGGGGCGCCAGCCGATCTTCGATCGCAGGCAGCACGTCGTCGGCTACGAGCTGCTGTTCCGCGATGGGCAGGCGAACAGGGCCGTGGTTGGCGATCACCAGGCGGCGACCGCGTCGGTCGTGCTGAACTCGTTGACCGAGATCGGTCTGAAGCGGATCGTGGGCGCGCGGGCTGCGTGGATCAAGGTCTCGCGAGAGTTCATCAGCGAAGGCCTGGTGCAGTTGCTGCCGAAACGGGCGGTGCTCGAGATCCTCAGGGGGCAGGTGATCGATGACGAGCTGATCGCCGAGGTCGCGGAGCTGGGGCGCCGCGGGAACAAGGTGGCGCTCGATGGCTTTCGCTACACCCCGGACTTCGAGGAGTTGCTGCGGGTCGTTGACTTCGTCAAGCTCGATCTCGTCGACCTCGGTCGCGAGCAGTTCGCGAGCGAGGTCGCTCGCCTCAGGCGCTACGGCGTCACGCTGGTGGCCGCGAGGGTGGAGAACCAGCGGGAGCTCGCGTTCGCCAGGCAGTCGGGGTGTGAGCGTTTCCAGGGTTACTTCTTCTGCCGGCCGCAGGTCATGCACGCCACGCGGATTGACGCGAATCGGCAGCCCGTGCTCGACCTCCTCGGCGCCCTGCAGGATCCGGACGTCGAGCTCGATGAGCTGCAGTGCAAGATCGCGCTCGATATCGGGCTCAGCGTCCGGTTGCTGCGCTATATCAACTCGGCGTTCTTCGGGCTGCGTCAGCCGGTGCGCTCGATCGGGCAGGCGATGGCGCTGCTCGGCGTCGAGAAGCTCAAGCGGTGGGCGGCGCTGACGCTGTTCGCGAGCATCGAGAACAAACCGACGGAGCTGACGATCACGGCGCTGGTCCGCGCGCGCTTCTGTGAGCTGGCGGGGGCGAACCGTGTCGATGCGAGCAGTGACGAGCTGTTCACCGTCGGCCTGTTCTCGGTGATCGACGCGCTGCTGGACACCCCGATCGAGAAGGCGCTAGACGGCGTGCCGCTCGCGCAGGACATTCGCGACGCGCTGGTCAAGCACGCCGGCCCGGCGGGGCGGCTGCTCGAGTGCGTGATCGCGCTGGAAGCCACCGAGTTCGACCGCGCCGAAGCGCTCCTCCCGACGGCCGGCCCGCTGTACATGGCTGCGCTCGCGTGGGCTGATGAGGCCGCCGAGCCGCTGTTCGGGCGCTGACGGCGACCTGCTGGAGCAGTCCCAACGCGTCCCGGACAGCCCATTCTCTGCTTGTTGCTCGCCAGTGCAGCCGGGTCGCTGGGCCGTCGTTCAGCTCGGTGAACGGCTATGAGTCGCGCAGTGGGTTCACGGCGGTGCGCGTGATTGGAACACTCGCGACTTCGTCCAAACTGTGGGGTTGCCATGACACTAGCTGCAAATCCTGTGCCCATACTCAAGCGGCTAGCGCTGTCGGTCGCGGTGACCGCGTTCGGCGGCGCCGCGCTCGGCTCCGGCGTCGCCCAAGCCGCGACGGTCCAGCACCGTGACGAGTTGATTCCGCTGTATGACAGCAGCGCCGATCCGTCGTTCGCGAGCGACTGGCAGAACGCGTGCGCGCAGAGCTACGGGGGGCATGGCGGCTCGTATGTGATCGCCGACCCGCAGCCGGGAGCCGGTCCCGGTCCCGAGCCGCTTCAAGCGTTTTCGAGCGTGATCACGAACTGTTACCAGTACGGCAGAGCGTCGGTGCTCGGCTACGTTGATACCGACTACGGCTCTCGGAGCATCAAGGCGATCGAAACGGACATCAACGCGTGGTACTCCTACTACCCGGGCGAGATCGCAGGGATCTTCTTCGACCGGGTGTCGGACACCGTTCCGCTCACGACCACCAGCAACAAGGTCTTCTACCAGACGCTAGCGTCATACGTGCACCAGCACGAGGGCGACAACGACGAGGTGGTGCTCAACTTCGGCGCAAACCCGAGCTCCGACTGGATGCTTTCGGGCAGCGACGCCAAGAATGCGGATATCGTCGTCACGTTCGAGGGGTCCTACAACGACCCCGGTGGTAATCCCTACACAGCGTGGACGCAGGCGAACTGGGAGAAGTCCTACCCCGCGAGCGACTTCGCGGCTCTGATCTACGACGCGGCGAACCCGACCTACGCCTTGCCCACGTCCTACATGAGCGCCTGTGCCTCGCTGGCCAGCCAGCATCTAGGGTACGTGTACGTCGGTACCTGGTACGACACGCTACCGCCGTTCTGGAGCTCGCCGGTTGGGAGCTCGTTCCTGAACGAGTGCTGAGCGGCGCGCTTGCGGGCGGGCGGCCGGGTGCTCAGCACCCGGCCGCTATCCGCTAGCCCGCGGGTTTGTTGGGGTCTTGGGGGATCCCGAGGTCGTTTTGGGGATCGATGTCCAAGGTGGCGCGGTTGCGACCGCGGGCCTTGGACTCGTAAAGGAGGGCGTCGGCGCGGCGGATGATCAGCTCTGAGTCGTCCCCGGGGGCGACCAGCGTGCCGCCGAGGGAGATCGAGAGCTTGACGTGGTGGCGCTCACAGCTCAGGCCGGTACGGGTGACGAGCATCCGGAAGCGCTCGGCGGCGACGGCGAGGGTGGCGGCGTCGGCGTCGGCGAGCAGGATCACGAATTCCTCGCCGCCCCAGCGGATCACCTGGTCGCCGTGGCGGACGTTATCGGCGAGCGTGCGGGCGACGACTTTCAGCGCTTCGTCACCGACATTGTGGCCGTGCTTGTCGTTGACGTGCTTGAAGCGGTCGACGTCGGCGAACAGGACGCCGAAGACGCGCTGGAAACGGTGGTACTCCTCGAGCCAGCCAACGAGAACCGTGTCGCCGAGTCGGCGGTTGCCGACGCCGGTGAGCGGGTCGCGCATCGAGGCGTCGAGCAGGTAGGCGGCGCGCTGGCGGCTGTGGGCGAGCGCGGTGTCGTCGTGGAAGGTCTCGACGGCGCCGATGATGCTGCCGCCGCGATCGCGGATCGGGGCGGCGCAGATGCGCACCGGCTTGCGGTGGCCGCCTTTGTGATGCAGATAGACGTGCGCTTCGCGCTGTTTGCCGTCACGGATCGTGTCGAGCAGCGGGCAGTTCTCGCTGCAGAGGACCGTGCCGTGTTCGTCGCAGTGGTTCAGGATCTGGTCCCGGCAACGCCGTCCAAGCACGTCCGCGGCGGTGTACCCGGTGATCCGCTCGGCGCCGGCGTTCCAGTAGAGGATGCGGCGCTGGCGGTCAACGTAGTAGACGCCGTCACTGATGTTCTCCAGCAGCGTGCTGCGAATCTCGTCGGTCAGACCGAAAGCTTGGAATCCTTCGTCCTGCCGTTGCTCGCCGGGGATCATGTTGATCGAACGAGCCGCACCGCGATCAGCTGCCTGTTCCGCGCTCTGGGGTGCCCGTGCCGTGATGGCATCGGCCGACCCTGGCGAGGAACTGCCGACGATTCACAAGCATGCGACTCGGTCGCTCCTGGGGATTTTGGTTTGCGCGATCCACTACTTCGATACTTCGGGTCTTCCGAGCTTAATCGGCGGATCCACAGGAAGGTTTACAACGAACCAACGGCTGATGGGGGGTGCCTGGGTGTCTGGTACTCCACGAGGGTGCCCGGGTGTCTGGTACTCCACGAGGGTGCCCGGGTGTCTGGTAGTCCACGCGAGCCGGGCTTCAATACGATATGTGAATGCTGATTCACATGGGTTTCCGGGCGCTCGGAGGCGGGCGATGAGCACCAGTGAAGTTGCCAGCCCCGAGCGTGCGGTGCTCAACCAATCGCCGGAGCTCGAGCCCCTGAACCTGTTCGAGAGCGATCTGGCCTTGGGCGAGGCGCTCGAGCGCGAGGGTGGCGGCTGGGGGCGCGAGCGAGCCTGCGAGACCGGTGAGGCAGCGGGCAGCGTGCAGGCGCGCGAGCATTGTCGCCGAGCGGAGCGCAACCAGCCGATCCTGCACACGCACGACAGATTCGGCAACCGTATCGATCAAGTTGAGCTTGACCCTTCGTGGCACTGGCTGCTGCGAGGCGCCATCGAGCGAGGGATCGCGGGCCTGCCGTGGCGCCTGCCGCGTGCGGGGTCCCATGTCGTGCGCGCGGCGCTGTTCATGCTGTGGGCGCAGGTCAACGACGGCGTGATGTGCCCGATCTCGATGACCTACGCGGCGGTGCCGGCGCTGCGCGACGGGTCAAGCGAACTGGCGGCCGAGTGGGAGCCGCGGCTGACCTCGCCGGACTACGAGCGCAGCGCGCTCATGGGGATGGCGATGACCGAGCGCCAGGGGGGATCCGATGTGCGTGCTAGCACCACCCGCGCGCGTCCGGCCGGCGACGGGCTCTGGGAGCTGCACGGTCACAAGTGGTTCTGCTCCTACCCGCCATGCGACGCGTTCCTGGTGCTCGCCCAGGCGCCAGCGGGGCTGTCGTGCTTCCTGGTGGCGCGCGGGCCGGGGATGGAGTTCCAGCGTCTCAAGGACACGCTGGGGGGGCGCTCGCTGGCGGCCGCGGAGGTGGAGCTGCGCGGCGTGCGCGCACGCCTGCTCGGCGAGCAGGGCCGCGGCGTGCCGACGATCATCAGGATGGTCAACCACACCAGGCTGGACTGCATGCTGGGCGCGTCTGCCGGCTACCGGCGCGGAGTGATCGAGGCGATTCACCATGCGCGGCACCGGCGGGCATTCGGGGCGCTGCTGGTCGACCAGCAGGCGATGCGCAACGTGCTGGCGGACCTTGCGATCGACTCCGAGGCGGCGTGCGCGAGCGTGCTGCGGGTCGCGCGCAGCTACGACGAGCCCGGGGAGGCGGACTTTCGCCGGTTCGCGACCGCGGTGATGAAGTACTGGATCACCAAGCGCGCGCCGGGCCACGCGGCGGAGGCGCTCGAGTGCCTCGGCGGCAACGGCTTCGTCGAGGAGTCGCGGATGCCGCTGCTGTATCGGGGCGCGCCGGTGAACTCGATCTGGGAGGGATCCGGGAACGTGGCGGCGCTCGACGTGCTGCGCGCGCTGACCCGCCGGCCCGACACGGTGCAGGCGTTCCTGGCGGAGTGTGAGCAGGCCTTCGGCGGGGACGTGCTGCTGGACTCACACATGTCCTCGGTGCGCTCGCGGGTGGAGCAGCTGATGATGGGCGGCGTCCACAACGGCAGCGATGCGGCGATCCTGCGCGACGCCGAGTTCAGCGTGCGGAGCCTGGTCGAGGATCTGGCGCTCTCGCTGCAGGGCTCGCTGCTGGTGCGTTACGCACCGGAGCCGCTAGCCGACGCGTTCTGCGCAGGGCGCCTCGGTCCCGCGAGCGGCCGCGCTTACGGTACGCTCCCAGCCGGCGTGAACGCCCCCGCCATCATCAAGCGTGCCCTACCGGAATGACGGCGTGAGCGACGCAGCCGTCAGGGTCGAGCGCGCTGGCCCCGTGTGGACGGTGCTGCTCTCACGCCCCGAGCGGCGCAACGCGGTCGACGGGCCGACCGCGGGCGCGCTCGTGCATGCCTTCCGGACGTTCGATTCCGATCCTGAAGCCGCGGTCGCGGTGCTGCACGGCCAGGGCGGCGTGTTCTGCGCCGGTGCCGATCTCAAGGCGATCGGCACCGCGCAGGGGAACCGTGTCGTGGGCGTCGGTGAGGGCGACGCACCGATGGGCCCGAGCCGGCTGCGCCTGAGCAAGCCGGTGATCGCCGCGGTCGCCGGGCACGCGGTCGCGGGCGGGCTGGAGCTGGCGCTGTGGTGCGATCTGCGCGTAGCCGAGCAGGACGCCGTGTTCGGGGTCTTCTCGCGGCGCTGGGGGGTACCGCTGGTCGACGGCGGCAGCGTACGCTTGCCGCGGCTGATTGGCGAGAGCCGGGCGATGGACATGGTGCTCACTGGCCGCGCGGTCGATGCGGACGAGGCGCTGTCGATTGGCCTCGTCAACCGGGTCGTGGCGGTGGGTCAGAGCCGCGCTGTGGCCGAAGCGCTCGCGCGGGAGCTCGCACGCTTCCCGCAGCGCTGCCTGCGCGAGGATCGCCTGTCGCTGCGTGAGCAGGATGGGATGACCGAGCGGGCTGCCATGATCAACGAGCTTGCGCACGGCCTGCGCTCACTCGAGCAGGTGTACGTCGGCGTGGAGCGCTTCCGCGAAGGACGGGGCCGGCACGGGTCGTTCGCGGACCTCGACAGCCAAGGGCTCCCACGAAGGCCAACATGACTCGTATTGTTCGAGCTCGCACCAGAATGCTAAAACGGACTAAACATTCCTAAGGCTCGACCGACTACGCCTCCTAGCTGGTTGCATCTCAACACGGGAAACAAACGCCACCCAGGGGGTAGCACATGTCTGTCACGCTGAAACGCCGGCCACTAGATGTGCCTACAGGGGCCTCCACTGACTCGGGGGCTGAGGTTCGCCGCCAGTTGATCGAGCGGCTGCACAGTCTCGATGAGAACTGCCTGCAGAACCTGGTCAATGGTGTCACGGCCGCGACCAAGGGCGATCTGACCGTCGAGGTGATCCCGGTCACC
>JBKQKK010000333.1:0-6331 GCA_052147535.1 Solirubrobacteraceae bacterium | reverse complement strand
CTCGAGCTCGGCCAGGAAGTGCGGCGCTTCCGCGAAGTCGTAGGTCAGATCGGCGTCGGCCATCAGGATGTACTGGCCGCGCGCGGCGGCGAGCCCCGCGAGGTAAGCGCTGCCGTATCCGCGCTCGGGCTCGTGCACGACATGCGCGCCGGCGGCGGCCGCGAGCGCGCCGCTGCCGTCCTTTGAGCCGTTGTCGGCGACGATCACTTCTCCGGAGATGCCGTTGGCGTCGAGCGCGATGCGGGCGCGGCGCACGCACTCCTGGATCGTGCCGGCCTCATCGAGGCACGGGATGACGATCGAAAGCCGTACGGAATCGCAGGCCTCGGCGGGCGTGGCGCAGGCGATCGGGACACCGTCGAGCACGCTCGATCGTGCCGACATGCCAGCAGGTCGCCGCCGGCTGAGCGGGCTAACCACCGCTGCAGAGACCACATTGGGCATCCGCCAGAATCTACGCCCGGTGGGCGTCAATCCCAACCCGACAAACCGCTAGGTCGACCTAGACGAAGGTCTGGGCCGGAAGCGCAGAGGACGTCGACAATCCTAACGAGGCGAATGGTGACTGCGAGCCGGTCAAGCGCTGCGAGCCGGACAACCACCGCTGACGCCGGCGTGCGGGCCGTTGACGCATGCGCCGGAAAGGCTTGCACCGCATCGATCGACCGCTCGGCGCGCGGATGGCCCGGGCTTCTGGTGGTGGCCGCGCTCGGGGCTGCCCTCGGCCTGCTGATGCTCGCTTACCTGGCCGGCGATCCCGGCTGGGACATCAGGGCCAACGACTTCTTCCGCGAAGCTTGGCCCGCATATCGCGCGCTCGGCCACGGCCATCTTTTGCAGTTTGTGCGCGACGCGCCCGCGTACGTCGGGTCGCTGGTGCTGCGATCGCCTTTCGCCCTGATCGCGCTGGCGCTGAATGGCGATGCGAGCTGGACTTACGCCGCGAGCGCGTTGCCGTGCGTGGCCGCTGCTACGGCATTTTGCGCCTGGCTCTCGGCACAGCCACGTCGTCCCGGCGGCATCGGCTGGGCGAGCCGGCTCAGCCCGCTGCTGCTGTGCTTCTTCAGTCCAGCGCTTTTGATCGCGCTGACGGGCGGACATCCGGAAGACGTCCTTGACGGCGTGCTGTGCGTGGCCGGCGTGGTGCTGGCGGCGAAGGGGCAGGTGAAATGGTCCGGCGTCCTGATCGGGCTGGCCGTCGCCAACAAGTCCTGGGCGCTGGTGGCGGCTCCGGCGACGCTGGCGATGATGCCGGCCGGGCTGCGCCTGCGCGGACTCGCGGCCATGGCGGTGGTCGCCGCTGCGGTTCTGGTCCCCGTCACGCTTGTGCGCGACCCGAGCCTCAGCCCGGTCGCCGCCGGTGCACAGCTCGGGAGCCAGACCGGGACCATCTTCTACAGCCCTCAGCTTCTATGGTGGTTCGGTCCGCACGCGTGGATCGTGCGTGAGGCTCACCCTGCGATCGCGCTGCTGTCGGTGCTCTGCGCGGCTGGGTGGTGGCGCGCTCGGCGTGATCCCGAGCCCGCGCCAGGTCCAGAGCACAAGCGCGAGCCCGTCACTGATGCCCTGGTGCTGCTGATGCTTGTCCTGCTGCTGCGGGCAGCGCTTGATCCGTGGAACAACCTCTACTACCACCTACCGTTCCTGCTGGCCCTGATGGCGTATGAGGTCTTCTCGGGGCGCATTCCGCGCCTGACGCTGATGTACACGATCGTGTTCGCGGTCGTGGTTCCGGCTGTGGTCGGCCCGATCAACCCCGGCGTCCGGTCCGCGGCTTACGCCGCCGTTGTGATTCCGACACTCGTATGGCTGGCGATCAACGCGTTCGCGCCCGGACGGACCACCACGGGTCGCGGCGCGTTCGGCTTGATGGGCGTTCCAGCAGCGCCGATACAGAGGCATGATCCGCTTGGCTGAGACTCATCGTCGCGGTTCAAAGCGCGCAGCGATCGGGTCAGCGGGCACCGGCCGCGGGCCTCAGGTGCTGATCGCCATCCTCGGGTTCACGATCGCGACCGTGATGGTCGCCTACCTCAGCGCCGCCCCGTGGCCGATCGCGCGCCTGAACGACTTCTACCGCGAGGCCCGAGTCCCGTATCAGGAGCTGGCGCAAGGCCATCTGCGCGAGTCCATCTTGGCGGCGCCCCCATACCTCGGCTCGCTGGTCCTGCGAGCCCCGTTGGCGCTGATCGCGGCGGCGCTCGGCGGCCACTGGCGGGCGATGTACCTGGCGACAGCGCTGCCGTGCATTGCCGCGGCGGCGCTGTTCTGCGCCTGGCTGTCAAACCAGCCACGGCGTCGCGGCGGGGTCGGCTGGGCCAGCAGGCTCAGCCCGCTGCTGCTGTTGTTCTTCAATCCGATCGTGCTGGCTGCATGGCTGGACGGCCATCCGGAGGAGATCCTCGGTGCCGTGCTGTGCGCGGCCGGGGTGGTGCTGGCGACCAGGGGCGAGGAGGACTGGGCGGCGCTTCTGATCGCGCTCGCGGTGATCAACAAGGCGTGGGCGCTGGTCGCGGTTCCGGTCGTACTGGTGGCGATGCCCGGGAGCCGCCGCCTTCGGGCATCGGCGATCATCGTGGGCGTCGCCGGAATCGTGCTGATCCCGCTCACAGTCGTGCGCGCACACGGGCTCAGCGTCGGCTCAGCGGGGGCTCAGCTCGGCGCGCCCGTTGGCAGCACCGACTTCCCGATCCAGCTGCTGTGGTGGTTCGGGGGCAACTCGTGGATCGTCGCCCAGTCCCGGAAGCTGATCGTGCTCGCCGCATTCGTCCTCGCGGGCCTGTGGTGGGCGGCGCGTAGGAACGCCGCCGGTAGCAACGGGTCGATGCCGGCGGCTGCCACGTCGGATGCGCTGCTGATGCTGGCGCTGGTCCTGCTGCTGCGGGCGGCACTCGACCCGTGGAACAACCTCTACTACCACGTCCCGTTTCTGCTCGCCCTGCTCGCCTATGAGGTCTGGTCGGGCCGCATGCCGCGCCTCAGCGTCGTTTGCTCGATCCTGCTGTTCGTCGTCACGGCACCACTGGTGCTGCCGCACATGGGCAACGATGCCCGCGCGGCGGCCTACGCGGCGATCGTGATCCCGATGATCGGATGGATGGCGGCGTGCCTGCTCGCCGCGCCGGGAGAGCGGCCGGGGTCCGCGGCCCCGATGCCCTTGGCGCGGTCGGAGGTTCGTAGAGCTGGGCTTTGAGATCTCCGCGCCGTCTATACTGACCGGCCGGGTGCGCGTAGCTGTGCCCCTACACCCGCTCTGAGCGGGCTTTTTCGTCTAATACCTTTCACCTTTCTCAAAGCGGATTCTCGCCCATGCCCAAGGATGTCATCCTCACCCCAGAAGGACTCGCGAACCTCAAGGCCGAGCTGGAGCACATGTCGACCACTCGCCGGCGCGAGGTCGCAGCTCGGATCAAGGAAGCGCGCGAGTTCGGCGACATCTCCGAGAACGCCGAATACGACGACGCCAAGAACGAGCAGGCGATGCTGGAGGCCCGGATCGCCCAGGTCGAGGACAAGCTCCGTTCTGCGACCGTGATCGACGCATCGGATCTCGATACCGAGGTCGTGCGGGTCGGCTCCACCGTCCATGTCGCCGATGCTGACGGCAGGACATCGGTCTACACGATCGTCGGCTCCGCCGAGGCGAAGCCCGCCGAGCTGAAGCTGTCCAACGAATCACCGGTCGGTAAGGCGCTCGTCGGCCGCAAGCTCGGCGAGGAGGTCGTGTTCGCCACGCCCAAGGGCGAGCGGCGCTTGACGATCAACAAGATCGACGTCGCCTGATCCGCACGGTGAGCGGCTTGCCGTCGCCTCGCAAGCGGAGCGCGGGGTGAGCGCCGCGCCGGACGGTCATGCTGACGTGTTCGCCGCGCGCCGCCAGAAGCTCGGGCGCCTCAGAGCGGACGGCGTTGAGCCGTTCCCGCACGAGTTCCGCGGGGTCGAGACGGTCGCCTCGGTGCGCACAGAGCACGAAGGCCTGCAGGCAGGCGAGGAGACGGCCGTCACCCACCGCGTCGCCGGGCGACTGGCAGCCCGCCGCGGTCAGGGGAAGATGGCGTTCCTCGATCTCGTCGATCGCTCCGGGCGGATCCAACTGCAGGCGCGCGTCGACGAGCTCGGGGCACAGTCGATGCGGGATCTGCTCGAGCTGGACCTTGGGGACCTGCTCGGCATCGACGGGACGGCGCTGCGCTCCCGCCGCGGCGAGCTGACGCTGCGCATCAGCGCCTACGCGCTGCTGGCGAAGTCCCTGCGCCCGCCTCCAGACAAGCACCACGGCCTGACCGACGTCGAGACGCGCCTGCGCCATCGCGAGCTCGATCTGATCGCCAGCGAGGGGACTCGCGGGATCTTCATCACGCGCGCACGCATTATCACCGCGATCCGCCGGTTTCTTGACGATCAGGGTTTCATCGAGGTCGAGACGCCGGTGCTGCAGCCGCTGTATGGCGGCGCGGCGGCGCGTCCGTTCACCACTCACCACAACGCGCTGGACCGCACGCTCTACCTGCGGATCGCCGCGGAGCTGTACCTGAAGCGGCTGATCGTAGGAGGCCTCGAGCGCGTGTACGAGATCGGCAAGAACTTCCGCAACGAGGGCCTGGACCCCAGGCACAACCCCGAGTTCACAATGATCGAGTACTACGAGGCATACGCCGACTACCTCGACGTCGCGGCCCGCTTCGAGGCGCTGCTGCGAAGCGTCGTCGAAGCGATCGACTACCGCGGACCGTACGATTTCCACGCGCCATGGCGGCGCGAGACCCTCGCCGATGCGATCGCGTCGCGCACCGGGATCGACATCCGCGTGCTGCGCGAGCGCGAGTCGCTCGCGGCGGCGATGTCGGCGCGTGGGCTCGCTGCGCCGGCGGGCGACAACTGGCCGGCGCTTGTCGACGAGCTCGTCTCCAAGCACGTCGAACCGGATCTACAGGAGCCCACGTTGCTGCTCGACTATCCGGTCGAGCTCTCACCGCTGGCTAAGCGCCATCGCAGCGAGCCCGGGTTGGTCGAGCGCTTTGAGGCATACGTCGGCGGGATGGAGATCGCCAACGCGTTCACCGAGCTCAACGATCCCGACGATCAGCGACGGCGCTTTGAGGAGCAACGCGGCCTGGCTGCGGCCGGGGACCAGGAGGCGCAGCCGTACGACGAAGCGTTCGTGCAGGCGCTCGAGCAGGGGATGCCGCCGACCGGTGGGATTGGTATCGGCATCGACCGGCTCGTGATGGTGCTGACCGGAAGCCGCTCGATCCGAGACGTCGTCCTGTTTCC
The DNA here is from genome assembly GCA_052147535.1 of Solirubrobacteraceae bacterium. Lineage (GTDB taxonomy): Bacteria > Actinomycetota > Thermoleophilia > Solirubrobacterales > Solirubrobacteraceae > Palsa-465. Next base: position 1,057 of record JBKQKK010000333.1, on the reverse strand, counting down.
GGCGCTACGGGACTAAGGAGTACGGCAGGTGCGGCCGATTAAGACCTTGGAGGAGGTGCGCTCCGCGCCCCCCCGCCAGCCTTTGCCGATCTGCGCCATTTCTGTGCAATGCTCGACCCTCAGTCTAAAATCCTCTCAACCGATCGACGCGCATGGACGCTTGTGCGAGCGTGAGGGGATCAGCGCGACCAAAGGCTCCGGCTAGAGGGCGAGAAGACGGTCAGGCTCTGATCGAGTTCGCCTTCGTGGCCCCCCTGCTACTGGTGATCCTGTTCGCGATCTTCGACCTCGGGCAGGCGCTGAACTATCAAAACGACGAGACGAATCTGGCCAACGTCGTGGCGCGCTTCGCCACGGTCATCGGGAACGCATCCAGCGTCCCCGCGTGCGGCGGCGCTACCCAGGCCGACGCCTTCCTGTTCGTCAAGTGCGAAGCGCAGCTGGACTCGGCCGGGCTCGCCAACTCGATCGGCGTCTGCGTGACCGACGAGACGAGCGCGGGCAGCTACGCCGCCAGCGACGCGCTACAGGTCACGATCTACTACCCGTTCAAGTTTGTGTACATCATCGGCAACTCCACCATCACCCTGTCGAGCAGCGCCACGATGATGCTCGAGGCGGCGGTATCGAGCAGCGCGTCACCGACGGAATACAACTGGCTGAACAACACAAACAGCGATGGCAGCAACCCCGCCAATACTAACCCCGGACACGAGTTCGGCTCAACCGCCCCCTGCTGATGCATCACGCGAAGTCGGACAACAGAGGCATCGGCCGCGCCGGGGAGCGCGGACAGGCGGTCGTGGTCGCGGCGATCGCGATGGTGGCCGTGATCGCGATGGCTGCGTACGCGATCAACACGGCCGAGTGGTGGGAGCATGGACACCACCTGCAGGTGCAGGCCGATGCTGCGGCGCTCGCGGCGGCCTCCGATTACGTGGCCGGATGCCTACAAGGGTCCACCACCGACCAGAACATCGCCAACGCCGTCGCGCAGTACAGCGGCGCCGGCACCGCCACGTGGAACGGCAGCCCTTCGGGCTCGGCGTCAAGCGTC
>JBKQKK010000332.1:0-2914 GCA_052147535.1 Solirubrobacteraceae bacterium | reverse complement strand
ACGCCCTCCTGCTGCCGATCGTGCTCGGCTTCCTCCTCGCGCTCGAGGCCACAGTCCTCCCGCCCGAATACCGCATGCACGGCGCCTACCGCGCCGTCACGACACTCCTATGCCTGACCACCATGGCTTTCGGCCTCTACATCGTCCCGTCGATCCTCTGACCGGGACGGAGCTGCGAGCCCGACCACGATTCAGGATGCAGCCAAGCGTCACCAGACCGCCCTTGACTCTCATCGGTCGTCCAAGGCGCAGTCTGGGCTGTTGATGTGCGTACGTCGCGGAGTCCTGTCCCGCGTGGGCCTCGAGCACGAGGAAGCTGTAGGGACGACAATATGGCGACATTCAGGCTCTCCAGCGAAAGGACGCTCACAATGCGACTCAGCGCGCGCAACCAGCTTCAGGGCAACGTCATCAAGGTCCATAAAGGAGGTGCAATCGCTAACGTCGAGATCGATGTGGCAGGCCAGCGGCTGGTGGCCTCAGTGACAGTGGAAGCCGTCGAGGAGCTTGGCCTGAGCGAGGGAACCCCGGTTACGGCCGTGATCAAGGCCTCGGACGTCATCGTCGCCACTGACTGAGTAGGCGGCGCGGCCACGCGTCAGCCACGCGGGCGGATCGGTCCTGGGTGCTGTCGTGTCGGTCTCGGTGCTCACCAGCGCCTCCGGCCCGGCTCGCTGGATGATTCGCCGGTGCTCACGTGGTGCCGTCCAGGACGTGTACGTCCTCGGGTCGTGCCCGGACGCCGACGAGCGAGCCTTCGGTGACGAGGGGGTGCCCGTTGTGGGTTGCCGGCGCGTGGATCGTGAGGCGGCTGAGCCGGACCGTGAGCCCGCCGCGTTCGGGGTGAACGCTGTGGACGGTGTCGGTTAGCTGGCACGCGTTCGGGTGCGCGAGCTCGAGCTGCCAGGGATGGATCGCGATCTGCACCGGGCCGGCGGCGGGTGTGGCGCTGTGAAGCTCACCGCCGCCAGGCAGGCGAATCGCCGATCCCGAGACGGTGCGGGTCGCGGTGCCTTCCAGGACGTTGGCGCCGGTGAGCGCGGCGACCATCACGTTCGCTGGTGCGGCGAGCAGCCGGGCCGGGGTCGCGAGCGCCATCAGGCGGCCGCTGGCGATCACCGCGACTCGCCCGGCGAGCGCGGCGGCGTCCTCGAAGGCGTGGGTCACGAGCAGAGTAGGGAGCTCGAGCTGTCCGAGCAGATCGCCGAGCTCGTCGCGGACCTGGCGTCGGGTGATGGCATCCAGAGCTCCGAACGGCTCGTCGAGCAGCAGCACTTGCGGTTCGCGCGCGAGCGCGCGGGCGAGCGCGACGCGCTGGCGCTCCCCGCCGGACAGCTGCTGCGGCCGCACGTGGGCGAGATGCGCGATCCCGAGCCGGTCGAGGAGGTCCGGACGGTCGCGCTTGGCGGCGAACCGGACGTTCCCCCCGACGGTTAGGTGCGGGAACAGACCGTAGTCCTGGGGGAGATACCCGACGCGGCGTCGCTCCGGGTGCAGGTGCACTCGGCGTTCGCTGTCGAGCCACACGTCGTCGCGGAGCGCGATCCGCCCGGTGCAGTGGCGCTCGAGACCGGCGACGGCGCGCAGTAGCGAGGTTTTGCCGGCGCCCGAGGGGCCGATGATCACGATCGTCTCCGCGCCGAGGGTCAGCGCGGCGCGAAGATCGAACGAGCGCCGGGGGAGCGCAATGTCGATTTCGAGGAGGTCCATGAGCGCGCGAGCAGCTTGGAGGTGAGCAGGATCGCAGCGCTGAGGATGATCAGCATCACCCCGATCGCGACCGCCTGATCGAGGTTGGCGTCAAACAGCGAGTAGACGGCGAGCGGCAGGGTCTGGGTGGTGCCCTGGAAGCTGCCCGCGAACAGGATCGTCGCGCCGAATTCGCCGATCCCGCGCGCGAACGCGACCGCCGCGGCGGCCCCCAGGCCGCCCGCGGCGAGCGGGACCGCGACCCGCAGCATCCGTCTGACCGGCCCGGCGCCGAGCGTTCCGGCGACGTCAAGCAGCGTGGCGTCGAGCGCCTCGAACGCGGCGATCGCGCCACGCAGGTAGAACGGGCTTGCGACGAACACGAGCGCGATCACCACCGCCGCCTGCGTGAAAGCGAGATCGATCCCGAGCGCGCTCAGCGTGCCGCCCAGCAGCCCGAATCGCCCGAACGCGACCAGCAGAGCCAGCCCGGCGACCGCCGGCGGCATCACCAGCGGCAGCTCAACCATCGTGACCACCAGATCCCGGCCTGGGAACCGCGACCGAGCCAGAACGTACGCAAACGGAGTCCCGAGGCTCATCATCAGCGCGAACGCGATCGCATTGGTCTTCAACGACACGAGGATCGCGTCGGTCGCGATCTTCGTCCCGAACCCGTCGATCAGATCATGCACGGGCTGATAGCTGAACAACGCCACGATCGGCAACAGCAGGAACGCCATTACCACCGCGATCACGACCACCATCCCCACAGCCACAGCAACCCGGCCAAGTGCCGTGACCGAGGCGGGATCGGGCGTGGTCGGGATCGGGGTGGCGCTGGTGGCGGCGGTGCTCACGGCTTGCCGAACCCGGCCGCTCTCAGTTTCGCCTGCCCCGCCGGCGAGAGCACCAGTGCCACGAACGCCTTCGCTGCCGCCTGGTTCTTGCCCGACTTGACCACTGCGATGAAATCCTCGGTTCCGGGCTTGGCTTGAGCCGGGAGTGTGATGACTGCGACCTTGCCGTCCGCGGCCTTGGCGTCGGTGATGTAGACAAACCCCGCGTCGGCTTGCCCGGTCGCGACATCCGCGACCGTCTGCGTCACGTCCGTCGTCTGGCTCACGACGTTCTTCATCGCCGCGCTTGTGATCCCGAGGTTCATGAACGCGGTCCGGGCGTAGTCGCCGCACGGCACGGTCGCGTTGCAGATCACGAGTTTGAC
>JBKQKK010000331.1:0-3487 GCA_052147535.1 Solirubrobacteraceae bacterium | reverse complement strand
GTTCGGCGGGCGGCTAGCTCGCGGGAGTCCATGAGGTGACGATCCAGCCGGCGGGGGTGTGGGTGAGCTGGGCGTAGGTGACGTGCAGGGTGGCGGGCAGCCCTTGGTAGTCGCCTTGGCCGGTGGTCAGGGCTTCCGCAGTTCGTAGGTGCACGGAGGCGTTTTTGTCGTGGCGGGGCCTTTGAAATGGGGGTTTTTGGTTGTGGGCGGTTGAAAACCTGTAGGCACACGCCAAGCAGATTCTGACTTGCTCGGATAAGGCGTTAGCGCTAGTCTTGTAGGCACATGTACCTGCGGGAGACGAAGCGGCGTAACGCGGACGGGAGCGAGGTTTCGTACTTGGCGCTGGCGCAGAACGAGCGCGACCCGCAGACGGGCGTGCCGCGCGCGAGGATCGTGCACCGCTTCGGGCGGGCTGATCAGGTCGATCGCGAGGCGCTCGCGCGACTGGTCCGCTCGATCAGTCGGTTCCTTGATCCCGCCGACGCGGTCGCGGCGACCGCGGCCGGCGAGGTCAGCGTGCTGGACTCCAGGCCGATGGGGTCCTGCTGGCTGGCAGACCGGTTGTGGGAGCGTCTGGGGATCGGGCAGGCGATCATCAACGCCGCCGGCGCGCGGCGCGTGGAGGCGCAGGCGGTCGAGCGCACGATCTTCGCGATGGTCGCCAATCGCCTGTCGGTCAAGCCGCTCTCCAAGCTCGCGGGCTGTGGGTGGGTCGCTGAGCGCGCGTTCGTGGAAGGACTCAGTGAGGTCAGCGACGATGCGTGCTACCGGGCGATGGACTTCTTGGCCGGCATGTTGGGCGAGTTGCAGAAGACGGTGTTCTTTTCGGTCGCGAGTTTGCTTGACCTCGAGGTTGACTTGTTGTTCTTCGATACCAGTTCAACGTATTGGGAGACCAGTCGGCTGCCCGAGGAACTGAGCGACGAGGAACAGGACCTGAGCAGCGAGGAACAGGGCAACCCGACGAGCGAGGAACAGGGCAACTCGACCAGCGGGGAGCAGGACGAGCGCCACGGCACAGAGACCAACGCGAACACAGGCGCAGACGCGAACACAGAGGCCGACGCAGACGCGAACGCAGACGCGAACGCAGACGCGGACGCTGAGGTGGACGCGGACGCCGACGCGCTGGTTGAGTGTGGGCAGCGCAAGTATTCCAAGCACAGCAAGGATCATCGTCCTGATCTGCCGCAGGTCGTGATCGGGATGGCCGTCACGCGTCAGGGGATCCCGGTCAGGGTGTGGACGTTCCCGGGTAACGCCTCTGACCAGGAGATCATCCGCAAGGCCAGAGACGATCTGCGGGAGTGGAACCTCTCCAGGGTGATCTGGGTCCTTGACCGTGGGTTCACGAGTGAGCGTAACCGCCGCTACCTGCAGCGCGGTGGTGGGCACTACATCGTGGGTGAGAAGCTCCGGCACGGCACCCGCGAAGCCCGGGTGGCGTTGGCGCGCCAGGGGCGCTACCACACCGTCGCGGGTAACTTGCGTGTCAAGCAGGTCCGTGTTGACGACGGCACCTACCGCGACCGGTTCGTGATCTGCCACAACCCCGAGCGTGCCACCCGCGACCAAGCGATACGCGAGCAGATCCTCGCTCAACTTGACCGCAAGATCGCCGGCAGCGACAAGCTCACCGCGGCCAAACGCCGCGAGCTCTACGGCGCACTGTCGACCAAGCCCGCGTTCAATCGCTTCCTGCGCCAGACAGCCACCGGGAAGCTACGGATCGACCGTGGCGCGGTCGCTACCGAGGTCAAGCTCGACGGCAAGTTCCTGCTGCGGACCAGCGACGAGAGCCTGTCCACCGAGGACATCGCGCTCGGCTACAAGGCGCTCTATGAAGCCGAACGCGGCTGGCGGGACCTCAAGAGCACGATCGACCTGCGCCCCGTCTACCACCGCCGCGAGGACCGCATCCAGTCCCACGTCCAGCTCTGCTGGCTCGCGCTACTGCTCCTACGCGTCGCCGAGGTCGAGGTCCGCGACACCTGGCGCAACATCCGCAACGAACTCGACCGCATGCACCTCGTCACGCTCTCCACCAGCCACGGCACGATCGCCCAACGCACCGAGCTCACCCCAGGCCAGCGCCACACCCTCAACGCGCTCAAGCTCCCCGAACCACCCCGCTTCTACGACTTCGCCCCGGCCCCAGCGCCAGCCCTCGCCCCGTCGGCCCTCACGCCCGCGCCCGCCGCCGCGCCGCCGCAATAGACCGGCCCCCGGGCCCACCACCACCGCGCGGACCCCCGCGGCCGTAGACACACGAGCCGATCCTCGCCTAACGCCCGAAATGCCTGCTCACGGCCACCTTTTCGGGTACCCGTGTGCCCAGCTTCTGCGGAAGCCCTGAGCAGGACGATCATCCTGGAGCGGGTTGCGGAGCAAGCCGAAAAGGCTCGACATCACTGGGACCTGGAGTCTGACTTCATGCAAGGGCTTGTTCGGCAGGCAGAAAGCGAAACGATCGACAGCGCTTGTCGGATGGCCAAACCGGAGCGAGCACCGGTTGTTGAAGTGTTCTGTGCTCTGTTCTCATTCACTGCAGTGGACAACCTCGTCCATGACATCGAAGAAGCGACCCTCGCCAATCCAGGTCAGGATCCTAAGCCGAGACACCTGCCATTGCGGCAGAACATCGGGTTGCGTAACCGGGCGTTACGCGTACCTGACTAGATTTCGCCGGACGCGAGCCAAGTAGCAACGAATGCAACTGAATGCAAGGCGGCACTGGGACGACGTACTGCTCGATAGTGGTCCGGTGCTGCCGCAGACGCCCGACGCGACCGCCGCCTCACTTGCGCGTTTGCGTGGAGGGCGGCAACGTCGTCGAAGCGCCGGCGCTGCTCCTTCGGACGAAGAGCGGAAGTGGCCAGTCGCTATGTAGCCATCAGGGCTCAGGGCGAGCGAGGCTCGAGGATCACGAGCGGGATCTCTCGCTTAGTGCGCTCCTGATAGCCACGGTATCCGGAATACGTGGCGAGCGCCTTCGGCCAAAGCCGCTCGCGCTCACCGTGCGAGGCGACCCGTGCGTGGACGGTTCGGTGTACACGCCCGATTTGAACTGTTGTGTCCGGGTTCGCACGGAGGTTGTGATACCCGCCAGGTTCCTGGGATAGCCACCCTTGGAGGCGACAAGTACAACGTCGGGGTGATCCTCGACGTACACCAGCGGCGTGGTCCGCTTGATGCCGCTCCTTGCGCCGACGTGGTCGAGCAGGAGCATCGGCGGCCCACCCGGGAACCGGTGGCCGATCATCCCGCTAGTGAGCCGGTAGATCTGCGCGTGAGCGTAGATCAGCCGGCGTAGAACCGGCCACGATTGGTCGGCCAACGACGTCATGTCCATCGCTCGATCCTAGAGCAGCCAGCGCCCAACCCGGCAACCCCAGGGTGCGGGCGCACCCGTTCCCGCGCGGCTCTGGCTCCTCGCGCATTGCGCGAACGCTGCACTCTCAACGTCGGCTGCTCCCTTTCGTCC
>JBKQKK010000330.1:0-78739 GCA_052147535.1 Solirubrobacteraceae bacterium | reverse complement strand
CGAACGTGATCTTCCAGGATCGCGACACGCGCCACGCCTCACTGCTGCCGCTGCCGGCCACGATCCAGGCGTGGGAGCGCGCGGGCGCCCATTACACGTTCACGGCCACCCGCACCGTGTACTTCTTCGAGGACTGCAGGAAGTAGCGCGAGCAGCTGATGGCCGCCACCGTCGCACCACCCACGCAGGCAGCTTTGGATGTCGAGGTCCGCCGACTCGTGCCCGAGTGGCTGGGGCGCGTGCCCCTGTGGGCGCGGGTGAGCGCCTTCCTCACGGTCCTGATCGCGGTCTCCGCGGTGCTGCGCACGCACTTCATCGGCGGGCAGTTCTGGATGGACGAAGCGATCGCGGTCGGAATCTCCTCGCACTCGCTGGCGGCGATCCCGGGCGTCTTGCGTCATGACGGCTCACCGCCGCTCTACTACCTGCTGCTGCACATCTGGATGACGCTGTTCGGGTCCTCCGAGGTGGCCACGCATACGCTCTCGCTGCTGTTCGGCCTGCTCACGATCCCGGTCGGGATGTGGGCGGGCTGGAGCCTTCTGAGCAAGCGCGCCGGGGTGTACGCCGCGGTCCTATTCGCGTTCAGCGCGTTCATCACGCAGTACAGCCAGGAGACGCGGATGTACTCGCTGATGACGTTGCTCGGGCTGATCGCGACCGCGGGCTTCATGCACGGCTTCGTGTACCGACGGCGCCGCTACGTGGCGCTGTTCGCGGTCGCGCAAGCGCTGATGCTTTATACGCACGCTTGGGGGATCTTCTTTGGGGCGGCGTCGGTGCTGGCGCTGGCGCTCCTGTACCGCCTGAGCGACGAGCGACAGAATCTGCTCAAGGACGCCGTGCTCGCGTATGCCGGTGTCGGCGTTCTGTTTGCGCCCTGGCTGCCGAATTTCCTCTATCAGGCGACGCACACCGCGGCGCCGTGGGACACGCCGCCGCGCTTCGGGGCCCCGATCCAGCTCTCGCGCAACGTGCTCGGGGGCGACCGCGTGGCGGTCGTGCTCGTCGGCGGCGCGCTGATCGGACTGGCCGGGCTGATGGCTCGCCGATCGCGGCGCACGATCGATGCGAAGCTGATGTGGGTGCTGATCGTGATCTCCGCCGCGGCCCTCGTGCTTGCCTGGATCTCCTCGCAGATCACGCCAGCGTGGGTGCCGCGCTATTTCGCCCCGATCGTCGGACCGATCCTGCTGCTGATCGCTTTCGGGCTTGCGCGCGCGGGCGCTGTCGGCCTGCTCGCGCTGGTGCTGTCCGTGGTGTTCCTCGCCAACCAGGCGTCGTATAGCACCAAGTACAAGAGCGACGTGCGAATCGTCGGCAGCGAGATTGGGGCGAAGCTTCATCGCGGCGACCTGGTGATCGTCGGGCAGCCGGAGCAGACTCCACTTGCCTATTACTACCTGCCGGCAGGGTTGCGGTTCGCCAACACGAGCGGCGGCATCGTCGCTGACCCGACCTACATGAACTGGGTCGGAGCGCTCGCTCGCATCAAGAGCCCAGGCTGGCGAGCGACCGCGATCCGGTTGATCGACAGCGTCAAGCCGGGCCAGCAGCTCCTGTTCATCCGGCCTCTCACCGAGGGCGCCCAGAACTGGCAGGCACCGTGGACGATCATGGTGAGACGGCGCTCGGCGCAGTGGGGTGCGATCATCGCGGCTGACAAACAGCTCGTGCCGGCCGCCGTCTCCCCACACAACTATCCCGGCGCCTGCTGCGTTGCAGACAGCGCCGTCCTCTACGAGAAGGTGCGCTAAACACCACCCACCTCAATGCCCGAAATGACACCAACACCCACCTCCGCACCCGGCCCCGACATAACTCCCTCCCACCCCGTCGTGGTGCTCGGCGGCGGGCCCGCCGGCCTCACCGCCGGGTACCTGCTGGCCAAGCAGGGCAAGCCCGTGATCGTGCTCGAGTCCACCGACCAGGTCGGCGGGATCGCGCGCACCGAGGTACGCGACGGCTACCGTTTCGACCTCGGCGGACACCGCTTCTTTACCAAGGCCGAGGAGGTCGACGAGCTCTGGCACGAGATCATGAAGGAGGAGTTCCTCAAGCGCCCTCGCCGGTCGCGGATCTACTGGAACGACAAGTTCCTCGAGTACCCGCTGGACGGCATGGACGTGATTAGGAAGCTCGGCCCGATCGAGCTGATGCGCTGCGGGTTCTCCTACCTGTGGGCGGCGATCAAGCCCAAGGGCAAGGAAGAGACCTTCGAGGATTGGGTGTCCAATCGCTTCGGCAAGCGCCTCTACAACCACTTCTTCAAGACCTACACCGAGAAGCTGTGGGGGGTGCGCGCCGACGAGATCCGCGCCGAGTGGGCCGCCCAGCGAATCAAGGGCCTGTCGTTCTTCAGCGCCGCCAAGTCGGCTTTCTTCGGCAACAAAGGCAACAAGATCAAGTCGCTGATCTCGGAGTTCAACTACCCGCGGTTCGGGCCGGGACAGATGTGGGAGCAGATGACGGAAGACATCCGTGCAAGCGGCGGCGAGGTGCGATTGAACGCGCCCGTGACGCGACTACGGATCGAGGATGGTCGCGTCGTGGAGGTGATTGCCGGCGGCGAGACGCTCACACCCTCGCACGTGATCTCCTCGCTGCCGCTGCGCACGACCGTCGGGATCGCCGATCCCGAGGCTCCGGTCGACGTCCGCGACGCTGCACGCGGGCTGCGCTATCGCGAGTTCCTCACGGTGCTGCTGGTGATCGCCGGCGAGGATCCGTTCCCCGACAACTGGATCTACATCCACCAGCCGGGGGTGCGCGTGCTGCGGATCCAGAACTTCAAGTCGTGGAGCCCGTGGATGGTGCCCGACCCAGCCGACGCCTCGATCGGGATGGAGTACTTCTGCTTCGAGGGCGACGAGCTGTGGAATATGGCCGATGACGACCTCGTCGCGATGGCGGGCCGCGAGATCGATCAGCTCCACCTGGCACCCGCCGACAAGATCAAGTTCGGCTTCGTCGCCCGCGTACACAAGGCCTACCCGATCTACGACGAGCTGTACGCCGATCGCGTTGCCACAATCCGCGCCTGGCTGGAGGCGATCGGCAACATCACCCAGGTGGGACGCAACGGTCTGCACCGCTACAACAACTCAGATCACTCGATGCTGACCGCGATGCGCGCGGTCGACAACATCCTGTTGGGGACCCGTCACGACATCTGGGCGGTCAACGCCGAGAGCGCCTACCACGAGGAGCACGTCGAGAACGAGGATCCATATCGCAAGCCACCGTCCACCCCGGCGATGGAGCAGCCGCTCGCGTCCGAACGCTAGCGCGCGAAGACGATGACGACGTTCGAGCTGGGCGAACGGATTCCGACGGGCGGCGGACCGGGCCTCGCGGGCCTCGCGGGCCTCGCGGGCCTCGCGGGCGCGCCCCGATGCGCGCGCATTCCGCCCGGGGCCAGATTCGTGCGCGCCCGCGCCGCCCTGGCGCTCGCGCTCCTGGCGCTGGCGATCTGTGCGCCCGTGGCGGCCGGCGCAACCACAGTGAGCGGCGCGGCCACGACCAGCACGCCGCTGAACCAGCTGCCGGGATCGACCAGCCCGTTCTCGCCCGGGATTCCGGCTTCGCCGGTGAGCACCGCAACGTCCACGACGACGCCCGTGATCACCTCGACTTCGACGTCCAGCAGCGGCGGGCTCAGCGGCACGGACGCGATCCTGATCGCCCTCGGGGCGCTGGTGGTTCTGAGCGGTGTCTCAGCCTTCATCTGGCGTGACGCGCGCCGGCATGCACCGGTCAAGCAGGGCGCCGACCCGGTCTCGCTGGACGGCGGCCGCCGCGCCACCAAAGCGACGCCAAAGCCGCGCAAGCTCAGCCCGGCCGAGCGCAAGCGGCGCAAGCGCGGTCGCGCGCGTTAGGGCCCTTAGGGCGCCCGCGGGGCCCTCAGGGCCCGCGGGGGGCGGCCCTAATCTAGGGGAAATTGGGGCCCTTAGGCGTGCCCTTAGGGCTCCCGCGGGCCCGCGGGGGCTGCCGCCTCCAGCCGGCGGATCCGCGTGCGCGCCTTCGTCAAGCGCTTATTGACGTTGTTGAGCGAGCGCGTCCCGTCACTCGCCCGCTGCGCGATCTCGCGGTAGCTGTAACCGCCGATCAGCAACGCAAGGTCCTCGCGCTGCAGCACCGGTAGCGCGGCAAGCGTCGCGAGCGCCCGGCGCGCCTCGAGCGCGTCGTCGAGCGAGCCTGCGCCACCCAGCAGCCGTTGCCAGCCCTGATCGCCACCGAGATCCTCCAAGCGCGCATCGCGCCACTCCTGGCGCGACAGGCGATACGCGTGGCGCACGGCCACGGTCCTCAGCCAGGCGAACAGCGCCGGAGTGCGATCCGGCTGAAACCGCAGCAGAGCGAGCCAAGCGCTCTGGCACGCGTCCTCGATCAGCTCTTGCGACGCGTTCACCGACTTGCCGACCGCGCGCATGAGCGCGCGCTGGTGGTGCCGGAACAACTCCTCCTCGTCGCCGCGCACGGGCGGCCACACGGCCGCCTCGCGCCGCACCTCGAGCTCGATCAGCCGGCCTCGCTGGTGGCGAGCCGGCCGCCCGACGCCATATGCTTGTAAGACCATATTGACTCCACTTGAATCTAATTTGACACGATCTATGCTTGCTGCCGACCGTTGCTATTGGTAGAGTAGCACGTGCTCAATTAGATTCAATTAGCTTCAATGGAGGTGCTTTTCTTGTTCTTCCTCCCCGCCGCGGTCAGCGCAACGCCCGACCCCACGGGCCTCCCCGGGAGCAACGTCCTGCAACAGATCGTCAATGGCACCGAGGCCTGGGCTCTCACGATCGCCCTGCTCGGCGCCTTCATCGGAGCGGCGCTGTGGGCCGTGGCGTCGCACACGCACAGCCACCAATACGCGGCACGCGGACGCATGGCGGCACTCGTTTCGGCTGCCTCAGCGCTTGTGATCGGAGCAGCGCCCGGCCTGGTCAACTTCTTCGAGCATCTCGGGACGACGGCCAAATGAGGCGCGCAATCTCCGCCCTGCAGTTGATGCGCACCGCGGCCCGCCACGCAGTTGCGCTGCGCTTCCTCGCGACGTGCGGCCTGCTCGCGGGTGGGCTCCTAGGTGCGCAACAGGCGGCGGCGCTTACGTCGCCAGATCGTGTCTGCACGGCCTCCCAGCCGGCGCGAGACGCGACCCGCGCCTGCCCGGCAACGCCTGGCAAGGGCAATCCGAGCTCGACCACCACGAGCTTGGACGGCTCATCGACGATCAAGGATCTACCCGTCCTGGAATTGCCCGGACCCCAGGCCGGGAACGTCGGCAACGACTCGCTCACGGGCACCCTGACCGGAGTCGCGGGAACCCTGCTCAACCCGGTCGGAGCAGGCGCTAGCGCGCTGGCCGGCCTCGGCTTGGGGGCGATCGATTCGTGGGTTCTGGGCGGCGCCGCGGCGGCGCTCAGCGCGACCGCCGATGCGATCAGCACCACAACCACGCCACAGCTGCGGAGCACGTGGTTCTCGTCCACCTACTGGCACGTGGCCGCACTCGGAGCGCTACTGACGCTGCCATTCCTGTTCGCCGCGACAGCGCAGGCGCTGCTGCACTCCGACCTCAGCCTGCTGGTGCGAGCTGCGTTCGGCTATCTCCCGCTGGCGCTGCTCGGCGTGAGCCTCGCCACGCCGCTGACGATGTTGCTGCTCGCCGCCACCGATCAGCTGTGCAGCGTAATGTCGCCCGCTGGCAGCAACGCCGGCGCCCACTTCCTGGCTTCGGCGGCACTCGCCTCAACCGGGATCTCAGCGCTCTACGGCTCGGACTTCCTGGCGTTCATCGTCGGCCTGTTCACGGTCGCGGCTGCGATCGCCCTGCTGCTCGAGTTGCTGATCCGCGAGGCGGCCGTGTACGTGGTCGTGCTGATGCTGCCGCTCGCGTTCGCGGCGTTCGTGTGGCCTGCCCGACGGGGCTTGGCGATCCGCATGCTCGAGCTGCTGGTCGCGCTGATCCTGTCGAAATTCGCGGTTGTCGCCGTGTTAGCCCTCGGCGGCGCCGCTTACGGCAACGGCACCGATGACCCGTCACGGCTTCTGACGGCGATGGCGCTGGTGATCCTGTCCACGTTCGCGCCTTGGGCGATGCTACGACTGATTCCGTTCACCGAGATCGCCGCGGGCGCAAGCAGCGCGATCCACCGAGAGCTGCCCAGGATCGGTCGAAGCGCGATGGCCGCCGGAGGATACGCCGGCGCCGCCGCCGAGTGGCTGCCCTCGGTCACAGCACGCATGCGGACGCACGCACAGGACGCCGGGCAGAGCGACGAGCGCACGTCGTTGCAGTCAGCGCCTCCCGCCGCCAGATCGGACTTCGCTGACCCGCACGGCGACGCGACGTCGGCCGGTGACTCACTGCGTGCTGCGGACGGTAGCCGCGATGAGCTCGACGCCACCGGCGCCACTACCGGCACCGGCAGCACCGCCACCACCGCCACCACCGCCACTGGCACCACTGGCACCACCACCGCCAGCACCGGCACTGGCACCACCGGCACTGGCACCACTGGCACCACCACCGCCAGCGCCGGCACCACCGGCACTGGCAGCACCGCCGGCACTGGCAGCACCGCCAGCACCGCCAGCACCGGCAGTGCCGGGAGCTCGCCGCCGGGAGCTGGGCAGGCCGGCGAAGCCAGGCCTGGCGGCCTGCGCGCCGAACCGCTCGGCCTCGAATCCGCTGGCGCCGTGTCGGCCGAACCCGCAGGCGTTGTCGGCGCATCGTCGGCAGAGCCTCCCGCGCCTTTACGGACCGGCATCGAAGCCGTGCTGGCGACGTATGACGTCAGCCTGCCGTTCCGGCTTGGCAGTGATGATCGCACGCCGGCGGCGGGGCCCGCCGGGGTAGGGCCAGAAGCAGAAGTCGAGCGGCATGACCCGCTTTCGGAGCGCCAGCGCGATCGGAACGGTCTGCTGTGAGCGGCCAGCGGCTTGCCTACAGGTTCGGCCCCCTGGAGCGGCGCGGTCTACTTGGCGGCGTGGGCTACGGGCAGGTACTCACGCTGGCGACCGGCGCGGGGGCCGCAATCGTGGCGATCGATCAGTCGCCCTCGGCTGCCGGCGCACTCGAGGGCACCGTCGCGCTCGCGTTCGCGATCGCTACAACGGCCTTGCGGATCGGCGGCCGGACGTTCGGGGAGTGGGCGCCCGTGGCGGGCGCCTATCTGCTCCGGCTCGCCCGCACACGCGTCCGATTTCGCTCGCCGGTGCCGAGCCTCGGCATGTCGTGGACACGCGCCGCGGGAAAAGGGAAGACGTCATTGCGAGGCCCGCGACCGCAGGCGCCGGCAGCGCTCCGTAACGTTTCAATCGTCGAGACCCGTTACCGCGATCGCACCGTGGGGGCGCTGTCTGAACGCGGCGGTCGGCGACTCACGACGGTGCTCGCGTGCCGGGTGCTGGCGTTCGCGCTGCTCGACCCGGAGGCGCAGGAGCGGCGCCTTGCGCACTGGGGGCTTGTCCTGTCGGGCGCCGCTAGCTCAGCGGTCCGCCGCATCCAGTGGATCGAGCGGACCGCGCCGGCACAGGGCGACGAGCTCGCGCGCTGGTTGCATAACGCGAAGGACCCGGCGATCCCGCTGCGCGGCGCGCCGATTATTGAGTCGTACCTGGAGCTGATCGCCACCAGTGCGCAGGTCACGCAGGGGCACGAGATCCTGATCGCGATCCAGGTGGACGGTGCCCGAGTCCGCGAGCGGGGACGAGATGCCGTGTCTCGCGCCCTGATCGAGGCCGCCGAGCGCGTCGCCCAGAATCTCGAGGCGGCGGAGATCTCGGTCCTGGGCGCGCTCAGCGCGGGGCAGCTCGCCAGAGTGCTGCGAACCGCGTTCGACCCCTACGCGCGCTCCGAGCTGGCAGCGCTCGAGACGGTCGACGGCGGCCGCGACGGCCTCGCCGCGGTGAACGCCTGGCCGCTCGGCGCGCACGAAGCATGGGAGCACTACCGCAGCGACGGTGCTTATCACGCCACTTACTGGATCGGCGGCTGGCCGCGCGTGGAGGTATCGCCGATGTTCATGGACGCGATGCTCGGTCGATCGAGCGTCGCCCGCACCGTCGCGGTCACGTTCGAGCCGATCGCGCCCGAGCGCTCGACCCGCGAGGTCGAGGCGGCGGTAACGCGTGACCGCGCTGACCGCGAACTGCGAGCGCGCTTCGGTCAAGCGGAGACCGCACGCCAGCGACAGTCTCAGGAGGCCGCCGAGCGCCGCGAAGCCGAGCTCGCCGCAGGCCACAGCGAGGTCCGGCTGGCTGGATTCGTGACCGTGTCCGGCCGCGATCAGGTGGAGCTGCGCCGCGCCTGCGCGGAGGTGCTCGAGCATGCCGCCCGGGCGCGGCTGGAGCTGCATCGGATGTACGGGCAGCAGGCCGACGCGTTCACATTCACGCTGCCACTCGGGCGCGGACTGCGATGAGCCTGCGCGCGGCACAGCGACCGGCACACCGGTTCACGACCCGCCATGCGCAGGCGATCTACCCGTTCACCGCAGCAG
Source organism: Solirubrobacteraceae bacterium (assembly GCA_052147535.1). Taxonomy (GTDB): domain Bacteria; phylum Actinomycetota; class Thermoleophilia; order Solirubrobacterales; family Solirubrobacteraceae; genus Palsa-465. The sequence goes on along the minus strand of JBKQKK010000330.1, from coordinate 70,232 downwards.
GTGGGCTTGGTGGGGAAGGGGTGTTCATCGGTCGCGATGCGAGCGGCGGCGCGTTCTGCTTCGACCCCTGGGTTCTCTACCGGCAAGGCGCGCTTGATGACCCCAACGCGATCGTGCTCGGCAAACTCGGACAGGGCAAGAGCGCGCTCGTCAAGACGTTCTTGTGGCGCATGCTGCTATTCGGCAGGCGCGCGTTCGTGCTGGACGTCAAGCGCGAGTACGGACCGCTATGCGAAGCGGCCGGCGTGCAGCCGATCTCGCTGGTCCCCGGCGGTGGGGTGCGTCTGAACCCCCTCTCCTGGCACCCTGGAGAGCACGCGCAGATCGACCTGCTGCGGGCGATCACGACGACCGCGATCGGCAGCCCCGTGGATCAGATCGAAGCTGCAGCGCTACGCGAAGCGCTGCGCAGCGTGCACGCCACCGCTCGGCGCGAGCCGACGCTGCCAGACATCGCGGCCGTGCTGTTCGCGCCGACCGTCGAGATGGCCGAGCGCCTGCGCACAACGCCGGAAGGACTCGCCACAGACGTCCGCCGTGCCGCATTAGCGCTCCAGGATCTGTGCGAAGGACCGCTGCGCGGCATGTTCGACGGTCCCACCACACCAGGTTTGGACCTCGACGCGAAACTGCTGGTACTCGATCTGCACGCGGTCCGGGACTCCCCCGCGGTCGGCATCCTGATGGCCTGCGCGACCGCCTGGATGAGCGCACTGCTTGCACGGATGGCCGAGCACCCGGGGCGAGAGCGGCTGATCAACGTCGCTGACGAGTCATGGAAGATCATCCAGCACACGGGTCTGGGCGAGTGGTTCCAGTCGAACTTCAAGCTCGCGCGCCAGTTCGGCGTCATGAACCTCGTGGTGCTGCACAAGCTTGGCGATCTCCAGGCCGTGGGGGACGCTGGCTCGCGCGCGGCGCGGATCGCCGAAGGCCTGATTGCGGATGCGTCCACGCGGATCGTCTACCACCAGGACGAGAGCCAGATCCCGTTGACGCGCGCACTGCTCGGGCTGACCGAGACCGAGGCTCGCCTGCTCTCGCTGCTCTCGGCCGGCCAGGCACTGTGGCGGGTGGGCTCGCGGTCGTTCATCGTGCAGCACTACCGGTCGCGGCTCGAGGCGCGGCTGACCGACACCGATACTGGCATGCGGATCGATGCAGCGAGCACCGGACGCGTGCAAGTCGGCCGCGCCAGCGCTGCGCGGCGGCCCGATGCCGGAGCGCGCACATGAGCCCGGAGCGGACCGGTGGACCGAGCGACGGTGCGATGCTCGCGCTGATCGGCGGCCTGCTGGCCGTCGTGACGCTCGTCTGGGTCTGGGGAGGCCTGGCGGGCGCCGCGTTCGGTCGCGGCTGGCCGCACGCCAGCCTCGGCGACCTGGTCACGGTCGCCACGCGGCTGCCGTCTCATCTCGAGGATCCCGCTGTCGCCTGGCCGCCGCGCCTGCGCGCCGGCCTGCCCGGCCCGGCCGGCTTCTACGCGGCGCTGGCAGCGCTACTGCTCGCGGGGGTAGCCTTGGTCGCGCTCGCGAAGCGCGTATCCCCAAGCGCCGGCGGGCGGACCTTGGCGGGCGCTGACGGAGCTCGATGGGCTTCCTCGCACGAGCTGCGGCTGCTGCGTGCCGGGTTGCATGAGCGATTGCCGGCGCGGACGCGGCGCGGCGCCCGACCGGGCGCCGTCACTGGCAGCGACACAGGCAGCGACACAGGCAGCGACGTGAGCGCGGGTCGGCTTGCGCTCGGTCGCCACCGCGGACGCATCCTGTACGCCGAGCGCCGACATGCCCTGATCGCGTTCGGCCCGCCCCAATCCGGCAAATCGGCCGGCCTAGCGATCCCGGCGCTACTTGAGTGGGCTGGCCCCGCGATCGCGTCCTCGATCAAGGTCGACCTGCTAGGAGCCACGCTTGCACGCCGCAGAGCGCTCGGCGAGGCGTTGGTGTTCGACCCGTTCGCGCTCGCCGGGATGCGATCCCATACCTGGTCGCCGCTGCGCGGCGCGGCCAGCTGGGACGGCGCTCTCGAGGTCGCATGGCGAATGGCGGCGGCTGGCGAACTGGACCAGCGCGGCGTCGAGGGCGGCGACTTCTGGGCGATCGCGGCCGAGCAGCGGCTGGCACCACTGCTGTTCACTGCCGCGCGCGCGGGCGCTGGCATCGAGCGCGTCGTGCGCTGGGTCTATGGTCAAGGGACCCGTGACCTGGACATCGCGCTCGAGCAGCTGGCGAACACCGCCGGCACCGAGCAGGATCGCCGGGAGGCGCAGGCCGCGTACGATGCGGTGCGCGCCTTCGAGGCGCAGGCCGATCGCACGCGCTCCTCGATCGAGGCAACGGCGCAAGCGCTGCTTCGCGCGTACCGCTTCAATCGGGTTGCGCGGTCGGCCGACGGCTGCGAGATCACTGCGGATCGCCTGCTCCAGCGGTCCTCGACGCTTTACCTGATTGGTGATGCGAAGGCGTCGAAGCTGCTCCGGCCGATCTTCCTGGCGCTGCTCTCGGAAGTCATCGACCGCGCCTACGAGCTGGCCAACGAGCAGGGCGGAAGGCTGTCACGACCGCTCCTCGTCTGCCTCGACGAGGCCGGGAACGTCGCGCCCCTGCCGAACCTCGCCGAGATCGCGTCGACCGCCCCGAGCCACAACATCCAGCTCGTCTCGATCTTTCACGATCTGGCGCAGGCCCGCAGTCGTTACCGGCAGCAGGCGGAGACCGTCGTCAACTCGCACCGTGCACGGATGCTGCTTCCGGGCGTGGCGGATCTCGACACGCTGCGCTACTTCGCGGGCCTGATCGGCGAGGAGGAGCGGCGCGAGCTGACCCGGACGACCGGCTCCGGGGGAACCACGCGCTCTGTCGCCCGCCGGCGCCGGCCGCTGCTCGCCGCTGAAGCGCTGCGCCAGCTGCCAGAGGGGCACGCGCTCGTGCTGTACGGCCGCCTGGCTCCCGTGCGCGTGGCGCTCCGGATGTGGTTCAAGGACCGTCGCCTGCGCGGGCTGGCTGCAGGCCGCCGGCAGAACGGAAGCCGCTGATGACCTGGAGCGCGCGGAGCGACGCTCCCGCGGCCGAGCCACAGCGCTGGCCGCTGCACTGCCATGGCCTTGACCCGCGCGAGCGCCGGCTCTGGTTCGAGCACCTCTGGTCCGATGTCTGCATGCTGCGCGATCGCTACCGCTTGCCCGTGCGGACCTGCTGGTGGGAGGATCAAGTTCAGCTGGAGACGCTTGCTGCGCTGGCCGCGTGGACAGATCGCTACGACACCGGCGAGTGGGACGATCCGCCGGGCAAGCTCGCCCTCCTGTTCGACCTCGAGCGGATCGGATCACTGTTGCGCGACGGGAACGAGCCGTTCCACCCCGACCGAGACCGGCGGGCGTTCGTGGCGCACCTGATCGAGTCGGGGTGCATGCCAACGCCTGATTGACCTCAGCGCCAACCGGAGGAGCCCGTTGCGTCGTCGTCGGGGACGCAAACCGCCAAGAGCGCCTCCGCAGACGGCTACGGGCTGGTGCCCTAAGCTCCTCCCTGGAGACGGCGACGGCAACGAAAGGCTGGTCGATGGACCTCGAGACAACGTGGGTTACCCATGACGTACCGGGCGGATCGGTTTCCGCGTATCTCGCAAGGCCGAAGCCGGCGACCGGCCCCGTGCCGGGAATCATCGTGATCCAGGAGATCTGGGGTGTCGACGAGCACATCCAGGATCTAGTCGAGCGCTTCGCCACCGCCGGCTACGCTGCGATCGCGCCAGACCTTTATTCGGCGCCGGCGGGTCGGCCGCCGCAGCTGTCAGTCGAGCGCGTCCAGGCGGCAAAGCAGTTCCTCAACTCGATCCCGCCGTCGGAATGGATGAGCGTGCTCGGCGACCCGGAGCGCCGCGCGCAGGAGCTCGCAAAGCTGCCCGGCGATCAGGGCGTCCAGATCGGCGAGACAATCGGAACCCTGTTCGGCGGGATGGGACGCGACACCGGCAAGTACCTCGACGTGTTGCGCTCCACGTTCTCCTACCTGCGATCCAATCCGGCCTGCAGCGAGCGCGCCGTTGGATCGATCGGGTACTGCATGGGCGGCGGCCTGTCCGCGCTGCTCGCGAGCGTCGAGCGCGAGCTGGGTGCCGCGGCGATCTTCTACGGCGGCTCGCCGTCCGCCGAGCAGACGGCGAGCATTGGGTGTCCGGTCAGGGGCTTTTACGGCGCCGACGATCCGCGGATCGTGAGCGGCCTTCCGGACTTCGCAGAAGCACTGTCGAAAGCCGGCGTCGACCACGAGCTGCGGGTGTACCCCGACACCGGCCACGCGTTCTTCAACGACGGCCGGCCCAGTTACAGGCACGTAGCGGCACGCGACGCTTGGGCGCGCACGCTTGCGTTCTTCGCGGCGACGCTCGACCCGGTCACGACTGCGTGAGCGCCCGGCCACAAACGTGCGAGATCGAAGGATCGAAGCAGGAACAGCCATCGTCAGCCGAGCCAGCCGGACCAGCCAGACCAGCCAGACCAGCAGTCAATCAAGGAGAAGAAGCTCGATGGGACTGACCAGTCACAGCGCCGGCGGACGCCGCCACCACCCGATTGCCGCGCCGATCCATCACACCGACGGGAGCATCGCGCACCACCACCTGCCGCAAGAGGGGATGGGCCTCGAGACCGCTTACGAGATGATCTCCAACGAGCTGTTGCTCGACGGGTCGGCGCGCCTGAACCTCGCCACGTTCGTGACCACCTGGATGCCCTCGACGGCCGCCAAGCTGATGGCCGACACCGCCGACAAGAACATGATCGACAAGGACGAGTATCCGCAGACTGCGGAGATCGAAGCGCGCTGCGTGAACATCATCGCCAAGCTGTGGAACTCGCCTGAGAGCGAGCACGCCACCGGCTGCTCGACGACCGGCTCCAGCGAGGCGGCGATGCTCGCCGGGATGGCGCTGAAGTGGCGCTGGCGCGACCGGATGCGCGCGGCCGGCAAGCCGACGGATAAGCCCAACCTGGTGACCGGCGCGAACGTGCAGGTCTGCTGGGAGAAGTTCTGCCGCTACTGGGATGTCGAGCCGCGGCTGGTGCCGATGGAGGGCGACCGCTACCACCTCGACGCCGAGCAGGCCGTCGCTCACTGCGACGAGAACACGATCGGCGTGGTCGCGGTGCTCGGGTCGACGTTCGACGGCAGCTACGAGCCTGTCAAGGAGATCGCGGCGGCGCTCGATCAGCTCGAGCAGGACACGGGTCTGAACGTGCCGCTGCACGTCGACGGCGCCTCTGGCGGGTTCGTCGCGCCGTTCGTCCAGCCCGAGCTGGAGTGGGACTTCAGGATCCCGCGCGTGCAGTCGATCAACGCGTCGGGCCACAAGTACGGCCTCGTCTACCCCGGCGTCGGCTGGGCGATCTGGCGTAACAAGGAGGCGCTGCCGGAAGACCTGATCTTCAACGTCAACTACCTCGGCGGGAACATGCCGACGTTCGCGCTCAACTTCTCCCGCCCCGGCAGCGAAGTGATCGCGCAGTACTTCATGTTCGTCAGCCTCGGCCACGAGGGCTACCGGCGCGTGATCCAGAACGCCCAGGACGTCGCCATGCACCTGTCCTCGCAGATCGCCGAGATCGGTCCGTACCGGCTGCTGACGAAAGGCGACGAGCTACCGGTGTTCGCCTTCACGGTCCAAGACGACGTGACGAACTACACCGTGTTCGACGTCTCCGACAAGCTCAGGGAGCGTGGCTGGCTGGTGCCCGCCTACTCGTTCCCGGAGAACCGCCAGGACCTCAGCGTGCTGCGGATCGTCGTGCGCGCCGGCATGAACCTCGACATGGCCGACCTGCTGCTCGACGGCCTGCGCGAGCAAACCGAGATGCTGGAGGAACTCGACGGACCGATCCCGCACGCCCGGCCTGCACGGCAGGCGTTCGCCCACTAGCCGAAGTTCCGCCCGGACTAGGGCAGCAGCTCGCGCAGCACCTCGAGCGCCCGCTCGCGGTGCGCGTCTAGCTCAGCCACAAGGCGGTCCGCGTCGCGGGCGCGGACCGCCGCTATGATCCGCTCGTGTGCCTCGATCGAGCGGCGGCGCTCGTCGGGCGAGTTGTAGTAGAGCGCCCGGTAGGCCTCGGTCGAGTCCCACAGCAGACGAATCAGCCGAATCGTGTGCGGCTGATCGGTCGCTGACAGGATCGCGAAGTGGAAGCGGCGGTTCGCTTGCTGCTCGGCCGCGACATCGCCGCTCTGCGCGGTCGCCGCGCACTCGCGCGCGGCGAGCTCCATCCGCTCTAGATCTTGGTCGCCAATGCTCGGGAGGGCGTGGCGGGCCGCACGTTCCTCGAGCAGGCGCCGCAGCGCGTAGATCTCTTCGAGATCCTCGATCCGCAGCTCTGTGACGAAGTAACCGCGCCGCGGGAAGTACGTCACCTGCCCCTCCTGCTGAAGCACCCGCAGCGCCTCACGCACCGGCGCGATACTCACCCCGAGCAGCTCGGCGACCTCTTCCTGGCCGACGCGCTGGCCTGGTCGAAGCTCCCCTTCGACGATCGCGCGGCGCAACGCGTCGAGAGCGTGCTCGGGGGTCGTGCTCAGCCGTGCGGTCTGCTCACCCAGCGGCACTGTGCACCGTGTCCACGGTCATCGGACACTCAGGCTGCCGGTCAACGCGCCGCGAGCTGTCATCGGAATGCCTGGATGCCGGTCAGCGCAGCGCCGACCACGAGCGCGTGCACATCGGCGGTTCCCTCGTAGGTGACGACCGACTCGAGGTTGTTCATGTGCCGGATCACGGGATACTCGAGCGTCACACCGTTGGCGCCGAGCACCTGCCGAGCGCTGCGAGCTACCTCCAGAGCGGCGTTGACGTTGGCGAGCTTGCCCATGCTCACGTGCTGGGGAAGTAGGCGGCCTTCGTCCTTCATCCGGCCCAGATGCATCGCCAGCAGCGCCGCCCGGTTGACCTCGAGCGCCATCATCGCGAGCTTCTGCTGCTGGATCTGGAAGGACGCGATCGGACGGTCGAACTGGATCCGCTGCAGGCTGTAGTCAAGCGCCGACTCGAAGCAGGCCCGCGCCGCGCCGACGGCACCCCACAGGATCCCGTAGCGCGCCTCGTCGAGGCACGACAGGGGAGCCCGCAGAGATGTTGCCTGCGCCAGCATCGCGTCAGCAGGGAGGCGGACTTCGTCGAGCAGCAACTCGGAGGTGACCGACGCGCGCAGCGACAGCTTGCGATGGATGTCCTGGGTCGTGAAGCCCTTGGTCCCCTTCGGCACCAAGAAGCCCCTGACGCCCTGATCGGTTCGCGCCCAGACGATCGCGATATCGGCGACCCCACCGTTGGTGATCCACATCTTCTGGCCGTGCAGGATCCAGTCGCTGCCGTCCCGCCGCGCACGGGTGCGCATCGAACCGGGGTCAGAGCCGGAATCGGGCTCAGTCAGCCCGTAGCAACCGATCAGCTCGCCGGTCGCCATGCGCGGCAGCCACTGGAGCTTCTGCTCCTCGGAGCCCCAGCGATGGATCGCGAACATCGACAGCGACCCCTGGACGGACACGAGGCTGCGCACGCCGCTGTCACCCGCCTCGAGCTCGAGACACGCAAGGCCGTAGGCGGTCGCGCTCGCGCCCGCACAGCCGTAGCCGTGCAGGTGCATGCCCAGCAAACCGATCTTGCCGAGTTCACGCGCGAGCTCGCCCGGGATGCGCGCCTCCTCGAACCACTCGCCGATGTTGGGCAGCACCCGATCGGCGATGAACGCACGAACCGTGTCGCGAATGTCCCGCTCCTCGTCGCTCAGGAGATTGTCGAACCCGAGGAAGTCCTTCGGGCGAATCACGTTCGCAGCTGCCGTCGCCGTCATCACACCGCTCCTTGACCCTAGATCTTCGAACATCTAATATCTAAGCACATGGCGGACGCCCTGGCAAACCTCCGGATCCTCGACTTCTCGCGCGTGCTCGCGGGTCCGTTTACGACGATGATGCTCGGCGATCTGGGCGCCGAGGTGATCAAGGTTGAACGTCCCGGCACCGGGGACGAGACGCGCGAGTGGGGGCCGCCGTGGGACGCGCAGGGCGAGGGCACGTACTACCAGGCCGTCAACCGCAACAAGCACGGCGTGATCCTCGATCTCGCGAGCCCCGCAGGGCTGGCGAAGGCTCGGTCCGTCGCGTCGGAGACGGATGTGATCGTGGAGAACTTCCGGCCCGGCGTGATGGACAAGCTGGGTCTCGGATACGAGCAGCTGAGCGCGCAGCATGACGCGCTGATCTACTGCTCGATCACCGGATTCGGCGCCGGCGCGGGCGCGATGCTCCCCGGCTACGACCTGCTGGTTCAAGCCGTCGGCGGCCTGATGAGCATCACCGGCGAAGCCGACGGCGATCCGCAGAAGGTGGGGGTCGCCCTGGTCGACGTGCTCGCGGGACTGTTCGCGGCGGTCGGGATTCTCGCAGCCCTGCGTCATCGCGAGCAGACGGGCGAGGGGCAGCGGATCGAGGTCAACCTGCTGCAGTCGCTGCTGGCCGCGCTCGCCAACCAGGCCTCTGGATACACGATCGCCGGTGCCGTGCCGCAGCGGCTGGGCAACGCGCACCCGAGCATCTCCCCCTACGACCTGTATCGCGCCGCCGACGGCGAACTGGCGCTGGCCGTCGGCAACGACCGCCAGTTCGCGTCGCTATGCGAGGTGCTGGGCGCGGCTGAACTTGTCAGCGACTCCCGCTACGCCACCAATGCCGCGCGCGTGAGCCATCGCGGGGAACTGCGTGTGGAACTCGAGCGCGCGCTGGCGGCGCGACCGGCACAGGTCTGGGTCGGCGAGCTGACGTCCGCGCGGGTTCCCGCGGGCGTCGTCAACGACCTGGATGCGGCGTTTGCGTTGGCGCAGACACTTGGACTGGACCCGATCGTCACGATCGCGCGCTCGGATCAATCGATCGTGCGCTTACCGAGCAACCCGATCCGGCTGTCACGAACGCCACCGCGGTACCGCTGCGCGCCGCCACGGTTCGGGGAGCTGGAAACGCTCGGGGGGTGAGTTGCTGACGCCCAAGTCCTCTTGACCACATGAGCCTGGCGAGTATCTGTTCCATATCAACAGATACTCGCCACGCTCGCGTGCGAGGTGCCGATGGACGCGTCAGCTGACAAGCGGATCGCGGCACTTGCCAAACGCCAGGGCGGCCACGTCACGCGCGCACAACTACTCGCGCTCGGACTTGGCGCAGAGGCGATCCGTCACCGCAGCACCACAGGCCGTCTGATCCGCGTCTACAACGGCGTCTACGCCGTCGGCCGCCTTTCAACCACGCGCCGCGACCAAGCCGCAGGCGCACTGCTCGCCTGCGGCCCACACGCTGTCCTGAGCCACCGCTCCGCCACCGCACTCTGGACGATCACCAAGCAATGGCCGCTGCCGCTCGAGCTGACTCTCACCAGAGGCAACAGCCGTCCAACAGGGCTGCGCGTGCACCGCTCGACCAACCTCGACCGCGCCCAGATCACGCACAACCACGGGCTTCGCGTCACCACCCCGGCACGCACGGTGCTCGACATCGCACCGCGAACCACCCAGCGGCGCCTGATGCGCATGATCAACGACCTTCGCCTTGGCCGCCTCCTGACGATCGATGAGCTAAACGCTTTGATCGCGCGCCACCCACGCCACACCGGCGCCGCGCTGATCAAGTCTTTGATCAGCGACGATCTTGGTGTCACCAGATCCGATTTCGAGGACGACTTCCCTAGCTTCGTCGAGCGCTACAACCTGCCCCGGCCGATCTTGAACACGAGTATCGGCGGCCACGAAGTCGATGTGTACTTCCCCGTCGAGCGCCTGATCGTCGAGCTCGACGGTTATGACGTCCATAAGGTCCCGAGGCAGTTCGAAGCGAACCGGGCGCGAGACGCCGAGATCCTCGCCGCCTTCGACATCCCGACCGTGCGTCTCACCTACAAGCGCTTTCACGACCTGCCTGACACGGTCGCCGCAAATCTCCACAAGATCCTCGAGACACGCCGTCGGCACGCGCAGTCGCGGGCGGAGAGCTCGCGCTAGAGCAGCTCCGCCAGCCGCGCTCCGGCGCGCTCGATCTGCGCGAGCGTCCCGGCCTCCTGCACGAGCTCGAGGTCGAGGATCCGCATCCCGAATGCGTCGAGCTCGTTGCGGCCGACGATCGCGTGACACGGGATGCCGGCCTGGCGCGCACGCGTGGCGACCTCCGAGACGGCTTTGCCCGCGAGGCTCTGGCGGTCGAGGCAACCCTCGCCGGTGACGGCGGCGCGCGCCGCCCGCAGGCGGCGCTCGAAGCCGATCGCGTCGAGCACGAACGGCGCGCCGGCGACCAGCGCGGCGCCGAGCTCAGCCCACAGGCCGCCGGCGAGGCCGCCGGCAGCGCCGGTCATCGGCAGCCCGCGCGGATCACGCGCAAACGTGCCGGCCAGACGGTCCAGCCGGGCGGTCAACCGGTCGACCTGATCCGGGTCGGCGCCCTTCTGGGGCCCGAACACGCGCGCAGCCTCTTCAAACGGCGTGCGCACGTCGCACAGGACGAGCAGCTTGGCGGTGCCCAGGCCGCCGCCGTCACGGATCGCGCTGATCGCGCCGGAGCCACCGTCGGTGGTCGCGCTGCCGCCGGCGCCGACGTACACGGAGTCGGCGCCGGCCGCGACGGCCGCAAGGATCAGCTCACCGGTTCCGTAGCTGCTGGCCGCGACAGCGTCGCGCTCGTCGTCCGCCACAAGGCACAAGCCGCTTGCCGCCGCGACCTCGACAACGGCGATCGAAGCCTTCTGGCCCGCGCGCAAGCGCGAGCGCGGGCGCGGGCGCCCGCGCACCGCTGGCGAAGCGGGGGCACGTCCGCCAGGCAAAGCGAGCTCGGTCGCCCGCCCAGCCCCGCCTGACCGCGCGAGCGCGTACTGCGCCTCCACGGGCCGCCCCAGCGGATCACTGACGATGGCGCTCGCAAGCTCTGCACCGAGCGGTGGCGCCAGCGCGCGCACTGTCCCCTCGCCCCCATCGGCGACTGGACAGCGGTCCGCCGCGAGTCCGCGCGCCTCGAGCCCACGCGCGATCGCGCGCGCCACCTGCTGTGCGGCAAACGTGCCCTTGAAGCTGTCGGGGGCGACCAGAACGGGCATGTGGCTCAGTTTGCGCGCCATCCCCGTCATCCTGTCATCGATGGCCGACTACACGATCATCGAGGCCGCCGGCCAGGAGCTGCGCGTCTCAAACCCAAGCAAGCTGTTCTTTCCCGAGCGGGGTTTCACGAAGCTCGACCTGATCCAGTTCTACCTGGACCTCGCCGACCCTGTCATCAACCACCTCCGCGACCGCCCCACGGTGCTCAAGCGCTATGTCGATGGCGCTGCCGGCAAGCCGTTCTTCCAGAAGCGGGTCGGCGATTCGGCGCCGCCGTGGCTGCAGACGGCGACCGTGACGTTTCCGAGTGGCCGCTCGGCGCGTGAGCTGCTGCCCAACGACGCTGCGCACCTGGTGTGGGCGCTGAACCTTGGAGTGATCGACTGGAACCCGTGGCCGGTGCGCAAGGACGATCTCGACCACCCCGACGAGCTTCGAGTCGATCTCGATCCCACCCCGCAGGCGTCTTGGGACGACGTCCGGCGCGTTGCGATCTGCGCTGGCGAGGTGCTGCGTGACCACAAGCTGACCGGCTTTCCGAAGACGAGCGGCTCGCGCGGCATCCACATCAACGTGCGGATCGTGCCCGAGCACGGATTCACCGAGGTGCGTCGTGCTGCATTGGCGCTGGCGCGCGAGATCGAGCGCCGGGTGCCGGAGCTGGCGACGAGCAAGTGGTGGAAGGAGGAGCGTCACGGCGTGTTCGTCGACTACAACCAGAACGCGCGCGACCGCACGGTCGCGTCCGCCTACAGCGTCCGTCCGACGCCCGACGCGCGCGTCTCGACGCCGCTTCGCTGGGACGAGGTCGCGAGCATCGAGCAGGGGGATCTGCGGCTCGACACGGTGCGCGAGCGTGTCGCCGCCGTCGGCGACCCGAGCGCTGAGATCGACGCCCACGCCGGCTCGATCGAAGCGCTGCTCGAGCTCGCCCGCCGCGACGAGCACGAGGGCCTCGGCGACGCTCCCTGGCCGCCACACTTCGCCAAGCAGCGCGGCGAACCCAAGCGGGTGCAGCCGAGTCGCGCGCGAGGAGACTGACGCGCCCACCGCGCGGCGAGATTGACGCGCCTCCCGCGAGTGGAGACTTAGACTGACGCGCCCACCGCGCGACGAGATTGACGCGCCTCCCGCGAATGCAGACTTCACGTGGCTACTGATCCAACTGGGACATAGTGCATTCGCGCGACGGCTTGTCCTCGCGCCAGCGCAGCAGCTTCGTGCCGTGACGGATCCGCCCGCCGCTGTAGTGGTCGAAGCGCACCTCGACCACCAGCTCCGGCCGCAGCTCGATCCACTCGAGCTCCTTCTCGCTCTTCCAGCGGCTCGCGTCGCCACGCCCGCGCTGCCCGGTCTCGTATGCTGCGAGCCGCTCCGCCAGCGCGCGCTTCTCGACCGGGCGCAGGCCCGAGCAATGCCCGACGACGCGGAGCGCACCGGCGTCGTCGTAGAGGCCGAGGATCAGCGACCCGACGTCGCCCCGCGCCTTGCCCGGCCGGTAGCCGGCGACCACGGCGTCGATCGTCCGGACGAGCTTGACCTTGATCATGCCGGTGCGCTGCCCCGCACGGTAGGGAGCGTCGAGATCCTTGGCGACGACGCCTTCGCCGCGCCGCAGCCACGGTTCCGCGGCGGCTGGATCCCGCGTCGAGGGAGTAAGCCCGACGGGCTCGCGCACGAGTTGCTCGAGCGCCGCGCGGCGCTCGCGCAGCGGCTCTGAGGTCAGGACCTCGTCGTCGCGTGCGAGCAGGTCGAAGGCGACGAACCGCGCGGGCGTCGCCACCGAGAGCATCGCGATCCGCGACGCCGCCGGGTGGATCCGCTGGCCGAGCGCCTCGAAGTCCTGCTCACCGTCCGCTCCGTCGATCACGATCTCGCCGTCGAGCACGTAGCGGCCGGGCGGGAACCGCAGCTCCGGGAAGTACCGCTGCAGCGACTTGCCGCCGCGGGACTGCAGCTCGAACTCGTTCCCGTCGACGAACGCGATCGCCCGGAAGCCGTCGTACTTGGGCTCGTAGCACCACTGCGCGCCGAGCGGCAGCTCGGTCTTGGCGCGGGCGAGCTGGGGCTCGATCACTGGCGTCAGCGGCAAGGTCAAGGGATTCGATCATATGCGCAGTACGATGCTGAGATGGTCGGTCAAGCCACTGCGGCGGAGGAGGAGTACCTCCAGACCCTGTTCTGGCTATTCGAAGCCGGGCTGCAGATGACCGGTGCGAACGTCGTGCGCGCGATGCGCCTGTCGGCGCCGACCGTGTCGGAGATGATCGGTAGGCTGCAGCGCGACGGGTACATCGTGCGCAACGCGGGCCGCGCGATCGCCTTCACCGACTCGGGACGCGAGCACGCCGAGCGCATCGTCTCCCGGCACCGGATGATCGAGCGCTTCCTGACCGACATCGTTGGAGTCCCGTGGGACGACGTGCATGAGGAAGCCGAGCAGCTCGAGCATGCGATGACGCCGCGCTTTGAGGCCTACGTGCGAGCCTGTGTCGGCGATGCCCTCACCTGCCCGCACGGCCACCCGATCCGCGTGGGCGAGCGGATCGAGGCCGTTCCGCTCGCCGACTGCGAACTCGGCGCGAAGGTCACGGTCCTGCGCTTGGAGAACGAGGCCGAGGACATCCTGCACTACCTGAAGCGGGCCGGGCTCGAACCGGGTCTGCAAGGAACGGTGATCGACAACGACGGCGAGAGCGTGTCGGTCGCAGCCGACGGCGCGACGGCGCAGATCACCGTCAGCGTTGCCGAGACGGTGTCGGTGCTGGCTGACCCGTCACCGGCGCCGCGCACCGCGCTGCCCGAGCAGCTCGTGCTCGGGCGAGAGCGCTACGGGCGCTGAGGAGTTTGCGGTCGTGAACCTCTAACAGGGCAAGCTGCCCGCCGCGCCGCGGTGCTGAGCGCTACGTGTGGATCTCGCGGTAGGCGTCGGCGAGTCGCGAGACGCCCTCCTCGATCTCGTGCTCGCCCACCCCCGCGTACGCGAGCCGGATGCAGTTGGTGGCGCCGTCCAGCACGAAATCCGATCCCTTTACGACCTGCACGCCACGCTCCAGAGCCGCCTCGTATAGCGCCGCGCCGTCGGTCGCGCGCGGGAACTCGACCCAGATGAAGTAACCGCCCTCGGGCGCGATGAAACGTGCGTCGGGCAGATCGCGCGAGAGCGCCCCGCAGAGCGTGTGTGCACGCTTTGAAAGCGCCTGCTTGGCAGTCTCGATCGACGTGTCGATCGCTCCCGAGCGGCAGAACTCGTAGACGATCGCCTGCGAGACCATGCTCGGCGAGATGTAGGTGTTGGTCGCGATCGCGGCGATCGCGTTGAGCAGGGCCTGCGGGCCGACGAGATAGCCGACCCTGATCCCGGGGCAGATCGTCTTCGAGAACGACGAGGCGTACACGACGTTCGCAGGATCCATCGAGAGCATCGTCGGCAGTGGCTCGCCGGCGAAGCGCAACTGCACATAGGGGTCGTCCTCGAACACGATGAAGTGGTGCTCGCGCGCCAGCTCCAGCAGCCGCTCGCGCTTGGCCGCCGACAACGTGTAGCCAGCCGGATTCTGAAAGTTGGGGATGATGTGGGCGAGCTTCGGGTGCGCGCCCGCCACCAGCACGCGCTCGAGCGCGGCCGTGTCGATCCCGTCCTGCTCGAGCTCGACCATGCGCACGTCGGCGCCGCGATTACGCAACGACAGCAGCGTGCGGTCGTAGGTGGGTCGCTCGACGAGCACCACGTCGCCGGAGTCGACGAGCGCGTCGAACAGGAACGCATCCGCCTGCAGCGACCCGTTCGTGACGATCACGCGCTCAGGCGCCACCCCGTGCTGCTCGGCGATCCAGTTGCGCAGCGGCGGATAGCCGGTCGAAGTGCCGTAAGCGGTCACACCGGCTGGGTCGTTCTCGAAAGCCCGGTCGGCGGCGGCTCGCAGCCCCTCGACATCGACGATGTCAAGCGACGGCGCGCCGCGTGCAAAGGAGATCGGTTTGGCGGACATGCTCTGAGGTTACGTGGTCTCGCGGGGGCAGGCCTTCCCGGCGGGGCGTTGCTGTACGGGGGCAGGCCCGCAGGCCGGCCCCCGTAAGCAGACGTTGCTCTACGCCGCGGTCGGCGCCAGCAGCGACATCGCGATCTCGGCCACCTGGGTCGGCGTCCGGCCGACCTTGACGCCCTTGTCCTCGAGCGCTTGGGCCTTGGCGACCGCCGTGCCCTTGGAGCCGGAGACGATCGCGCCGGCGTGACCCATCGTCTTGCCGGGGGGAGCCGTGAACCCGGCGATGTAGCCGACGACGGGCTTGGTCACATGCTCGGCGATGTAGTCGGCTGCGCGCTCCTCGGCGTCGCCACCGATCTCGCCGCACATCACGATCAGCTCCGTCTCGGGATCCTGCTCGAAGGCGCCGATCACGTCGATGAAGTCCGAGCCCGGAACCGGGTCGCCACCGATGCCGACGATCGTCGAGTTGCCGAACCCGCTCTGCGCGAGCACGTTGCCGATCTGGTAGGTCAAGGTGCCCGAGCGCGAGACGACGCCGACGTTGCCGGGCTTGAAGAACGATGCCGGGATGATCCCGACGTTCGCCTTGCCGGGCGACAGGATGCCCGGGCAATTGGGTCCGATCAGACGCGCGCGACGGTTCTTCTTGACGACGTTGTAGACGCGCAGCTCGTCGTGCGCTGGGATCCCCTCGGTGATCGCGATGATCACTTCGATCCCGGCGTCCTCCGCCTCGAGGATCGAGTCGGCGGCGAACCGCGGCGGCACGAAGATCATGGCGGTGTTGGCGCCCGTATCGCGGACGGCGTCGTGGAAGGTGTTGAACACCGGGATCCCTTCGACGTTCTGGCCGCCCTTGCCGGGCGTCACGCCGGCGACCACCTGGGTGCCGTAATCGCGGTTGCGCAGCGAGTGGAAAGTTCCTTCGCGGCCGGTGATCCCGGACACGCACAGTCTCGTGTTGTTGTCGACGAAGATGCTCATCGTGTCACCTGGCCAGTTCGACGACCCGGGCAGCGGCACCGTCCATGGTCGGCTCGATGTGGACGTTTGGCAGTTTCGCCTCCAACAGCAGACGCCGGCCCTCCGCGTCGTTGGTTCCGTCGAGACGGACGACGAACGGGACTTTGGGCTTGATCTGATCGAACGCCTCGATCAGGCCTTTGGCGACCTCGTCGCAGCGGGTGATGCCGCCGAAGATGTTGAACAGAACCGCTTTTACCTTGTCGTTGGAGAGGATCACCTCGACCGCGCTCGTGATCGCCTCGGCCTTGGAGCCACCGCCCGCGTCAAGGAAGTTGGCAGGCTCGCCGCCGGCCTGCTTGACGACGTCGAGCGTTGACATCACGAGCCCGGCGCCGTTGCCGAGCACGCCGATATCGCCGTCGAGCTTCACGTAGATGAGGCCGCGCTCCTTAGCCATCTGCTCCTGCTGGTCTTCGTTTGAGGGGTCGCGCAACGCCGCGTTGTGCGGATGGCGGTAGAGCGCGTTGTCGTCGAGCGTCACCTTCGCATCGAGCGCCTTGACCTCGCGCTCGGGCGTGATGATCATCGGGTTGACTTCGACCAGCGTCGCCTCCTCGACGATCAGCACCTCGTAGAGCTTGGCGAGCATCGCGCCGACCGGCCGCACGACATCGGCGTCGACGCCCGCTTCGAACGCGAGCCGGCGGCCGTGGAAGTCCTGAAAGCCGAGCAGCGGATCGACGTGCAGCCTTGCGATCGCGGTCGGATCCTCCTCGGCAACAGCCTCGATGTCCATTCCCCCCTTGGTTGAGAGCATTACCAGCGGCGCCTTGGCGCTGCGATCGAAGATCACCGACGCGTAGTACTCCGAGGCGATCTGGGAAGCGCCCTCGACCCACACCTCGTGGACGGTCAGACCGCGGATGTCCATCCCCAGGATCGCGTGCGCGTGCTCCTCCGCCTCGACGCGGTTCTTCGCCAGCTTGATGCCGCCAGCCTTGCCGCGCCCGCCGATCTGCACCTGCGCCTTGATCACGCAGGGATAGCCGATCTCATCGGCCGCTATGAGGGCCTCCTGGACTCCGCGCGCAGGCCGGCCGCTGGGCACCGGCACGCCGTGGCGCGCGAACAGTTGCTTGCCTTGGTACTCAAGAAGATCCATGTCCGGAAACACTATTCGAAGTCAGTTCGTCGGGGCTTTCCAGTAGGCTTCGAAGTTGGACGCTGCCGGACCGCAACCTAGATTGGCCAGAAGCTAGGAGCGCGCACTGGCTGCCGCATGGCATCATGGCCCGGGAATGACGCTCCCCAAAGAGATCAAGTTCGTCACCTTCGACGTCTACGGCACCCTGATCGATTGGGAGGCGGGTGCGTTCGACGCGTTCACGAGGGAGGCCGCCAGCGACGGCTTCACGATCGAGCGCGACGAGCTGATCCCGCTCTTCCACGAGGTGCAGCAGCAGATCCAGGCCGGCTCCTACGAGCTTTACGCCGAGGTGCTCAGGCGCACTGCGGTGCAGATCGCAAAGCAGCTCGGCTGGCCGCTCGAACCGTCGCGCTCCGGCTTCCTGCCCGAGTCCGTGCAACGCTGGCCTCCGTTCAAGGAGACCAACCAGATCCTCCCGAAGATCGCCAAGAAGTACAGCATCGGACTGATCTCGAACATCGACGATAAGCTTCTCGGCCAGACGCGCCGGCTCATACCGATCGACTTTGACCTGGTCGTGACCGCTCAGCAGGTTCGCTCCTACAAGCCCGACGCCGCGCACTTCAGCGAATGCGAGCGACGGATTGGCGGCAAGAAGGGCTGGGTTCACGTCGCCGCGAGTTACTACCACGACGTCGATCCGTGCGTCAAGAAGAAGATTCCGGTGATCTGGGTCAACCGCACCGGCGCCGCACTCGAAGCCGGACAGAAGAAGCCCGACGCTGAGGTGAAGTCGCTCAAGGAAGCGGCGAAGCTCCTCGGTATCGGCTGAGCCCCACCCAGGCACTTGCGCGCGCTCGCGGTACACGAAGATCTGATCGTCGTGGTCAGCGGCATCTGGCAGACGACCTGCACGATCGTCCGGTCGGGTGGCGAGGGCTTCCTGATCGACTCGCCGATCTTGCCGGAGGAGCTCAGCGCGCTGCCGGACCTGCTGGAGCAGACCGAGTTCCCGCTCACCGGCCTGCTGTGCACCCACGCCGACTGGGACCACCTGCTCGGCCGGCTGGCCTTCCCGCAGGCCGCGCTCGGTGCCGGCGAGTCCAGCTGGCAGAGGCTCGCAGCGGAGCCGGAGCTTGCTCAGCGCGAGCTGCGCGCGTTCGATGACACGCACTACGTGAGCCGCTCGCCGCTGCAGCTCGCGGACGTCCAGTCGCTGCCGGTCCCCGGGCGGCTGTCGATCGGCGACAGCCACGAGCTCGAGCTGCATCCGACGCCGGGTCACACCTCGGACGGCACGGCGTTCTTTGTCTCCTGGCTGCAGGTGCTGATCTGTGGCGATTACATCTCACCGGTCGAGATTCCGATGATCGAGCCGAGCGGCTCCGGGGAGGCATACGTGAATACCCTGGCACGGCTGTCGCCGCTGGTTGACGCCTCGCAGACGATCGTCCCCGGTCACGGTACCCCGCTGACGCACCTCGAGGCGTATGCGCTGCTCCGTGAGGATCTCAGCTATGTGGAGGCGCTGATGGCCTACGGCGCCGACGCCCCGCTACCGGAGAGCCGTAACACGGCCGCACAGCGCGTGATCCACGCAGCCAACGTGGAGCGCGTGCTGTAGCCCGAAGCCGAAGCCCGAAGCCGAAGCCCGAAGTACCCTATTCAGCGGGTGGCGAGGTGATCACCGCGAGCTTGTCGCCGTTGGCGACCGACCCGCCGACCGCGATCGGGATCTCGGCGACCGTACCGGCCTTGTGCGCGGTGATCTCGTTCTCCATCTTCATCGCCTCGATCACGCAGACAAGCGCGCCCGCATCGACCATCTGGCCCTGTTCGACGGCGATCTTCAGAACGGTGCCCTGCAACGGTGACTCGAGCGTGTCGCCGCCGTGACCGTGACCTGAGGAGCCCGAACGCTCGCGGCGCGGCGTCGCCTTGCGGGCACCGGCTGCGGCGCCCGCGGGGGAGCCGTTGAGGACGCCCGCGAAGGCGGGACCGGTCACCTTCACGTCGAAGCGCCTACCTGATACCTCGACCGTATAGGACTGCTCGACCTTGGGCTCCTCCTGATCGTCGGCGGCGGCGAAGTTGGTCTTCGGGAAAGCGAGCTGCCGCAGCCATGCACGGTCCTCGATCAGGTCACGACAGGTCTCGGCGTTGGCCCACTGCTCGGTTTGCAGGATCGCCTCGTGAAACGGCAGCAACGTCTTTAGCTCGGAGATCTCGAACTCGCGCAGCGCGCGCACCATGCGCGCGGTCGCGTGGAGGCGGTCGACGTCCCAGACGATCAGCTTCGCCACCATCGGGTCGTACATCGGCGAGATCTCAGAGCCGGCACCGACACCGGAGTCAACGCGTACGCCGGGCCCGCTCGGCTCGCGGTAGGTGCCGATCCGGCCCGGGGCGGGCGTGAAGCCGGCGCTGGCGTCCTCGGCGTTGATCCGGCACTCGATCGCGTGGCCGCGCAGTTGCACGTCGTCCTGGGTGATCGAAAGCGGCTCGCCCGCGGCGACGCGAATCCCCTCGCGCACGATGTCGACTCCGGTGACCATCTCGGTCACGCAGTGCTCGACCTGCACGCGCGTGTTCATCTCCAGGAAGTAATAGTCGCCCCCCTGCAGCAGGCCCTCGACCGTGCCGGCGCCCGCGTAACCGACGGCGTGCGCGGCCTCGGTCGCGATCTTGCCGATCAGCGCCCGCAGCTCCTGATCGACGGCCGGCGCCGGCGCCTCCTCGATCAGCTTCTGGTGACGGCGCTGCAGCGAGCAGTCGCGCTCGCCGAGGTGAATCACGTTGCCGTGCTTGTCCGCCAGCACCTGGACCTCGACG
Source organism: Solirubrobacteraceae bacterium (assembly GCA_052147535.1). GTDB lineage: Bacteria > Actinomycetota > Thermoleophilia > Solirubrobacterales > Solirubrobacteraceae > Palsa-465. The sequence continues at coordinate 50,176 of JBKQKK010000330.1, read as the reverse complement.
TGGCGGGGGTCGGGCAGGTAGCGCTCGAGGTAGACCGTCGGATCGGAGAAGAACTTCTCGCCTTCACGCGCGGCGCCCTCGAACGCCTCCTCGAGCTTGTCGGCGCTGAGCGCGACGCGGAACCCCTTGCCGCCGCCGCCGCCCGCGGCCTTGACCGCGACCGGGTACCCGATCGTATCCTCCGCGAGTCGGCGCGCCTCGGCCAGCGTGTCGACCGGCGCGATCGTCCCCGGCACGATCGGCACGCTCGCGGCAGCCATCAGTTCGCGCGCTCTGACCTTCGAGCCCATCGCCTCGATCGCCGACGCCGGCGGTCCGATGAAGACCACGCCACGCTGCTCGAGCGCGGCGGCGAACCCCGCGTTCTCGGCCAGGAAGCCATACCCCGGGTGAACCGCCTCGGCGCCGGAGCGCTCGATCGCGTCGAGCAGCTTGTCAACAACGAGATAGCTTTCGGACGCGGGACCGGGACCCAACAGGTACGCCTCGTCGGCGCGCTTGACGTGAATCGCGTCACGGTCAAGCTCGGAGTAGACGGCAACGCTCGCGACGCCGAGCTCCTCGCAGGCCCGGATGATGCGAACGGCGATCTCTCCGCGATTTGCGATCAGGATCTTGGAAAACATGAGAGTGCGGCGCACTTTAGCGCTGCGCAACGTGAATTGAATTGAGATGCACGAGATCGCCGACGATCACCCAGACACTAGAATTTTCGCCGTGAACACGCTCCCGGACGTGCTTGGCTCGCGCCCGGATGATGAGCCGCGCGGAGATCATGTTGCGGCACTTCAACTGGCACCAGAGACCGTCGAAGCGGCCCGCGTCGGGACTGCTCCGAGCGCCGTCCCGGACGCTTCGCCGGGCGTCCCGCAGAGGCTCGCCGCCGCGCTGGTCGCGATGCGCTGGACGCTGGGCGTGTACTTCGCGACGCGCTTGGGCTGCCTGCTGCTGGCGATCGGCGAGACGACCTTCCCGCGCAAATGGACCCTGTGGGGCATGCTCTCCAACTGGGACGGTATCTGGTACCTGAGGGTGCTAACGGAGGGCTATCCGAGCCACATATCGCACCTTCAGACCCCCCTCGGCTTCATGCCGCTGTACCCGCTGACGGTGTGGCCGGTCGCTCACCTGTGGTCGCTTGACCCGACCGTACATGGGTATGAGATCGCCGGCTTGATCGTGTCGCTGACCACCGGCGCGAGCGCGACCGTGCTCGTGGCCAAGCTCGCGGAGAGCTGGTGGGGCACGCCGGCAAGCCGGCGCGCGGTGCTGCTGTTCTGCCTGTTCCCGGGCTCGATCGTGTTCTCGATGGTCTACACCGAGGGATTGCTGCTGACGCTCGTGGCGGCCTGCCTGCTGGCGATCGCGCAGCGCCGCTGGCTGCTGGCGGGAATCCTCGCCGGACTGTCGACCGCGGTGGCACCAACCGCGATCGCGATCGCTCCCGCCTGCGCGATCGCCGCGGCGCTCGAGATCAGACGCCTCGGCTGGCGCACCCCCGGAGCCTGTCGGGCGCTGCTGGCACCACTGCTCTCGCCGCTCGGGGCGATCGGCTTCGGCGGCTACCTGTGGATCCATACCGGTAGTCCGTTCGCGTCATATACCGCCCAGCGCTACGGCTGGCAGGAGACGAGCAGCCCGCTGGCCCTTCTGGACACCGTCGAGAGGATCGTCAGGCAACTCGACGCCGCGCCGGACTGGGCGCATCTCACCGTCAACACGAACTACGTCGCCGGACTGATCGGCGCTGCGATCCTAGTGCTCGCGCTGGTGCTGCTCGTGCGCAGGCCGCGGGTGCCGATGCCCGCGCTCGTCTGGACGGTCGGCGTGACTGCGCTGACCTTCACCTCAGAGATGACGCCGCCGAACGCGCGCATGCTGCTGATCGCGTTCCCCGCGGTGATCGTCTTCGCCCAGCGTCTGCGCGGCCGCTGGTTCACCGCGCTGCTCGCCTTCAACGGCCTGCTGCTGCTTTCGATGAGCTGGGTCACGTTCGTGGGGATCGATCTTCGACCCTGAACGGTCGAGCCGCGATCGAGCGGCGTGCGCGCAAGCGCTACCGGCGGTAGCGCACAACGTAGATGACGGCGGCCCAACCGAACGATCGCCGGCGCCGGCTTGGATACCGGCGCGCCAGTGCGGCGAGCAACGCGCCGTAGCGGAAGTAGTCAGCGCGCGAGGCGGACGGACCGTGGAGCTGACCCTGATGGCTCGCGATCAGCCACAGTTGTGGGCAGCGACGCGCGATCCCCCTCAGCTGCGAAGCGGACGGGATCGCGTACTGCTCGACGTACGGGTGGAGGGAGGCCCACGGGCGGGGCGGGAATACGCCTACCAGCGCGTCGGCGCCGGGCGCGGCGCCGGCATCGAGGTAGTAGTCGAACGGCATGCGGCCATCCAGCGGATAGAAGGCGACGCAAGCGGGCGTGCGCGCCGCGTCCGCGTGCGTCGCCGCCAGCACGTAGCGGGTCGCGGCATCCCAGGGCTCGGGTGAGGCTCCGTAACTGGGCGCGAGTGCCAGCGCCCTCAGCGCCACGACGCCAGCCACCGCCGCCCAGGCGAGCACGGGCGGGACGCGCGGGTGGTGCAGTGCCAAGGCCAGCAGCAGCGCGACGGCCGGTATCAGGATCACGCTGCCGCGCGCCAGCTCCACCGGGGCGCCCGCCTCCGCCGCCAGGACACCGAGCAGCACCGGCACCAGCAGCCACGCGAGCACCAGCAGCTCGCCCCACGCTCGCCACGCGCCCCACGGCAGCCCCCGCCGGTCCACTTCGGGCTCGCGCGCGCGGGTCCTGATCGTGATCGCCACTGCACCGACGAGCAGCAGCACGGCGCTCACGAGCAGCGTCTCGGTGCTCGTGGCGGTGGTGTGGAAGTTCGGCGGCATCCCCGCCGAGGTGAGCGTGCGCGCCGCCTGCCCCAGCACCAGCAGGCTCGGCGCCGGCACCCAGAACAGCTGGTCCGAGCCGCGCTCGAGCGCCAGCACCATCAGCGGTACGCAGCAGATCGCGATCACGAGCATGGAGGCGACGACCTGTCGTGCTCGCCTGCGGGCGAGCACGAGCGCCACCAGTTGCGCCGGGATGATCACCGCTGCGACGAAGCCGGTGTAGATCGCCAGCAGCGTGCTGAGGATGTACATGGCCAGCAGCCGGCGGGGGACTTCGGCGTGCTCGTCGAAGCGGATGATCGCCGCGAACGCGAGGTACGAAGCGGCCACGAACGTGACCATCAGCGCGTAACCGCGAGCATCCTGCCCCCAGAAGATCAGCGGCAGGCTGACCGCGGTCAGGATCCCGGCGGTGAACGCGATGCGCCGGTTCGCGATCCGCAGGCCGATCCCCGCAACGATCGCGGCGCTGAGCGCGCTCGCCACCACGGATGGGAGCCGGATCACCACCGCGCCGTCGCCCAGCAGCGTGATCAGCCCGTGCAGGAGCAGGTAGTAGGCCAACATGTTGCCGCCGTCGTGGGCGATCGCGGTCCACAGGGCGGCCCCCTGCTGGGAGGCGATCGAAACGCTCGCGCCCTCATCCAGCCAGAGGCTGCGCGTGCCCAGCTCGTAGGCCGCCAGCAGAGCCGCGAGCAGCGCCGGCAGCGCAACCGCGAGCAGATCCGGGCGGCGCACGCGGCTCCTCCCGGCGCGACTCATGCGAGCGCCCCGCGCCGGGCGGGGCGCGCGGAGTGGCGGGCGCGCGTCACGAGCAAGCCGAGCGTGACTGCGAGCACGTAGACCTCGAGCATCTGCGGCGCCTGCGGCAGCGGCGTGACCACCTGGCCGCCGGCCATCACCCCGAACACGGCGCCCACCAGCAGCGCCGGCAGCCACAGCGAGCGCTGCGCGCGCGCGTCAGCACACAGCAGCGTCGCGCCCCAGCACAGATACCACGGCCACGCCGCCGGGCCGCCGAGCGCCGCCGCCAGCAACAGCGCGCCGAGGTAGGTCGCGAGGCGTTCGTAGCTCACCCGCGTGCACAGCCACAGACCACCCAGTGCGACAAGCGCGATCGCGAGCTTGGCGAGCGTCGCCTGCAGCGAAGCCGACGCTGCCTGGATGCCCGCGCCGCGCAGCACGTCCGCCAGCGAGACGGCGAGGTCGGTGGACGGCGTCAAGACGATCCGCGCGCTGCCCGAGCTCGACAACGCGCTGCCCGAGATCCAGCTCACGCCGACCTGCGTAAGCAGCCCGGCTCCCAGTAGCACGCCGGCGCACACGGTCGTGCTCGCCGCGACGATCCGGCGCCACCGCTGCGGCTCGCAGCGCCACCAGCAGGCCGCGATCAGAGGGACCGCGGCCAGCGCCGGCAGCTTGATCGTGGCCGCCAGCGAGCAGAGCCCGATCGCAAGCAGCGGACGGCGCTCCAGCGCGAGCGTCACGCCGGCGACGAGCAGCCCCGCCATCAGCGCGTCGTTGTGACCGCCGCCGACGAGGTAGAGCAGCGTCACCGGACTGCACAACGCCAACCAGACCGCGAGCGTTGCGTCGGCTCGCAGCGCCCGCGCCAGACGCGGGACCGACACCGCGAGCAGCCCCAGGCCGAACAGCTCGAGGATCCGCTCGAGCATCACTCCCAGCACCGGATGATCGCCCGCGACCCCCGCGATCACGCCGGAGATCGCCATGAAGATCGGGCCGTACGGAGCTGTCGTGTGGCGCCATCTGCTCGACACGGCCGACAGGATCGCAGTCTCGTGCCAGCGGGTGAGCGCGATCGGCGCGGTCGTGTACGGGTCTAGACCATGGTGCAGAAGCGACCCCTGCGCGAGGTAGCTGTACATGTCGAGGCTGAACAGCGCCGGCCCGAGCGCGAGCGGCACAGCCCACAACGCGGCGAGGATCAGCACCTCACGCGGGCGCACACCGCCACCGGCGGTCTGCGCCCGCCCACCGCCGGCGGCGCGGATCCGATTGCCGACTCCCAGCCACGCCATGCAAAGTGCGATCACGCCGACCCAGAAGACGTGCCAGGCGGTGCCGTGACCGCCGGGCAGCGGCGCCGTCCACCACCACCGAATCGGGCGGCGCGCCAGCAGGCGCGTGGCGCCTAGGGCGACGGCGCCGGAGCCGGCGAGCCCGAGCGCCGGCCAGGCGAGCCCGAGCTCAGTGCCAGGCGCGGACCATGCCGGCGCCGACCGTGTCGTTGGTTGCTTCATCGATCAAGATGAAGCTACCGGTCGTGCGATTGCTGACGTATGAATCGACGATCAGCGGCACGCTACAGCGCAGGCGTACGCGTCCGATCTCGTTGAGCGTCAGCTCCGACGCGTGCTCGCGGGCGAGCGTGTTGACGTCCACCCTGTACTCGATCGCCTCGACGATCGCGCGCGCCGAGCGGGTGGTGTGCTTGATCGTGTAGCGCCCGCCGGCGCGCAGCGGCTGATCGGTCATCCAGCAGATCGAGGCCTCGATCTCACGCGCGACCGCCGGTGGATCCTCGCTTGCAACGATCATGTCGCCGCGCGAGACGTCGATCTGCTCGGCGAGCCGCAGCGTCACCGACATCGTCGGGAACGCCGCCTGCAGCTCGCCGTCATAGGTGTCGATCGCGGCGATCGTCGTGCGCCTACCGCTCGGCAGCACGACCACCTCATCGCCGGGCGCCAGCACCCCGCCGGCGACCTGGCCGGCGTAGCCGCGGTAGTCGTGATGCGACTCGCTCATCGGCCGGATCACCCACTGCACCGGGAAGCGCACGTCGACCAGGTTGCGGTCGGGCGCGATCACGACATGCTCGAGGTGGTGCAGCAGCGGCGCGCCGCCGTACCACGACATCGCGAACGAGCGATCCACGACGTTGTCGCCGTTGAGCGCCGAGATCGGGATGAAGGTGATGTCGGGGATCTGCAGACGCGCGGCCCAGTCGGACAGCTCGTCGAGGATCGAGTAGAACACATCGGCGTCGTAGCCGACGAGGTCCATCTTGTTCACGCACACGACCAGGTGCGGGATCCGCAGCAGCGAGGCGATGTACGCGTGGCGCCGGGTCTGCTCGCTGACGCCGTTGCGGGCGTCGACGAGCATCAGCGACAGATCGGCTGTGGAGGCGCCGGTCACCATGTTGCGCGTGTACTGCTCGTGGCCGGGCGTGTCGGCGATGATGAACTTCCGGCGCGCCGTCTGGAAGTAGCGGTAGGCGACGTCGATCGTGATCCCCTGTTCGCGCTCCGCGCGCAAGCCGTCGGTCAACAGCGCCAGGTTCACGTACCCGTCGCCGCGCTGCTCCGAGGTCCGCACGACATGGTCGAGCTGATCGGCGAGGATCGCCTTGGAGTCGTACAGCAGGCGACCGATCAGGGTCGACTTGCCGTCGTCGACCGAGCCAGCCGTTGCGATCCGCAGCAGGTCGCTGGTGTGCGTCCGTTGCAGGTCGCTGGTGTGCGTCCGATGCGGGTCGCTGGTTTGCGTCCGTTGCGTGCTCCCGTTCATGGGCATGATCACGGCCCCTTCAGCTTGCATCAGAAGTAGCCCTCTCGCTTGCGATCCTCCATCGCAGCTTCGCTGACGCGGTCATCAGCGCGCGTCTCGCCGCGCTCGGTGATCCGCGTCGCGGCGATCTCGGTGACGACCTCCGCGAGCGTGGTGGCGGTGGAGCGGACGGCGCCGGTGCAGGTCATGTCTCCCACGGTCCGGTAGCGCACCGAGGCTTCGAACGGCTCCTCGCCCTCGATCAGCGTCACGAACGGGCTGGTCGCGTACAGCATGCCGTCGCGCTCGAACACCTGCCGGTCGTGTGCGTAATAGATCGACGGCACCTCGAGGCGCTCGTCGGCGATGTACTGCCAGACGTCGAGCTCGGTCCAGTTGGAGATCGGGAACACGCGCACGTGCTCACCCTTGCGGATTCGGCCGTTGAACAGCGACCACAGCTCCGGTCGCTGGCTCTTGGGGTCCCACTGGCCGAAGTCGTCGCGGAACGAGAACACGCGCTCCTTGGCGCGAGCACGCTCCTCGTCGCGCCTGGCTCCGCCGAAGGCGGCATCGAAGCCGTGCTCGCTGATCGCGTCGAGCAGCGTGGTCGTCTGCAGCCGGTTGCGAGAGGCGCGCGGACCGGTTTCCTCGCGGGCCCGTCCGGCGTCGATCGAGTCCTGAACGTGCGCGACGATCAAGCGCTCGCCGATCGAGGCCACGAGCCGATCGCGGAACTCGATCACCTCGGGGAAGTTGTGACCCGTGTCGACGTGCATGACCGGGAACGGGAAGCGGCCGGGGTGGAAGGCCTTCTCCGCCAGTCGCAGCAGCACGATCGAGTCCTTGCCGCCACTGAACAGCAGCACCGGCCGCTCGAGCTCGGCGGCGACCTCCCGCATGATGAAGATCGACTCGGCTTCGAGGGTCTCGAGGTCCGACAGCTCGTAGGTCGTCGTGCTCAAAGATGGATGCCGCATTCGGTCTTGTCCTCGCCCGCCCAGCGCCCCTCGCGACTGGATCCGGGTTGTGTGCAGGGGGCGCAGCCGATCGACGCGAAGCCCCGATCGTGCAGCGGATGGTAGGGAAGGTCGTACTCGGCGATGTACGCCCACAGGTCCTTCTCGCTCCAGTCGGCGAGCGGGTTGAGCTTCCAGATGCCCCGGCGCTCGTCGCGCTCGAGCTTCGGCGCGGCGGCCCTCGTGGAAGCCTGCTCGCGACGGATCCCCGTGATCCAGGCGTCGATGTCCGCCAGCGCGCGCTGCAGGCCGTCGACCTTGGCCGCCGAGCAGCAGTTGGACTTCGTCCACGGCGCGCCGGGACTGCTCGCGTCGATCACCTCGATCGGCAGCGCGAACCGCTCCTCGAAGCGCTTCCAGGTCTGCAGCGTCTCGGCGAACAGCACACCCGTGTCGATCGTGAACAACCTGGCATCGGGCGCGATCTCGGCCAGCATGTGCGCGAGCACGGTCTCCTCCTTCTGGAAGGAGCAGGCGGTCTTCAGCCGCGGATGGAAGCGCTCGATCGCGTAGGCGATCACTTCCTGGGCGGAGGCGGACTCTAGATCTGGCGTGGTCATGCTCATACGGACGAAGGAGTGGTGGTGGTGATGATGATGATGGTGGTGGTCATGCGGACGAACGAGTGGTGGTGCTCATGCGGATGGACGAGCGCGATGGTGCTCATACGGACGGACGGTCCCGGTGGGTGGCGCTCGCTAACTCTAGGCTAGACGGCACACTCGCCTTGTCCGCGAACGACCTGGAACGGGTCTCTGCGGCTCCAGTCGACGAACACGTCGAGGCTCTGAGGCGAGAACTTCACCGGCAGCGTCAGATCCTTCACCTGACGCTCGAACTCGCTGGTGCCAACGCGTTCGGCGAAGTCGTTGAACTCCTCCTTGTCGTCACGCTCTGCAAGGTATAGGCGAACCCAGCGCTCGACCGCCTCGGGGACGCGCTTGGCGGGAAGGCGCGCCTTCAGCCGGTGGCCGTAGCGCACCTCGCCGTCCTTGTAGGTGCCCGCGATATGCGGTACGTACGCCGGGATCGTGTGCTCGCCGACCTTGATCGAGGCGCCGTAGAAGCCGATGTCGGCGATGTGGTGCTGGCCGCAGCCGTTCGGGCAGCCGCTGATCTTGACGTGGATCGCGCGCGCCAGCTCGTCGTCGAGCTCCATCGCTTCGAGGCGCTCGCCGACCGCCAGGTTCAAACCCATCGAACTGGTGATCCCGAGCTTGCACGAGTCGGTGCCGGGGCAGCTGACGACGTCGGTGATCTCGTCGGCTCCCGCGGCTCCGAGACCGATCTCGACGAGCCCGCGCCAGACGTCGGCGAGCGCCTCGTCCGGGACCCAGCGGAGCACCAGGTTCTGCTGGACGGTCGTGCGGGCGTACTCGCCCGTGTGCGCGCGCATGATCTGCGCTAGGCCTCGCAGCTGGTCGGGCGTCAGGTCGCCGCGGCGCACCTTGACCTCAACCGTCGAGAAGCCCTGCTGGCGTTGCTGTTGCACGTTTGACTCCAGAAAGCGCTCGAAATCGCGTTCTCTGGGGCTGTCAGCGCGGTCCGCGCGGTCCGCGCGGTCAGCGGCGGCCGCGCGGCGCTCGCGCGCGTGTGCCTCCTCGTCGTCGGAGAAGAGGATCGAGTCCACCGCGAAGTCCCGCTGCGAAACCCACTCGCCCTCGAGTTCGGCCTCCACGAGCTCCCTGAAGGCGGCGATCCCGATCTTGTCGACAAGCACCTTGATCCGCGCGCGGGCGCGGTTGACGCGCAGGAAGTCCTGGCGATCGAAGATCCGGAAGCAGGCCTCGCTGATCTTGAGATAGTCGCCGGTGTCGAGCTCGACGAACTCGTACAGGGTCGGCGCCAGGCGCGGCATGATCGAGGTGCCGCCGCCGACCCGGATCTCGACCCCGCGAACGCCGTCGCGCAGGCGCGGGATGAACGAAATGTCGTGGATCCGGGTGATCGCGTTGTCGGCGTCGGTCGCCGCGAACGCGGTCTTGACTTTGCGCGGCATCGCCTGCGTGGTCGGGTGGCGCACGAAGTAGCGAATGTAGGCGCCCGCGTAAGGGGTGATGTCGAACAGCTCGCCTTCGAGCACGCCGGCGCGCGGGTCGCCGGTGACGTTGCGCACGGTGTTGCCGCAGCCCTCGCGCGAGGACAGGCCGGAGTCGCCGAGCTCGCGGATCAGCTTGGCGGCGTCGCGCAGCCGCACGTTGTGCATCTGGATGTTCTGGCGCGTGGTGATGTGGCCCTTTTGCAGCGGCACGTAGCGCTTGATCACCGCCGCGAACGCGTCGAGCTGGTCGGGCGTGACGCCGCCGAACGGCAGCTTCACGCGGATCATCTGGACGCCCTCCTGATGCTGGCCATAGACGCCTTGCTTGAGCCGGAACTTGGTGAACTCGTCGGGCTCCAGCGTCCCGTCCAGGTACCGCTTGGCCTCGGTGTCGAAGTCGTCAAACTCGCGCTCGAGGATCGGGATCACGTGTCCGGGAACGTCCTGGAGGACCTCCGGCTCGTCGATCGACCCAAGCCGGGCAGCGGCGCTGATCCTGTCAAGTTCGATTGAAGAGAGCTCCATGTCGTCCTTTGCGTGTCTGCGTACAAACCCGGCCGAAGCGGGCGGGGCGGCGAATATACCAAAAGGCAACCTGCTTTTAAGCCATTAGGGTGCGATTCGCCTTTGGAGGGAGGAGCCCTTGGAGCCAACAGGTGCGGTCCCGCTCGGGAAGCCAACGGGTGCGGTCCCGCTCGGGAGCCAACGGGTGAGCCCCCGCTCGGGTAGCCCCCTTCTAGGGGTGCAAGGTTCGGCGGGGGCCGGTGCGGTTTCGCGAGGGGCTCCCGAGCGCGGCCTCACCCTCTAGCTGCCCAGCCGGCGCGAGGGTCTTGCGGGTCAGTCCCAGTGAGCGGCAACCGGCTGCGGTTTCAGGACCGCCTCGCGCAGCGCCGTCTGCTGCCAGGCGCTGTGTTGCGGCGCCGGCGCAACATGAGCTGGCGCGGTCTGGCGCATGAACTGCTCGAGCGCCGCCACAACCGCCGCAGCCTCCTCGGTCGAAGCGTTCGGCGCGATCAGCGAAAGTCTCGGACGGCGATTCATCTGGAGAAGGGTACCGCCTCGACGAGCGGCTAGCAGCGAGCAGCCCCGCCTGCGGCCGCCGGCGCGCCGCGGCGGATTCACCGCGGCGCGCCCCGCACCGGTTCGGTCAGGACAGGTTGCCCACAGTGGTAGCGAGCACGCTCGTCTTGCCGGACGCATCGGTGGCGCTGAGGCTGACGTTCAGCTTCCCGACCTTGTGCTTGTGGATCTTGCTCGCTTCGCTGGAGCTGATCGTGACCGCCGGACTGCTGATCGTGATCGTCGCGCTCGTAAGCGCCGAGCTGAACGAGATCGTTACCGAGCTGCCGTGCGAGCTGGCGGTGAACGCGCTCGCGCTACCACCCGACTTGACGACGATCCCCTTCCTCAGGTTCCTGGCACTGCCGGTGAAGCTCAGCCCCCGGGGCAGCGAGATCGTCACCGACCGCAGCGCCGGCGCAAACGCTCCGGCGTCCACCGTGAACGACAGCTTCGGCTTGCTGCGGCCAAGACCGCTGAAACTCACAGACGGCCATGTCGGGGGTCGCGGCGTGAGCACCGTCCAGGTGAACGTAGTCGAGCCGGTGTTGGCGTCGACATCGGTCGCCGTGACGGTAACCGTCGTGCTCTGAACGGTGGTGACCATGCCGGAGATCACACCGGTGGCGCTGCTGATGCTCAGCCCCGCAGGAAGGCCGGTGGCGCTGTAGGACAAGCCGGCGTTCCCGGAGTCCGTCGCCTGGATCGCCAGCGAAACGGCCTCTCCGTTCCCAGTCGACTGGTTCCCCGGATTCGTTACGGCGACGGTGAAAATCGGGGTAACTGTCCAGGTGAACGTGGTCGAGCCGGTGTTCGAGTCGACATCGGTTGCCGTGACGGTAACCGTGGCGGCGCTCTGAACAGTGGTGACCGTGCCGGAGATCACACCGGTGGCGCTGCTGATACTGAGCCCGGCGGGAAGGCCGGTGGCGCTGTAGGTCAGGGCGGCGTTCCCGGAGTCCGTCGCCTTGATCGCCAGCGAAACCGCCTTGCCGTTTCCGGTCGACTGGCTCCCCGGATTCGTCACGACGACGGCGTAAACCGGGGTGACCGTCCAGCTGAACGTGGTCGAGCCGGTGTTCACGAAGGCATCGGTCGCAGTGACGGTCACGGTGGTGCTCTGTGCAGTCGTGACCGTGCCGGAGATCACACCGGTGGCGCCGTTGATGCTGAGCCCCGCAGGAAGGCCGGTGGCGCTGTAGGTCAGGCCGGAGCTCCCGGAGTCCGTCGCCTGGATCGCCAGCGAAACGGTCTTACCGTTCATCGTCGACTGGCTGCCCGGATTGGTCACTGCGACCGTGAAGACCGGAGCACGGGCCGCGCACAGCGAGTTGCCGAGCACGTTGGCGATCGGGGTCCCTAGACCGGTCGCCATGTCGTAGCCGGCCTGCACCGGGTAGAGCGCGCTCGGGTTCCCGCTGTTCTGGCCCCCGAAGATGTCATTGTTGGCGTCTCCCGTGAACGGGCTGGCCTGACTGATGTCGTGGAAGTTGGCCGCGTAGGCGCTGCCGGCGATCTGGTACAGGGCCGGGTTCTCGAACCCGAGGGTGAGGCCGCGACAGGTCGACGACGCATTAGCCAGGGCTGTGAACGCCGCCCACAGCGGCGCCGCCGCGCTGGTACCTCCGACGACAGCCCAGCCGCCGCCGTTACCGCCGTTGGAGTAGACGACATAGCCCGAGTTGGGGTCGGCGTCGGCCGACACGTCTGGGACCTGGCGGCAGAACTGGCTGGTGCCACAGGTCCGCGAGGAGGCCGACTGGATCACGTCGAGCGAGCCAGCCGCGCTCGACTGATATGACGGCATCGTCCACTGGTCGGAGACCCCACCGCCCGTGGCGGATCCCGGGTCGGGCAGCGCACCGCCCGGCACACCGTCGTTCCAGACGAACTCGCCGGGATAGGTGCCGTTGTCAGGCAGGTCCCAAACCGCGCTGCCTTGGGGGCCGACAACCTCGCCCATCGTGGTCCCCCCGACTGCGGTCGCGAATGGCTGTCCACCCGGATCGATCACCGACAGAGGAATCGGGAAACTCGTGTTTCCCTGGTTCTTGTAGCACATCGATGAGCCACTGTCGCCCGAGGAGATGAAGAACGACTGGCCCTGTGCCGCCATCTCCTGCAGCGATGTGTTCTCGGAGGCGATCACCGACGCCTCGGTCAGCGTCTCGCACTCGCCCCAGGAGCTCGAGATCACCTTGGCGGTGTCCTGGGAGGCGATCGCGGTCAGGATGTCTCCCAGCGCCGTAGGATCGCTGACTTCTGGAGCCTGGTAGACGAGGATGCTGGCCTTGGGCGCCAGCCCAAGGATCTGGTCAATGTCCAGGGTCGCCTCGCCATCGTCATCCTGCCCGGGCTGCCCGGGCGTGTATGTACCCGGCCCGCCGTCGACGTTGACGTCGGTCACCGACGCGCTGTTGCCGTAGCAGGCTTGATAGGTGCCGATGTCACTGGTCTGAGTCGGCCCGAGCTCGACCAACGCCACTGTCTGGCCCTGACCCTCGTCGCTGGGGTAGTAGGAGCCCATCCCGTACATGGCGGCGACCTCGTCCGCCGTGTAGCCCAACCCCGACCCGCCGTACTGGTTGGCGGCCGCGGCCTGCGAGGCCGCCTCCGAGCACGGACCCGGGCCGCTACCGATCGCCTGCGCCAGCGGGGAGCTTGAGGCCGCGTGCGCGCGGCGTAGCGACTTGGACCGCCGGACGAGCAGCGACTTGGGCCGCCGGACGTGCAGGCGAACGAGCTGCTGCGGCTGGGGCTGTGTGACATCGTCGAGCCCGATCACGCCCTGCACGTAGCCAGCGACCGTCGAGGGCAGCACCGGCGCCTGGTCGTTCAGGTAGACCGTCCGGCCGCTGACCTGCGCCTGTGACTCGGAGACCGAGAAGGCGTGCTCGACCTGAGCAGCGCTGCCCGTGACCGGAATCGTCAGGTCGTTGGCGGTCGGCGTGCCAACTTTGAGCCCGTCGGCGCTCAGCGCGCTGTCCACAGCGGAGATCGCCGCCGGGGTGGCGCCGAAGCGCTGCGCGAACTCGTCGACGGTCAGGTACTGGCGGAACACGGGCGAGCCCGGCGTCGAGACCGCGGTGGCGAGCGCCTGTAGGCCGGCTGGATCCTGGGGTTCTAGTGCGACCGTCAGGCGCAACTGCTGGGCGCCCGGCAGACCGCCCAGCACGCGGATGTTCCGCGGCAGACGCGGCATCGCGCCAACCCGTATGAGGCGTACAGAGGCCGTGGCGCCGGCCGCGCTATAGGCGATCGGGGCGCCGACTGTGGCAGCGGCTGCCGCCAGGATGAAGAGCCATCTGAGCCATCTACGGTTTGCGCGCATTCGCCGACCCCTTGCCTAGTTTGACCCGCGTTGGCCGGCCGCCGTCCGCAAGGCCGTGGAAACCAATCCGAGCGCGTGGATCATACAGACAACCCGGAACACGTCTCTGCTTGTCGCGGAGCGCCGACTATCTAGCCCAGCTGGCTAAGAACATCGGAGCGCGACGTTCCGGGGATCCGGCACGCGGCCGCCCGACGGCGACCGGCGGATCTGCCTGTCGACCAGCGGTGCTCGCCGCGCCACGGCCGGACGGGCGGTACGCCGCGGCCGGACAGGCGGTGCTCGCCGCGTCCCTATAGTGCGCCGATGAGCGATGGCTCGGCAAACGAGTACCAAGACCCTGATCACGCGCACAGCTATCTCGCGCGCGCGGACACGTTCCCGCACCGCGCCGAGGGAGAGGGTGTCCTGGTGGATCACGTGCCGGGCAACGTCCGCCGGATCCTCGACCTCGGAACCGGCGACGGCCGGTTGCTCGCACTGCTGAGACGCGCGCGACCCGATAGCGTCGGCGTAGGGCTCGACCTCTCCGAGGCGATGCTGGCGGCGGCACGCGAGCGGTTCGCGGGTGACCTGGGCGTGGAACTGATCTGTCACGACCTCGCCGCAGCGCTGCCCGACCTCGGTAGCTTCGATGCGGTCGTGTCGTGCTTCGCGATTCACCACCTCGGCCATGAGCGCAAGCACTCTCTGTATGCGGAATGCTTCGACCTACTCGTCCCAGGCGGCGTGTTCTGCAATCTCGAGCATGTCGCCTCGCCGACTCCGCGCTTACACCGCGCGTTCTACCGGGCGCTGGGCCTGGGCCAAGGCCCCGGCGCCGAGGATCGCTCCAACAAGCTGCTCGACGTCGAGACGCAGCTCGGCTGGCTGCGTGGGCTCGGCTTCTCAGACGTCGATTGCTATTGGAAGTGGTTGGAGATGGCGCTCTTGATCGGCGTCAAATAGCGACCGTCCCCGGCCGGCCGCGACTGCCCTGCAACGCGTGCTCGACCAGCACATCCCGGGCAGCACCCCGACGTGGAATGAGCTCGAAGAGACCTTCCTGCGCCTGACCCGCGGGATCGGACTGCCTGACCCGGAGGTGCAGCAATGGCTGGATCTCGGCGACGGAGAGCCGCTGATTCGCGCGGACTTCCTGTGGCGCATGCAGCGTGTGATCGTCGAGACCGACGGGTACGGGACGCACGGCACGCGCACATCGTTCGAATCAGACCGCCGCCGCGACCAACGCGCGGTCGCCGCCGGATGGCACCCGATCCGGATCACTTGGCGCCAGCTCGAGCACGAATCCCAGCGGCTGGAAAAGCTGCTTCTCGCGGTGGCCACACGACCAACCGCTCAATCCTGCTGATACTGGGCTGGGCATGCACCGAACGGTCCGTTCGCTCCGTGGCCCCGGATGATCGCGTTCGCTCCGTGGCCCCGGACCGCCGCGCTCGCCCCGCCCGGCCCGCCCGGCGCGGAAGCTCAGAGTGGGATGTTGCCGTCCTTGCGCTTGGGCGGCGACTCGCGCTTGGTCTGCAGCGTATGCAGCGCGGTGATCACCGTCGGACGCGTCTCGTGCGGGACGATCACGTCGTCGATGTAGCCGCGCTCGGCGGCCGCGTACGGGTTCGCGAAGTGCGCCTTGTAGTCCGTGATCAGCGTATCGCGCCGCTCCTCAGGGGTGGGCGACTTGGCGATATCGCGACGGTAGATGATGTTAACCGCACCCTCCGGACCCATCACGGCGACTTCGGCGGTCGGCCACGCGAAGTTGAAGTCGGCGCCCAGATTCTTGGAGCCCATCACGTCGAAGGCGCCGCCGTAGGACTTGCGCGTGATCACGGTGATCTTCGGCACCGTGGCTTCGGCATAGGCGTATAGGAGCTTGGCGCCGTGTCGGATGATCCCGCCCCACTCCTGGGTGGTGCCGGGCAGGAACCCGGGGACATCGCAGAACGTGAGGATCGGAATGTTGAACGCGTCGCAGGTGCGGATGAAACGCGCACCCTTCTCGGAGCTTTCGATGTCAAGCACGCCGGCGAGCTGGGCCGGCTGGTTGCCGACGACACCAACCGTTAGGCCGTCCATCCGCGAGAAGCCGCACACGATGTTCCGGGCGTAGTGCTCGTGAACCTCGAAGAACTCGCCGTCGTCGACGACGTGGCGGACGACGTCGCGCATGTCGTAGGGCTTGTTCGGGTTGTCCGGCACGACGCTGTCGAGCTCCGGATCCGCCCGCATCGGATCGTCGGTGGGATGCACGCGGGGCGCCATCTCGAGGTTGTTCTCCGGCAGGAACGAGAGCAGGTAGCGGCAGTCCTCGAGACACGCGTCCTCGTCGTCGGAAGCGAAGTGCGCGACGCCGGACTTGGTGTTGTGGCTCATCGCGCCGCCGAGCTCCTCGAAGCCGACCTCCTCGCCGGTGACCGTCCTGATCACCTCCGGTCCAGTGATGAACATGTGCGAGGTCTCCTTGACCATGAACACGAAGTCGGTGATCGCCGGCGAGTACACGGCGCCGCCGGCGCACGGGCCCATGATCAGGCTGATCTGCGGAATCACGCCGCTGGACTTGACATTGCGCAGGAACACGTCGGCGTATGCCGCCAGCGAAACGACGCCCTCCTGGATGCGGGCGCCACCGGAATCGTTGATCCCGATCATCGGGCAGCCGATCTTGACGGCAAGATCCATGACCTTGCACATCTTCTCGGCCATCACCTCGCCCAGTGAGCCGCCGAACACGGTGAAGTCCTGGCTGAAGACGCATACGCGGCGGCCTTCGATCGTGCCGTGGCCGGTTACAACCGCGTCGCCGAAAGGCCGGTTCTTCTGCATCTCGAAGTCGTAGGTGCGGTGCCGCACGAAAGCGTCCAGCTCTTGGAAGGAACCCGGATCGAGTAGCTTCTCGATCCGTTCCCGCGCCGTGTACTTGCCCTTGGCGTGCTGCTTGGCGACCGCGTCCTCGGTGCCCGCATGGATCGCCTCGTACTTCAATTCTTGAAGCTGCTCGAGCTTCTCCGCGAAGGTGTCCGGTGCTCTATCACGCATTCCGATGGGCTAGTCTAGCGTCGCTGGGCTTGCGAGCGTCGCCCGCGATCAGCCGCGTGAGAACGGGCGATGATGCGCCCGTCCGAGGCTGTCTAGCGCTTCGGTCAGAGCCGCCACCGGGTCGAACCCGGCAGACGGTTCCGCAAGCAGATCGGGCTCGGCGATCGCAACCCGCTCAGTGGGCGGCTCCGCGACGGCGACCGGCTCAGGCGCCGGCTCTACAGCCACCACCGGCTCAGGCGCCGGCTCCGCGACGGCGACCACGACCGGCTCAGGCGCCGGCTCCGCGACGACGACCACGACCGGCTCAGGCGCCGGCTCTACGACGGCGACCGCGACCGGCTCGAGCGTTGCGCCGGCGCGGTGCCGGCCGCGCAGGCGCGCCCAGAAGCGCGGGCGATGCGGTTTCGGGGTGGGAAGCGGGGGTTGCGACACTTCGGCATACGGCATCGGCGGCTCGACCCCCCGCACCGGTGCCTCGACCTCCGGCATCGCCGGCTCGACTTCCAGCACCGTCGGCTCGACCTCCCGCACCGGTGCCTCGACCGCCAGCACCGTCGACTCGACCTCCCGCTGAGGTTCAACCTCCGGCTCCGGCTCCGGCTCCGGCTCGGCGTGGATCCCCTCTCCCGGAGCGTCGATCGCGCGCGCGGTCAGCGTCACGCGCGTTCCCCAGCCAGATGGCTCGAGCCTCACCGTGCCGCTAGTACAGTCGCCCTCCCAGGCTACGGCGGTTTCAGGCTCGAGTCGCGTGATCCGGATCTCGCCGAAGGGCTTGAGATGGCGAGCGAGTGAGGACTCCTCGCTACAGGCTTCCCACAGCTCCGGCGCGGACTTGACCAGCGTGCGTGCGGCTTGATGCTCACTCATGGTGAGAAGTTTCGCCAACAGGCGCTCCAGTCCTCCAGTCGTCGCTGCGCTGCAAGCGGCCGGCCCGCGGGCCGGCCGTCCGGGTATCTCAATTGACGGGCTGGTAGCGCCCAAAAATGTCGCGCATCGCCGCGCAGACTTCCCCCATCGAGCAGCGGTCCTTCAGCGCCTGACGCAGAAACGGCAGCAGGTTGTCCGCCCCGCCGGCCGCCTGGCGGACCTCGTCGAGGCGCCGCGCCACCAGCGCCTGGTCGCGGTTGGTCTTGAACGCCTTCAAGCGCGCGACCTGTTCGCGCTCGGACTCCGGATCGACGCGCAGGAGATCTGGCACCTCGAGCTCCTCCTGGACGAACTTGTTGACGCCGACAACGATGTCCTGTCCGATGCGGTAGCGCTCGTGGTAGCCGAACGCCGACTCCTCGATCTCGTTCTTGATGAACTCGATCGCGTTGACCGAGCCGCCAAGCTCGTCGACCTTGTCGATCAGCCATTGCGCGTTGCGCTCGATCTCGTCGGTCAGCGCCTCGACGTAGTAGGAGCCCGCGAACGGGTCGACGCTGTCACTGGCGCCCGACTCGTGGCCGATGATCTGCTGCGTGCGCAGCGCGATCTTGGCAGCGTGCTCAGTTGGCAGCGCGAGCGCTTCGTCGAAGCCGTTGGTGTGCAGCGACTGGGTGCCGCCGCAGACCGCCGCGAAACCCTGCAGCGCGACGCGGACGATGTTGTTCTCAGGCTGCTGTGCGGTCAGCGTGACGCCGCCGGTCTGCGTGTGGAAACGCAGCCGCCACGAGCGCTCGTCCTTGGCGCCGAAGCGCTCGCGCATGATCTGCGCCCACATCCGCCGCGCTGCCCGGAACTTCGCGACCTCCTGGAAGACGTTGTTGTGGCCGTTGAAGAAGAACGCCAGGCGCGGCGCGAACTCGTCGACCGCGAGTCCCGCGTCAAGCGCCGCCTGCACATAGGCGATCCCGTTGGCGAGCGTGAAGCCGACCTCCTGCACCGCCGAGCAACCCTTCTCACGGAAGTGGTATCCGCTAATCGAGATCGTGTTCCACTTCGGCACGTTCTCCTTGCAGTAGGAGAACAGATCGGTGGTCAGCCTGATCGCGCCGTCTGGCGGGTAGATGAAGTTTCCGCGCGCGATGTACTCCTTGAGGATGTCGTTCTGGGTCGTACCGCGAAGCTGCCGGCTGGGTACTCCCTGCTCCTCGCCGACCAGCTCGTAGAGCAGCAGCAGCACGCTCGCCGGAGCGTTGATCGTCATCGACGTGGACACCCGATCCAGCGGGATCCCGTCGAACGCGGTCCGCATGTCGTCGAGCGTGTCGATCGCAACGCCGGTGCGACCAACCTCGCCCAGGCAGCGCGGGTCATCGGAATCGAGGCCCAGCTGGGTCGGGAGGTCGAACGCCATAGACAGGCCGGTGGAGCCGTGCTCGAGCAGGTAGCGGTAGCGCTCGTTGGACTCCTTGGCGCTCGCGTAGCCTGCGTACTGACGCATCGTCCAGAGCTGCTTGCGGTACATGTCGGCGTGGACGCCGCGCGTGTACGGGTATGAGCCCGGCTCGCCGAGGGCTTCTCGCAGCCCGGCAGGCAGGTCCGCCTCGGTGTAAAGCGCCTTGATCTCGATCCCCGAATCTGTGAAGTGGCGCGGGTCGTCGGGGCCTACGATCGGCGCAATCGTTGGATGCTCTTGAGGCTCGTGGTCGTCCATCGGCGGGAGGTTACGCCGCAAAGCAGGGCACCGGCCCGACGGTTTCCTACAGAACCTTGGACAGGAACGACTTCGTACGCTCGTTCTTGGGCGCGCCGAGCAGCTCGGACGGCGGCCCGGACTCGACCACCACGCCGCCGTCCATGAACACAACGGTGTCGGCGACCTCGCGTGCAAACCCCATCTCGTGCGTGACGACGATCATCGTCATCCCATCCTTGGCGAGCCCGCGCATCACATCTAGCACCTCGCCGACCAGTTCGGGGTCGAGCGCCGAGGTCGGCTCGTCGAACAGCATCAGCTTGGGCGCCATCGCCAGCGCCCGAGCGATCGCGACGCGCTGCTGCTGCCCGCCTGAGAGGGCGACCGGGTAGACGCTCAGCTTGTCGGCGAGGCCGACCCTTTCAAGCAGAGCACGGCCGCGCGAGCGCGCTTCGTCACGAGACACCTTCATCACGTGAACCGGTGCGAGCGTGACGTTCTCCAGCGCGGTCATGTGCGGAAACAGGTTGAAGTGCTGGAAGACCATTCCGATTTGCGCGCGCTTGCGGGCGCTATCGCGCTCGTGCAGCTCGTGCAGCTTGCCGCCCGCCTCGCGATAGCCGACGAGTTCGCCGTCGACCGAAAGCCGGCCGGCGTTGATCTTCTCGAGGTGATTGATGCAGCGCAGGAACGTCGACTTGCCCGATCCGGAGGGACCCAGCAGACACATGACCTCGCCCTTCTGGACCTCGACGCTGATGCCCTTCAGGACCTGGAGGCGTCCGAAGCGCTTGTGGACAGCCTCGGCCTTGACCATCGGATCGGTCAAGACAAGCCTCCTCCGAAACTGAACCAGCGCTCCCGCAGCGACGCCTGCTGGGCCCGCGAGAACCCGCGCCCATAGCGGCGCTCGATGAAGTACTGGCCCACGTACAAAATGCTCGTCAGCACCAGATACCAGATACTGGCAACGATCAGCAGGGGGATCGTCTGGTAGTTGACGTCATAGATCTGAACGACCGAGTAGAGCAGCTCGGTAAACGCCACCACGTATGCCAGCGAGGTGTTCTTCAACATCGAGATCGTCTCGTTGCCGGTCGGCGGGATGATCACCCGCATGGACTGCGGCAGCACGATCAAGCGCATCGTCTGCAGACGGCTCATCCCCAGTGCGTTCGCGGCCTCGCGCTGCCCTTCGTCGACCGAGATGATCCCGGCACGCACGATCTCCGCCATGTAGGCACCCTCGTTCAGACTGAACGCGAGCACGACCGCGACGAACGTCGTCACCAGCTGGTTCGCATTCGCATTGATGAACGAGGGCCCGAACGGGATCCCGATCGAGATGGTCGGATAGAGCGCCGCGACGAAGCCCCAGAACAGCACCTGCACGAGCAATGGCGTGCCACGGAAGAACCAGATGTAGAGCCAGCTCGCACCGGACACGATCGGGTTGGGCGAGAGCCGCATGACCGCCATCACGACCCCCAGGACGATTCCCGCCACCATCGAGATGACGGTCAGATAGACGGTCGTCAAGACGCCGTGCAGCACGCGCGAATCGAACAGGTACTGCCCGACGATGCTCCACTTGAAGTTCGGGTTGGTGATGATCGAACGGACGAATGACGCCACGACCACCAGCACGATCGCCGCCGCGATCCATCTGCCCGGACGCCGGACCGGGACGGCCCGGATCTCCTCGGGCCGTCCCGTGCCTTCACCGGATGGCTCAGAGATGCTCATCTCAGAGACCCCAGTTCAGCGACCTTCCGCTAGCTCGTCGCCCCGTTGATCTTCACCTGCGAGGCCGGGATCGCGCCCGCCTGGATCCCCCATTTCGAGAGGATCGACGTGTAGGTGCCATTGCTCATCAGCTCCTGCAGCGCTGCCAGCACTGCCTTGTCGAGACCGCCGCTCTTCGAGAGCGCGAGCCCGTACGGAGCCGTCCCGTAGGTCTGGCCGGTGATCTTGAACGCGCCGCCCGCTTGCTTGATCTGGTAAGCGGCGACCGGCGAGTCGGCCATCGACAGCTGCGCGCGACCACTGGACAGCGCCAGGTTGGCGTCGGTCTGGGTCGGGAACACGAGCACGTTGACCTTCGCCTTGCCGGCCTTCGTGCACTTGAGGCTCTGGCCCTGCGCATCGGTCTCCTCGGTGGTGCCGCTCTCGACCGATACCGACTTGCCGCACAAGTTGGCGAGCCCGGTGACGTCGGTGCCCCCCTGTGACTTCGTGAAGAAGGACGTGCCCGCGAGGAAGTAGTCGACGAAGTTGAGTACCTTCTCGCGCGCCTTCGTGTCAGTGAACGACGATGCGCCCATGTCGTACTTGCCGGCGGCGAGGCCCGGGATGATCGTGTCGAACGTCGCGTTGACGACGTTCGCCTTCAGGCCCATGACCGTGGCGAGCGCCTTTGCAAGGTCGGCGTCCATCCCGACCACCGTGTGCCCGTCGGATCCGATGAACTCGTTGGGCGCGTAGGTCGCGTCGGCGGCGACGTTGATTGCGCCCTTCGACTTGATCGCGGCTGGGACCAGTGCCTCGACCGAGGCAACAGCGCCGGACGACGTCGTAGTCGACGTCGAGGATGCACTGGAGCCCGAGGACGAGCTCGAGCTCGACGAGCTGCTGCTCCCGCAGCCCGCGATCGTCGCCGCGCTCAGTGCCACGGCGAGGAAGTACCAGCGTCCAGACCTGCTGTTCATCGGTCTCCTCCGAGTTGACGATTGGAAACGCGCAGCATAGGCAAAGACCGCGACCGCGGCCCATCCGCTAACCAGCCGCCAACATCGTTAGCCTTGTGGATAGATGGACGTCCGCGTACGGCTGTTCGCGATGCTGCGGGAGCGCGCACGCGCCGGCGAGGTTGCCCTTGAGCTGCCCGATGGCGCGAGCGTGGCCGAGGCGCTCGAGGCGCTCGGCTGGCTGACCGATGGGATCCCGGTCGTGATGGCCGTTAACCGCGAATACGCCGAGCCGGAGGCGACGCTGCGGGCCGGGGACGAGCTGGCGCTGATCCCGCCCGTGTCGGGCGGTTCAGATACCGGCGGCGCGACACGCCGAGCCCACGTCCGCATCAGCACTGAGCCGCTGTCGCTCGATCCGTTGCTAGATGCGGTCCGTGACCCCCGCGCTGGCGCCGTGGTCGCCTTTCTCGGGGTCACGCGGGAGGTCCCTGAGCTGTGTTACGAGGCGTACGTCGAGATGGCCGAGCGCAAGCTGGCCGAGATCGTTGCCGCGGCGATCGAGCGCCACGGTCTGAGCGCCGCGGCGGCCGAGCACCGGATCGGCACGGTGCCGCTATCCGAGCCCTCGGTGGCGGTCGCCGCTTCGGCTCCGCATCGTGGGGAGGCGTTCGCGGGGGCGCGCGAGATCATCGACGAGATCAAGGCGCAGGCGCCGATCTGGAAGCACGAGCTGGGCCGGTGGCCGGCCGGCGCGACGCCTAAAGCGCCCCGCCGGCTGCCGGCGGCGCCGTTGGATCCCCGGCTTCCGCGGCATGCTCGCGATTGAGGTAGTCCTCGATGACCATCGGCGTCTGGATCGACCGCGTCACCACCGCGAGCAGCGACGACATCGAGGAGACCTCCTCCACCTGCTCCTTTAGGAACCACTGCATGAACTGCTCGCTCTGGTAGTCCCCCTCCTCGCGCGCGGCGCCGGCCAGCGCGGCGATCTGGTCGCTGACTCGCTTCTCCTGGTCGAGCGCTAGCTGCACCGGGGCGGCGATGTCGGCGAACGTCGTCTCCGGCGCGTCAACGCCCGGGATCGACGCCGCGGCATCGACGTCGAGCAGGTATCGGACCATCATCATCGCGTGGTTGCGCTCCTCGACCGCCTGCGCGTAGAAGAACGCCGCGAGGCGCGGCAGCGTCTGGGCGTCGTAGTAGACGGCGTTGGCGATGTACTGCTGGGAAGCGCCGAACTCGTACCCGATCTGCTCTCCGAGTTGCTTCACGAAGCGCTCTGCGGCCATGGCTTCTCCTCCTCGTGGGCTTTCATCGGGAGTGAACTCTATTGGCGACGAGCACTGGCTAGACGTCGCTTGCACCACCGGCCAGGGTAGATTGCCGATCATGCCCACATGCTTGGTTACCGGCGGCGCCGGATTCCTTGGATCGCATCTGTGCGATGAGCTGCTCGCCCGCGGCCACCGCGTGATCTGCGTCGACAACCTCGAAACCGGCTCGCTGACCAACATCGAGCACATCCGCAGCGATTCGTTCGTCCATCTCAATGTCGACATCATCGAGTCTTACTTCGTCGCCGAGCCGGTCGACTTCGTCTACCACCTGGCCTCACCGGCCTCGCCGATCGACTATTTGCGACTGCCGCTGCACACGCTGAAGGTCGGCTCCTACGGGACGCACCACACGCTCGGCCTCGCCAAGCGGCATCGCGCACGCTTCCTGACAGCCTCGACCAGCGAGGTCTACGGCGATCCGAAGATCCACCCGCAGCCCGAGAGCTACTGGGGCCACGTCAACCCGATCGGGCCGCGCGGCGTGTACGACGAGGCCAAGCGCTACGCGGAGGCGCTGACGATGGCCTATCACCGCCAGCAGGGGGTCGACACGGCGATCGTCCGGATCTTCAACACCTACGGGCCGCGGATGCGCCCGCACGATGGACGCGCGATCCCAACGTTCCTGCGCCAGGCATTGCAGGACCGGCCGCTCACCGTCTTCGGCGATGGCTCTCAGACGCGCTCGTTCTGCTTCGTGTCGGACCTGATCAGAGGCATCATCGCCCTGGCCGAGTCCGGCTACCACGAGCCGGTCAACATCGGCAACCCGAACGAGTTCACGCTCTTGCAGCTCGCCGAGGAGGTGGTCGCGGTGACCAGCTCGAAGTCCGAGATCGTCTTCCAGGCGCTGCCGACCGATGACCCGCAGGTCCGCCAGCCGGACATTTCGCTGGCCCGCCAAGTGCTCGGCTGGGAGCCGGCGGTGCAGCTGCAGGAGGGCTTGCGACGCACGATCGCGCAGGCCGGCACGGACAACCTCGTCGGAGACCCGCGTTAGGTTAGGCCCGCGGACCGGCGGCAAACCCGGAACTTCAGGCTGACGCTACCGTTAGAAAACCAGGTCGCTGTCCCAATATCAACGCGAGCGGGGTCGAGACAGAGGCGTGAGCGGCATCCAGACAGAGGCGCCCAGCGGCGCGAAGCACCGTTCGCCCGCGGGCGAACTATTGCAGTCGCCACCCGAGCGACCCGAGCATGACATCCGGCGCAAACGGCCGCCGGTGCTCTCGTTCCTGCTCAAGCTCGAGACGGCCCGGCGCGTCGCGCGGGTGCTGTCGCTGCTGGTGCTCGACTACATCGGCGTCGTCGCCGCGCTGAGCACGGCGCTCCTGTTCAAGCTGACGCTGCGCGGGCACTACAGCGTCGCGGTCGCGTGGACCGAGGCGCACCATTGGACCCCGTTCGCGTATCTGGTTACGGTGCTGATGTTCGCACGGGTCGATCTGTACTCGGACCGGCCGCGCCGACCGGGGATCGGCAAGATCATCTCGGCGCTGCTGGCGACCACGTTGATCGCGCTCGTGTTCGCGCTCGCCAGCGGCCAGAAGTTCTCCAGCTACTACATCTTCTACGGCTCGCTGATCTTCGGCAGCGTGTACATCGGCGCGCTGCGCTACCTGCACACGGTCACCACCGGCTGGCTGCTGGCCAAGGCCGGCTACCGGCGGCGCGCGCTGATCGTTGGCGCGGGGCATCAGATCGAAGCAGTCGCTCACGCGCTCTCAGGCCGAGCCCGCACGAACGTCGACATCATCGGCTACATATCGCTGATCCCGCGCCCGGAGAACGGTCTCAAATCGCTCGGCAGACTGCCGGATCTGCCTGATGTCATCGCCCGTGAGCGCATCGAGGAGGTGATCATCGCCGATCCCGCATTCCCCCAGGCACAGGCCGTCGAGCTCGTCGACCTCTGCCACGAGCGCGGGGTGAACGTGCATGTGGCACCGTCGACGATGGAGATCCTGATCGACCGTGCCGAGTTCGTGCCGGGCGAGAGCGTACCGCTGTTCCGGCTGCGACCGCCCGTGTTCGAGGGCATCGACTACGCGCTGAAGCGCAGCTTCGACCTCACCTTGGCGTTGCTCGCGCTCGCCGTCCTGTCGCCGCTGCTGGCGGTGATCGCGCTCGCCGTGAGGCTCAGCTCGCGCGGCCCGACGATCTACCGCTCCGTGCGACCCGGAATCGGCGGCAAGCCGTTCTCGTGCTTCAAGTTCCGCACGATGCGCGAGCACGCCGATCAGATCCAGGTCGACCTCGAATCGCGCAACGAGCAGTCCGGCGCCCTGTTCAAGATCCGCGACGATCCGCGCCTGACAAAGGTGGGCCGTGTCCTGCGCCGCTTCTCGCTCGACGAGCTCCCCCAGCTCGTCAACGTGGTTCGGGGGGAGATGTCGATGGTCGGTCCCCGGCCGCTGCCGACACGTGACTTCGAGCGGCTCGAGGAATGGCACAAGAAGCGCTACCTGGTGCTGCCTGGGATCACCGGGCTGTGGCAGGTCTCGGGGCGCTCGGAGCTCGACTTCGATGACCTGGTACGCCTCGACTTCCTGTATCTGGAGCAGTGGTCGGTGTTCCTTGATCTGTCGATCCTGATCAAGACGATCCCTGCAGTCTTCTCTCGACGCGGCGCGTTTTAGGGCCCGCGGCTTGTACCGCGGCGGAGCGTGTACGCTCCCGCAGGAATGCCTCCGACCGACCGTTTCGTGATCAGCTTCGCAGCGGAGCCGCCGCAGGACGCGCTCCCGTACGGCCGCTGGGCTGACACGCTGCGACAGCACTTTATCGCCGCCTGCGTGGAGATCGACAGCGAGGACGAGCAGATCGGCACGCCCGGCGAGATCAAGTGGTTCCCGGACCGGACCTACGCGGGCCGCACGTACGTGCCGGGTGTGGCTCGCACGAGTGAAGGCTACGAGCTGTTCGGCTTCGTCTCGTTCGCCGAAGCTGGCGAGGGCTCCAGAGCCCCGGGCGACTTCGTGGCGTACGCGGACTTCACCAACGAGCTCGCCGAAACCAACCCGGACTGGAAGCTCGACCTCAACGACGAGGTGATCGGCAGCTGGCGCGGTGAGCAGGGCACGACCGCCGAGATGACGCTGGTGTGGGGCGTACCGATGATCCCGGGTGGCGTGCTCGTCACCGCGGAGCTAGCGAACCTTGCGGTGGACCAGTGCGAGATCATCGAGGAGCGCTTCACGCTGATCGCGCCGGACAACTATCGCGGCGACTTCCTCGACGTCAAGTTGTGGGACAGGCGCGGCGGCGAACTGGCCGCCGAGTCGCTCTACGCCGAGGACGAGGAGCACGAGGACGAGTAGAAAGTCGCGGCCCGCGGGCCGCGACGTGCACGCACCCGCGTCACAGAGTGCCGCGCTCCGCTATTTAGCCAGCGCTTGCGGTAGTAGCTTCGCGATCTCCTCGGTCGTGAGCGGGAAGTGGCAGGCAGCGAGCGTGCTCTGACCCTTGCCGGTGAACGGCGGCTCCTCCTGCGAGCAGATCTCCTGCGCCTTCGGACAGCGGGTGTGGAAACGGCACGCCGAGGGCGGATTGGCCGGGCTCGGCACATCGCCGGAGAGCAGCAGCCGCTCGCGCTTGCTTTCAGGAGCCTCAGGCACCGGCACTGCCGACAAGAGCGCGCCGGTGTATGGGTGGCGCGGGGTGCTGTAGAGATCGTCGCTCCAGGCAAGCTCCACGACCTTCCCAAGGTACATCACCGCAACGCGATCGCACATGTGGCGCACGACCGACAGGTCGTGCGCGATGAAGATCAGCGTCAGCCCCATATCGCGGCGCAGATCGCGCAGCAGATTCAGCACCTGCGCCTGAATCGACACGTCGAGCGCCGACACCGGCTCATCGGCGACCAGCACTTTCGGCGCCAGCGCGATCGCGCGCGCCACGCCGATCCGCTGACGCTGACCGCCGGAGAACTCGTGCGGGTAGCGGTTGTAATGCTCGGGATTGAGCCCGACGCGGTCCATCAGCTCCTGCACCCGCTGCTTGCGCTCGCCCGATCCCGGCAGCAGTCGATGGATCACGAACGGCTCGGCGATGATCGAGCCGACCGTCTTGCGCGGGTTCAGCGACGAGTAGGGATCCTGGAAGATCATCTGCAGCTCGCGCCGCATCGCCTTCAGCTTGGCGCCCTTGTAGGCAGCGATGTTCTCGCCGTCGAAAATGATCTCGCCGGAGGTGGGATCGAGCAGGCGCACGATCAGCCGCGCGGTCGTGCTCTTGCCGCAGCCGGTCTCGCCGACGATCCCGAGCGTCTCGCCGCGCATCACCTCGAGCGAGACACCATCGACGGCCTTGACCGCCCCGGTCTGGCGCTGGATCAGCACCCCGCTCTTGATCGGAAAGTGCTTGGTGACGTTTCGCAGCTGGATCAGGGGAGTCGGCGCGACCGCGCTCACTCGCTGACCTCCTGCGCGAGCTGCGGTGTCACCGCGCCTGCCACCTTGGGAGCCTGCGCAAGCCTGCGTGCCGCGTCCTGCGACTGGCCAGCTGCCAATGCCCGCCAGATGCTCGTACGGACCTCCACGCCGAGCAGGCAGGCCACCTGGTGCTCAGGCGATCCGGGAACCGGCTCGAGCCGCGGGTCGATCTGCTTGTGCGTCTCTTGCACGTACGGGCAGCGCGGATGGAAGTAGCAGCCTGGCGGGCGGACGATCAGGCTCGGCGGCCGGCCCGCGATCGGGACCAGCTCGTCCCCGCGCGGCGTGTCCAGGCGCGGGATCGACCTCAGCAGCCCCCAGGTGTAGGGATGCTGCGGGGAGTTGAAGATGTCCCGCGTGCTGGCGCGCTCGACGATCCTCCCCGCGTACATGACCGCGATCTCGTTCGCGATCTCGGCGACCACCCCGAGATCGTGGGTGATGATGATGATCGCCATCCCCAGGCGTCTCTGCAGATCCTCCATCAGCGCCAGGATCTGAGCCTGAACTGTGACGTCGAGCGCGGTCGTCGGCTCGTCGGCGATCAGCAGCTTCGGCTCGTTCGCCAGCGCCATCGCGATCATCGCACGCTGACGCATGCCGCCCGAGAACTCGTGCGGGTAGGCGTCGACTCGCCGCAGCGGGTCGGGGATCCCGACCAGCTCCAGCAGCTCGATCGCGCGAGCGCGCGCGGCCGACCTGGAGACGCGGCGATGGGTGAGCACCGCCTCGATCAACTGTGAGCCGACGCGATAGAACGGGTGTAGCGCCGAGAGCGGGTCCTGGAAGATCATCGAGATCTGATTGCCGCGAATCCTTCGCAGCTGCTCCTCAGACATCGCCACGAGGTCGTTGCCCGCGAACAGCATCCGGCCTTCGATGACCGCGTTGCGGCCCCGCGTGAGGCCAAGCGTGGTCAGCGACGACACGCTCTTGCCCGATCCTGACTCGCCCACGATCCCGAGCGTCTTGCCGGCCTCGACCTCGTAGGAGATCCCATCGACAGCGTGCACGACGCCGTCCTGGGTGTTGAACGAGACGCGCAGGTCCTGCACGCTCAGCAGCGGCTCGCTCACGAGTACCGCACCCGGGGGTCGAGGAATGCGTAGCCGATGTCGACGACGATGTTGGCGATCACGACGAACATCGCCGCGAGCAGCACCGTCCCCTGCACGATTGGGATGTCCGAGTTGGAGATCGCGTTGTAGTTGAGCAGCCCGATCCCATGGATCCCGAACACCGTCTCGGTGAGGACCGCGCCGCCCAGCAGCGCCGCGATGTCGATCCCGATCACGGTCACGACCGGGGTGATCGCGGAACGGACGCCGTGGCGCCAGATCACCGTCCGCTCCGGCAGGCCCTTCGCGCGGGCGGTGCGGATGTAATCCTCGCCCATCACCTCGAGCAGGTTGCCGCGCAGTAGCCGCGAGTAGATCGCAGCCTGCGTGGCGGCAAGCACGAACCAGGGCAGGATCAGCGACTCGAACCACTTCACGGGGTTGGTCGTCAGGCCGACGTAGGAGCCGGCACCGGGGAAGATCGGGAACTTGCCGATGTCCGAAGCGAACAGCAGCAGGACGATCAGCCCGAGCCAGAACACCGGCATCGAGATGAACACGAGTGCCGTGCCCATCGCGGCGCGGTCCATCAGCTTCCCGCGCTTGATCGCAGAGATGATCCCGATCGGGATCCCGATCACGACCCATAGCACAACCGCGCCGACGGTCAGCGAGATCGTCGCCGGCAGCCGGTTGATGATCAGGCTCAGCACCGACTGCTGGCTGTAGTAGCTGTAGCCGAGGTTGAAGTGCAGGATGATGCCCTTCATGTAGTCAAAGAACTGTGTGTAGACGGGCTTGTTGAGCCCAAGCTCAACGGTCAGGTGATGGATCACCGCCGGGCTCGCGTTGCGGCCGGCGCGCAGCTGCGCGGGGTTGGCCGACGGGAAGATGTTGAAGAACAGGAATGTCAGCGCGCTCACCAGGAACAGCAGAAGGATGCCCCATAGAAGGCGGCGGATGATGTACGCGGTCATCGTGTCGGCGTCGGTTTGGTCATCGTCCAGGCCCTTGACCCCCGCCCGCGGGCGGGGGTCAAGGGCTGCGTCCTCTACGGGTTTTTCAGCGAGGTGAACTGGAAGTCCCACTCGCCGTTGTCCCAGAGCTGATTGACGCCGGCGACGTCAGAGCTCTCGATGTTCGCCTGGCTGTCGAACGTCTCGGGCAGCCCGGCGGCGATGTAGACGAGCTGCTTGTCGATGTTCGCCCACGCTTGTGCCGCCTGGGTCGGATTGATGATCAATGCTGCCTTGTTCATCGCGGCATTGATCTGCGGGTCGTTGAGTTGACTCCAGTTAACGTTGTTCGTCGAGGTGATCGCCGCGCCGTTGAACGGCACGTACAGCACCGTCAGCGGGTTGTCGAAGTCCCGGTTCCAGCCGGATGAAGGACACACGTCGATCTCCTGCTTGGGCACGCCGCAGTACTTCGCGTACATCACCGACTGGTCAACCTCGCTCAGGTGCGTCTTGAACCCGAGCTCGTTGAGCGCGCCAACGATGATCAGCGCGATCGCCGGGGCGTTGCTGTTGTTGCCAGCTACCACTTGGATCACGTCGGTGCCCGTATACTTCCCGCTCGGGTACCCGGCGAGCTTCATGTACTTCTGGGCCACCGCGAGGTTGCCGTCCAGATCGGCGTTCCACGGGTAGCTCGGCCCCGCCGCGCCGCCGGCCTGCAGATAGCCGTCGGTGCCCGGAGTCAGGAAATGCGTCAGCGGTGCCGCGACCAGCGAGCCGCCGCGAGCCTTGACGATCGCCTCACGATCGATTGCCGCCCACACCGCACGGCGCAGGTCGACGTTCACGAACGGGCCGTGCTGGGTATCGAGACCGCCGTAGTGGGTGCCCGACCCCGGCGTGAACGTGATCTGGGAGGGATAGTTCTCGTAGGCATCCTCCACGATCGACTGCGCCGGCGTGTCGAGCTGGATCGACTCAGAGCCCTTCAGCACCTGCTGGCCGATCACGGTCGCATCCTCGCCGATGTTGACGTTGATCCGGTCGAGGTAGGCCGGCGGCTTGTACAGAGACGTGTAGGAGCTCGGATCCCAGTTCGGGTTGCGCACGAGCGTCAACGACTTGCCGGTCTGGTAGCCGAGGCCGGCGAACACGCCCGTCGTGGGGTTCGCCTCGATCATGTACGGGCCGGTTGCAACTTCGGCGCTCGAGCCGTAGGTGGTCGGGCTGTGCTTGTCCATCGGCCCCGCGAACGACTCGGGGACCGGCGCGGACAGCGGCAGGCTGAGCGCACCGATCAGCACCGACGCGGTCGGCTTGGTCAGCTTGAACACGATCGTCGTGCTGTTCGGGGTCGAGATGCCCGGGATCGGACCACCCTTGGCACTCGCCGCCCCGACGAGGTCTCCGAAGTAGGGAACGAAGTACGGGTTGGCAACGTTCGGGTTTGCCCCGCGCTCGATCGCATACGCGACGTCGGCCGAGGTCACGACCCGGTTCACGGGCGGGCTGAATCTCACGTTCGGCTGGATGTGGACCGTGACGGTCAGGCCGCCGTTCGTGATGCCGCCGTTGGCGACGGTCGGAACCGCCGTGGCGAGATCCGGCACGAGCGTCGTAGCCGAGTTCGGCGGGTACACGAACAGCGGACGCTGCGTCGCGTACATCACCGCGTAGTCCGCCACGAAGTAGGCCTCGCCCGGATCGAGGTGCTCGAAGTCCTCAGATGAGTAGACGGTCAGCGTGCCGCCCCGCTTCTTGCCGTAAAGGGTCTGGCCGACGGGGTTCTCGCCGGATTTCAGTGGAAGCGCCCCAGGCGTGCTGGCGCTGGCCGAGCCGCTGCCGCTTGCGCTGCTGCTCGACCCGCATGCCGCCACACCGAGGGCCAGAAGCCCGACTACTGCCGCGAGCACTGCACCGCGGTAGCTTTTCATTTAGTTACTCCTCTTGATTGGAAGCGGACGCAAACCGCGCCCGAAATACGTCTGCTCACCGATCCGCCCGAGGGTTGAGCGCATCAAGCAGCCCATCGCCGAACAAGTTGAACGCAACCACCGTCAGCAGCAGAGCGCCGCCGGGGAACAGCATGTACCACCAAGCCCCGGGCAGGTACTTCTGCGACTCCGAGATCAGCTCACCCCAACTCGCGGTCGGCGGCCGGACCCCCACGCCGAGGAACGAAAGCGCCGCCTCGAGCAGAATGTTGACCGGAATCAGAAGCGTCGAGTAGACGATCAGCGGCGCGAGCAGGTTCGGCAAGATCTCGCGGAACAGGATCCTGCGGTTCGAGGCGCCGAGGGAGCGGGCGGCCTCGACGAACTCCTTCTCGCGCAGCGACAGCACCTGGCCGCGCACGATCCGCGTGATGTAGGTGAAGCTGCTGAGCGCGACGATGAAGATGACGACGCCGAGCCCCGGCTGGATGATGCCGCTGAGGCAGCCCCGAACACCGCAGGCGGCGCCGATCCCGAGGCCGAGCACGAGCACCGGGAAGGCCAGGAACACGTCGACCATCCGGGAGATGGTCGTGTCGGTCCAGCCGCGGTAGTAGCCGGCCAGCAGACCGATCACGGTGCCCACCAACGCGGCTATCCCGGTACCCACGATCCCGACGATCAGCGACACGCGCGCGCCGTAGATCACTCGCGAGAGGATGTCGCGACCGAGCGCGTCGACCCCAAACGGGTCAGCCGACGTTGGTCCGGTCGGGCTGCCGAAAGCGTTCGTCAGATTCGAGTTTTGCGCGTCGGGTCCGCGCACGCCGATTAGCGCTACCAGCAATGGCGCCAAAATCGCGACGATGATCAGGACCACGATGAAGATCGCCGAAACGAGCGCTACCCGGTCCGCGCGAAAGCGTCGCCAGAACAACTGACGCGGGGACAGGGCGACGATGTCACCCTGAACGACCTCGATGTTGTCGGCCCTCGGCTCGAGTTCGAGCAGCAGCTCTGGAGCGCCGGCGCTCACGGGCTTAGCAGATTACCTTCCCGGCCCTCAGCGGACCGCAGTGCGTGTACCTCGCTCGTCGCTCGCTCCATCCGATGTGAGATACCACACGCAGAGGCGCTTTGCCAGCAAACCAACCAGCTTCACCGGAACGTTTAACCCCGCCACAATGAAGCGCGCGCGGCGGCTACGCTCCCAATCCTGGCCCTCGTAGCTCAATGGACAGAGCACGCGCCTCCTAAGCGCGGGATGCAGGTTCGATTCCTGCCGGGGGCACATTGGCGCAAGCCCCGAATGCTCGGTTGTGTCCGCTAAGGGCTCGCGCGATCGGGGCGCTCCGGATAGACGTCGTCGATCGTCGTCAGCGCCACGAACGGCGCACCGGCGGCCTGCTCGATCGTGGCGGCGCCGCCCGCCAGGCGGTCGCAGATCGCGAGCACCCCGCACACGCCGTGGCCCTCTGCGCGCAGCGCCTGCAGCGCCGCGATCGTGGAGCCGCCGGTCGTCACAACGTCCTCGACCAGCATGCAACGGTCCGCGACGCTCAGCGGCGGCCCCTCGATCCGGCGTGAGAGGCCGTGCTGCTTGGCCTCCTTGCGAACGAAGAAGGCCTTCACGTCGGCGCCGCCGGCGAGCGCCGCACACGCGATCGGATCGGCTCCCATCGTCATCCCGCCGACAGCGGTTGCGCCCCACGCCTGCGCCTGACGCGCAACCAGCTCGGCGAGCGCCTCAAATCCGTCCCGCCGCAGGATCGCGCGCTTGGCGTCGACCAAGTACTGAGCCGTGCGACCGCTGGTGAGCACAACCTCGCCGATCACCAGGGCGTGCTCGCGGAGAACCGCCAGCAAGCGCTCGTCAGCGTTGGCTCGTTCCACCCCGAGGATGGTAGTTGCCGCACCGGCAAACGCCTGTGCGGCGCCCTACCAACTACGTGTAATAAGTGTCGACCCAGTCGCCGTAGTTCATCCAGCCGTAGACAGCGATCGCGTCGACGATCGGCAGCCGCATGCAGCCGTGGCTCGCGGGATAGTCGGGGGCGGGGTCGTAGCCGTGGATCGCGTAGCCGCGGATGAAGAAGTCCGAATAGTACATTCCGTCAGGAAGGTAACCGGGCACGCGGCTGTAGACCTGATAGGAGCCCAGGATCGTTGGTGTCGAGGGCTTGCCGGAGCTGATCGGAAGGATCCAGTAGACCTGGGAGCCGTTGGCCAGCGCCAGCAGCTGATCTGACAGATCGCCCTCGGCGTGGCGCCCTTGGTTGGGAAAGCGGATCGGGAACGAGCCGACGTTGTCGAGCAGGGCGTTGACTGTCGCGGGACCGAGCTGCTGCGAGGTGCCCCAGCCCAGCAACCGGTGGTAGGCATCAATCGCGAGACCCGTGCCCTGGTCGTAGACGCCGCTCAGTGGGATGTAGAAGTGCATCGCAGACAGGCGCTGCTGGACCAGCTCGACGAACCGCCCGGTCGAGCCGAACCCGACGTTCGTGTCAAGCGCCGCGTAGCCTTGGCTGGCTGTGAAGGCCGCCAGCCCTGTGGTGCCGGCGTGCTCGACCACGATCGACACGTTCCCGGAACCGGGGCTGCTCACCGCCCAGTCAAAGCCGCCGTACACGCGACGCGGCGACGCGTTCAGCCGCAGATGCACGAGCTTGAACAGCCGGCCGTTCAGATAAGCCTTGAGGATCACCCACTGGCCCGGCACGTAAGGCCGAACGACGCCGGTCAGCTCGACCGCGCGCTGGGGAACCGTGACCGACTGGTTATCGAGCGAGAACAGGCCACTCAGGTAAAGCGTCGGCGTCGCTCTTGCCGGCGGCTTCGGCTTCGGCTTCGGCTTCGGCTTCGGCTTCGGCGGATTCGTGGTCGGCGGATTCGTGGTCGGCGCAGTCGTGGTCGGCGCAGTCGTGGTCGGCGCAGTCGTGGTCGGCGCAGTCGTGGTCGGCGCAGTCGTGGTCGGCGCAGTCGTGGTCGGCGCAGTCGTGGTCGCCGCAGTCGTGGTCGGCGCAGACGTGGTCGCTGCGGCGGCCGCAGTCGTGGCCGCGGGGGTCGTTTCCCCCGGCGAGGACTTCGTAGAGGTGTTGGCCGGCGCTGCGCCAGCTGCCGCCGCGGGCATCGCGAGCGCAGCGCAAAGCGCCAGCGCGAGCGCCCAGCTGCGGCTCGAGGTATGTGTGCGATGCACCGGGCGGAAGTTGAGTGGCATGGATTAACAGTAATTCAAATCAACTCGAGAGATGAGCATGACCCACGGTCTCGAGCTTCGGTCCGGCCAGCGGTCCCGTGAGCACGGCGATCGCCGCCCATGAGACGAGCAGCAGAGCGATCACCTCGGAGCCGCTCCAGTCGAGCAGCACGCCGAACGCGAGCGCATTGTTGAACGAGTGCAACGCCATGCACGGATATAGCGAGCCGGTCCGCCACCGCACCAGGCACAGCACGAACCCGAGAAAGCCGAGCGGGATCAGGTACTGGCTCGAGGAGACGGAGCCCGTGTGTGCGAGTCCGAACAGGACCCCCGTGATCACAGCTGCCACGAGGGGGCCGAGCGAGCGGCCGCCGACCGTGATCCGCATCTGGCACAGCACCCCGAACAGGAACCCGCGGAAGAAGAACTCCTCGCAGATCGGCGCGACCACGCACACGAACGCAGCCGTTCCGAGCATCGCGACGGTGCTCGTCTGCACTCCGAATGAGCTCGGCAGCTTGTCGTTGCCGTGGATGTCAAGCAATGCTCCGTAGAGGTAGCTGACTGCGTAGTACGAGACGCCGCCGATCACGAAGGCGCTCACCGCGGTGCCCCACGGCGTCCGCCGGTAACCGAAGTCGACCGCGCGCGGGCGACCCCGAAGCGCCGTGAAGTACAACGCCGCGGCGACGAACGCGAGATCGAAGACAAAGCTCGAGAGGAGGCTCACAGCGGGAGTCGGATTGACCGTGCTCGAACCGAACGCGGAACCGATCAGCGTGACGAAGATGCTCGCGAAGATGCCGCCGCAAAGTCCGAGCGCAAGGGCCGCAGGAGCCGTCCACAGCGGGACCGGCGCGCGCTCCTGCGCGCCACGCGGCGGCGGTGCCGGCTCGCTTGGCGGCTGTTCGTAGGTCTGCGGCGTCGGGGCACTGCTCATGCTCGACCAGGTTAGGGCTCGCCGGTACTCGGCGCAGCTCTGCGGAGCGCGGCCAGGGCGTCGAGCGACTTGATCGTGGCGACACCGGCCGGACCGCGCTGACCGTCGCGCCGGAGCAGGATCGACTCGATCCCCACCTCGCGCGCGCCGATCACATCGTCGGCGAAGCTATCACCGACGTGCAGCGCCTCGTGCGGCTCCACGCCGGCCAGCGCAAGCGCCGCGCAGAACACGGCGGCAGAGGGCTTCGGCGCGCCGACCTGTGCCGAGGTGACGATCCCGTGCAATAGCTGCGAGAGCCCCAGCCCATCGAGAACTTCCGGCAGCAGCGCGTCCCAGTTGCTGACGACGACCACTCGCAGGCCTGCTTCGCGAGCACCGGCGATTGCGTACAGGGCATCCGGGAACAGCCTGAAGCGAAGCGTGTCCAGCAGCAGCCCGGTCATCACCGCGCCGTCGATCGCGCGCAGTTGCGCAGCCGGTGGAAGCACGCCGCGCAGCACCTCGGCACAGTCGCAGCGCAGCGCGGCGACACTCTCGGCGTCTCGTCCGTCCGCCATACGGGTGCGGTAATAGGCCATCTCAGCGTGGATCGCGTTTGCGGCCTGCGTTTGCGTGATCTGGATCCCGAAACGCTCGTGCAGCAGCGCTGCGAGCACGGGCGCGGGAGGCTCGAGCTCCACGATCGTTCCGAGCGCGTCGAGCAGCAGCGCGCGGCCGGCAAGATCGAGGCTTACACGGCCGGCAAGGTCGGGGCTCACAGTCGCACTACCACGAGTCCGGCGGCAAGCAGCACCAGCGCCAGCCAGAGCGACGAGAGGGCACCCTCGAGCGGGTCCGACAGCCGCTCCCTGCTCAGATCGACGACACGGCCGTCGCTCAGCGTCTGTGTGCCCGTCACCTCGATCGTGTCGCGTCGCAGCTGCCGGACAGGCGTGCTCAGCCGGCGCTGCGCAGCGCTCAGCAGAAAGCACGCGGCCGCGACCAGAATCCCGGCCGGCCGAATTGTGAGCGCGTTGACGAAATAGCCGGTGAACGCCGGGAAGGCGCCCCACGCGAGCGCGAACCAGGTGTCGGTGTGGAACCGGCCGCCGGCGAGCTCGAGGTTGTAGGCCGGCACCAGGAACGCGCCGGCGAGCACCAGCGGCAGGAGCAGCGGCGAGACCACGACGATCCCCGCGACCCCGATGCCGACTGCCCCGATCAGCGAGACGGCGGCCAGCGACAGCAACGCGCGCCGCGTGAGCTCAGTCCGCAGCGGCCGGCCGCGCAGCTCGTCAAACGCGTGCGCGCTGACGCCGACGGCGAGCAGGAAAGCGACAAGCGCGGCGCCCAACCGGCCTGCGTGCAGCTCTGGCGCCGCTGCCGCTCCCAGCGCCACATAGCTCAGGTTCCACGCCGTGTAGGGCGGATGCAGCAGCGTGACCAGATCGCGCCAGCCGCCCGACCGCAGCGCGTAGAAGGCAGGGCGATCCAGCGGCTGCTCAGCGAGCTCAGGTCGCGCTGCGGCCACGCCGGGTCCCCGAGATCAGGAGCCCGGCACCGAAGCTCATGCGCCGCTGTTGGAGCTCGGCAATCCCCGCTGCCCGCCATAGCGCCGGCAGGTCCGGCTCGAGGCGATCAAACTGCTCGATGCTCGGCCCGAGAAAGCGCCCCACCTCAAACCACGCAGGGGACACCAGACGCCCGAGCCACGGCAGGCCGGCGCGAGTGTACGCGCGCCACGCTGCGCGCAGTAGCGGCTGCTCGGGCACGCCGAACTCGACCATCCCGATGCGACCCCCGGGCCGGACCACGCGCGCGAGCTCCCGCATCGTCGCGGCCGGATCGTCCACGTAGCGCAGCAGGTACGTGAACGTGAGCGCGTCGAACTCGGCGTCCGCGAACGGGAGCTGCTCGGCTTCGCCCTGCGTGAAGCTGACCCGATCGCGCAGCTGCGGATGCGCCGCGAGGCGTGCTCGAGCGCCGGCGAGCATCCGCTCGCTCTGATCGAGCCCGACGACCTCGCAGTCAGCGCGCCTGACCAGTTCGAACGCGACCAGGCCGGTTCCGGTCGCGACATCGAGCACGCGCTGACCGGCCCGGGGCTCGATTACCGCCACCAGGGCGTGGCGCCAACGCGGATCCTGGCCGAAGCTGAGCGCCGCTCCCATGCGGTCATAGCGGCCCGGCAGGCCCGCGAAAAGCTCGACCGCGTGGCGTTTGCGGTTCGAGGCAGGGCTGTGGGCCTCCCCCGCCGGCCAATGATCGGACGATTCGACAGCTTGCATCCCGGCTGCCAAGTATCCCACCCGCGAACGGTGTCACACCCCTATTGCTACGCGACGAAACGCCAGGTCACGAACTCAGCGGTGAACAGGCCCAGCAACACGGCGAGCGCGGCGATCACGGGCGTGGCCCAGTGGCGGCGTGCGATCAAGATCGCGCCCCACATGAACAGCGGAAACAGCACCAGCTCGTAGCGGGGCAGCGAGGACAGCGGCTGCGGCGACACCGGCTCCGACAGCGGCGCCGCAAGCGAGACCAGCACATACGCGCCGTAGGCGAACGGCAGGTGCCTGAACACACCGAGCAGGGCGACGCCCCCTAGCACCAGGAACGCGAACAGCATCAGGTTCTGCCCAGCCACGATCAGCGGGTCGCCGCCCGCCTTAGTGAAGTAGATCGGCGGCGGCGGACCGTGTAGGAGCTGCCGTAGACCATCCCACGCGGCCACCGCCCCGGCGCGGACGCCGCCAAACGGACCCGCGAAATGGTGATACCAGATCGATTCGGCGTGGAACGGCGCAAGCGCATTCCCGGTGGCGATCCCAAGGTACGCCACGTACGCGCCGAGGCCGAGTGGGACGAGCGCGATCCACAGCACCGAGGCGGTCAGCCGCTGGCGTGGGAGCAGCCGCCGCCAGCGCGCGAAGCCCGACGTGGCCCAGCGCGAAGTCGGCAGCGGCTGATCGGCCCGCGGACCGTACAAGTACAGGATCGCGATCGGAACGACCAGCAGCACCCCCGTGCTGCGTGACGCGGCCGCGAGCGCTCCCAGCAAAGCAGCGGTCGCCCAGCGACCGCGCCGCGCGCGCAGGATGGCGCCAGCCGACAGCGCCAAGAACAGCGACTCGCTGTAGACGGCCGACAAGAAGAACGCCATCGGGCAGAAGGCGATCAGCATCACCGTCAGATCCGCGCGCTCGAAGTCCAGCTCGAGACAGACGAGCCGGTGCAGCTCCACAAGACCGATCGCAAAAGCAACGAGCGAGATCAGCAGACCCGCGATCAGCTGCGAACCGACCACGAGCCCGGTGACGTGGATCAGCAGCGGATATAGCGGAAAGAACGCGGCGCGCGCCAGCTGATGGTCGTACCCGCCTCGCGCGATCGTCAGATACCAGACGGAGTCCCAGCGCGCGAATGGCGCCAGGAGCAGGTTGGGAAAGTAGCCGAACGGCGTCGTCAGCCCGGCCGGATCGTAGGCCCGCCAGTTCGCGGCAGGCCCGAACGAGAGCATTGCCAGGACGCCCGCGGCCAGCACCACCAGCCTCGATGTCCAGATCGCGCGCCACACCGTCGCGCCGGCGCCGCCTCCTCGCGGATCCAGCGACGGCGCGCCCAGCGCCGGGTCAGCCTGTGCGATCGCCGGCTGCATCGAACTGCCGAGTCTGGCAGGACTAAGGCCGCTCAGCCCGAAAAAGCAGATGGCTAAACTGACCTGGCGAGTTTGAGGCAGCGCCACGCGCCACTCGCGGGTCCGCCTTCAGCTGCCCACACCCGATGAGTCGACGCGAACGACAGCGACGCCGCCAGCGCCAGCGCGGACACCCCGTGAAGCGGGCGCTCCTGATGGGCGTCTTGCTGGCGTTCTGCACAATCGTGATCGGAAGCGCCGCAGCGGTCGGCTGGGTCGTATCCGTCGCCGACTCGGCGCCCAACATCAACCAACTGAAGCCGCGCGTGCCCGGAACGCTCTCGGAGGTGTATGCGGGTGACGGCAGCCTGCTCGGCTACATCTCCTCGGGCGTCCTGCGGACGTATCTGACCGCCAACCAGATGCCGCGGCTGCTCAGAGAAGCGACCATCGCGATCGAGGACCGGCGCTTCTGGCAGCACGGCGGGGTCGATTACCAGGGCATCCTGCGCGCCGGGATCAAGGATCTGCTGAGCGGCGGCACGAGCGTTCAAGGCGGTTCGACGCTGACGATGCAGCTCGTCGGCAACATCTACCTGCCCTACCAGATCGCGGAGCACCACAACCTCAAGTACAAGATCATCCAGGCGAAGCTGGCGAACGAGCTCGAGGACCAGCATTCGAAGAGCTGGATCCTCACCCAGTACCTGAACGACGTCGAGTACGGCGCCGTCGGCGGGCAGCAGGCGATCGGCGTCGGGGCCGCTTCGCAGGTGTTCTTCGACAAGCCGGTCAGTCAGCTCGACGTGGCGCAGGTGGCGCTGCTCGCGGGCCTCCCGCAGGCGCCGTCACAGTACAACCCGTTCGAGGCGCCGGGGCTCGCCAGGCATCGCCGCGCCGAGGTGCTCGCGGCGATGCTGCAGTCGCGCTACATCACGAGTGCGCAGGCCAGAGCTGCCAACGCCTCCTCGCTGCAGGTGCATCCTAACGACACTTATGACGTCGTCAACCAGCCATACGTTTTCGACTACGTCGAGCAGCAACTGGACCAGCGCTTCGGGCAGTCTGTAGTCGATCGCGGCGGCATGAAGGTCTATACGACAATCGACCTCCAGAAGCAGGCACAGGCGCTCACAGCGATCCGCGATAACGAGGGCGAGCCAGGAGACCCTGCGGCCGCGCTGGTGTCGATCGACCCGACCAACGGGCACATCCTGGCGATGCAGAACTCGACGACTTACGGCCAGTCCGACTTCAACTACGCCGCCGATGCCGAGCGCCAGACGGGATCGTCGTTCAAGCCGTTCGTCCTGATGACGTTGATCCACGACGAGGACGGCGACCCATGGTCGACCTACTACGACTCCCACTACCTGCAGGCAGGCTGGCTGCCAGATTACCCGAGCTACTCGGTGGCGACCTCCGAGCTGACCTATCAGGGCGTGATCAGCGTGGCGCACGCGACCACGATCTCCGACAACACGGTGTTCGCGCAACTCGGCGTGGACCTCGGCATGGGCAGGGTGGACGCGATGGCGCACGCGATGGGTATCACGGCGCCGCTGTTCGGATATCCGGCGGAAGCGATCGGTGGCCTTCACATCGGCGTCTCGCCATTGCAGATGTCCGATGCGTACGCAACCCTGGCCAACGGCGGCTTGCACATCGCGCCGACGATCA
The DNA here is from genome assembly GCA_052147535.1 of Solirubrobacteraceae bacterium. Classification (GTDB taxonomy): domain Bacteria; phylum Actinomycetota; class Thermoleophilia; order Solirubrobacterales; family Solirubrobacteraceae; genus Palsa-465. The sequence continues at coordinate 8,863 of JBKQKK010000330.1, read as the reverse complement.
TCAACAATGTGGTGTTCCCTGACGGGAGCAGCGTTGACCTCGGCAACCCGACCCCGACCCGCGTGTTCAGCGACGCCGAGGCCGCCGCCGGCACGAAAGTGCTCGAGACCGTCGTCACCAGCGGCACCGGGACGGCCGCCAATTACGGCTGCCCGGCAGCGGGCAAGACCGGCACGACCAGCAACTACACCGACGCGTGGTTCGTCGGCTACACGCCGCAGTTCTCAACGGCGGTGTGGGTCGGCTACCCGAATAGCACAGCCTCGATGACCGATGTCAACGGCCTCGGCGCCGGCTTCGGCGGCACGCTCGCTGCGCCCATCTGGCACGACTACATGGAGAACGCCAGCGACGGCTACTGCGGCGACTTTCCGGAGCCTGAGATCCCGTGGACCGGCACCACCTACTTCGGCGCTCATAGCTCAGTGTACGTTCCGACCCCCACCCCCACCCCCACGATTACAACACCGAGCACGACGATCCCGACGCTGACGCTAACGACCCCGGCGACCACGACGCCTGTCCCGACAACGCCGGTGACCCCGACACCCGCCACGCCGCCAGGCGGCGTCCTACCGACGGCCGGCGGGACTCCGACCAGGTGAGCGCGGCGCGCGGCGCCTCACGGAGACCAACCACAAGCCGACGCCACCGATGGGCTGGTAGCTTGTCGTGAGACTCGCAATCAGGCGAGTCCGTCCGACATCGCAGCCGAGCAGCTTTTTATGCCCAAAGAAGAAAAGGTGGAACTCGAAGGAGAGGTCGTCGAGGCCCTCCCCAACGCGATGTTCCGCGTCAAGCTCGACAACATGGACCGCGTCGTCCTGGGACACGTGGCCGGCAAGATGCGTCGCTTCCGGATCCGCATCCTGCCCGGCGATCGCGTCCGCGTCGAGCTCTCCCCGTACGACCTCGACCGCGCACGGATCGTCTACCGCCACCGATAGCCGGGCCGGATGCCCGGCTCTGGAGACTGCCGCCCGGGATGAAAGAGCTTGAGCTGATCCGTGCGCTCGAAGGCGTGCTGCGTCGCGAGGACCCTCGGGTGATCCGCTGGATCGGCGACGACGCGGCCGTTGTCCGCGCGCGCGGCTACGCGGTCACCTCGGTCGACACGATGGTCGACGGCGTGCACTTCCGCAGCTCGCAACTGACGGCCCGCGAGATCGGGCACCGGGCGCTCGCCGGCGCATTGTCGGATCTCGGTGCGATGGGTGCGACGGCGGGTGAGGCTTACCTTGCGTTGGGGCTGCCCGCGGGCAGCCAGCTCGACCACACGCTGGCGCTGATCGCCGGTGCGCAGGAGCTCGCCGGCCGCTGTGCGGTGAGCATCGCTGGTGGCGACGTTACCCGTGCACCGGCGCTGCTCGCGTCGTTCACGGTGGTTGGCTGGACCGACGACCCCGGAGACCTGGTCGGACGTGACGGCGCGCGAGCAGGCGATCTGGTGGGCGTCACCGGGACGCTCGGCGCGGCGGGCGCAGGCCTCGCTGTGCTCGATCGACGCGTGTCGCTCGAATTGCCAACGGCGGCGGCGCTGCGGCGCCGCTACGCGCTGCCCGAGCCGCGGCTGGCGGCCGGCATCGCGCTTGCGAATGCCGGCGCAAGCGCAATGATCGACCTTTCCGACGGGCTCGCGACGGACGCGCTGCATCTCGCGCAGGAGAGCCGCGTCAGGCTCGAGCTGTCACTCGACGCGCTGCCCCTCGCTGACGGCGTGCGCGACGTGGCGGCAGCGCTCTCGCTGGACCCAGCGGCCTTCGCGGCCGGCGCCGGCGAGGATTACGAGCTCTGCATCTGCGTACCCCGGGCGGGGCGCTCGGCGATCGAAGCGGCGCTCGCCGCCTGTGACGGAGCCCCTCCGATCACCTGGATCGGGCGTGCCGTCGAGGGCCAGGCGAGCGTCGACTTCGCTGGCGGCACAGCGTCGTCGCTGAGCGGGTACGAGCACTCGCTGTGATGCGTCAGCGGGCTCGTACGCCGCGTCGCGAGTGACCGCGGTCCCGGGCGGCGTCAGCGCCCTGGCAGCGCTGCAGGATCGCTTCGGCGACGGCTGCCGGATCGACGGCGTACTCGCCTCGTCGAAGCCGCTCCCTGAGTCTGGCGAGTTTCTGATCGCGTTGCTGTTTCATGGCTTGCTGATGAATCGGCCAGTAGCCATCGAACCGAAATAGTGTGTGGTGGTGAATGGACACTATTTCGATGTGCCCCGGCGCGCGGCGGAGCGCCGCTTGCGCGGTCTGCCGGCGCCGTCCGGCCCCGGTCCCGCGGGCGCCGGCGAGGCGCGCGCCCCAGCCGGCCTGTCAGGCGCCCGCGAGCGCCTGCGCGACGGGATCGACGGCCCGCAGGCGTGCAAACACGACGATCCGCTGCGAGGCGCTGTAGAGCGGGTTGCACGCGGACAGAACCAGCCGCTCGTAGCCGACGTTGTCGGTGATCCACCAGGCGGTCGGAAGCACGACCTGGTGGTATTGCACGATGTAGGTGAAATCGGCGTACGGCATGTCAACCTGGATCAGGTCGCCGTGGATGAGTTCGTTGATGTTGCGAAACGGGGCCAGATAGGTGGTCCGGTGCCCGGCGATCGCGACCGTCTGTCCGAGGCCCGGGAACGCTGTCGAGGGATAGTGGCCCGGCCCCTTCTCGAGGCTGGCGGTGTCCGTTCCCTGAACGATCTCGAAGCTGACGCCAATCTTGTCGATCACGAGGCGGCCGATCGCGGCGCCGGTGGGCACCTCGCGAGCCTCGCGCTGGGCGAGAAATGCGATCTTCGCCGGCATCTCCGCCAGGCTCTGCAGCGCGCGTTGCTGGACCGCGCTGAGCGGCACCGTCCTGAACGACAGGTAGCGCTGATCGATCTGGTCGCGCTTGACGAGCGCGATCGCGGCGGTGACTGGTTCCTGCCAGATGACGGTGACGGCGGCATCGATGACCATCAGCAGACCCGCAATGATCAGTACCGACGAGATGTCGCGAATCAGCCGCCTCATCGCCGCAATGCCGAGCTCGTCCCCCCGAGCGATCCGGGACCTGCGTAATTGATCGGTCCGCGCGTTTTGACCACCGGCTGATCGCTCTGGCGCTCGGGCTGCGAGCGGACCATGATCACCAGCGCACTCGCGACGCACCCGAGCAGCACGCTCCAGTAGACGGCAGCCAGCGGTCCGAGCTGACCGCCCGCGAACAGCAGCAGGCCGTTCCAGGGCACTTCGACGAGCGACAGACCGAGCGAATGCGCGTAGTAGAAGACCACCAGCGCGGGCGCCAGCAGGCCGAGGACCGTGAACAGGACCTTGGCCGCGAGCGCTCCCCGAATGCGCGAATCGGTCAACCACAGCCAGATGTGCAGCGCCGGCACGATCAGCGCCGCCGCGAACGGGCTCACCGCCCAGATGACGATCGTGCTCACGCACATCACGAGTGCCAGCGCCACGGCAGCACCGTCGCCCGGGGGACCCTCTGGCGCACTCGAACCGATCCGGCTCGCAAGGCGGATGCAGAGCGGGCGCAGCAGGACGAACGACACAACGATCACAAGCAGGACCGCCACCAGCGCGACGATCCCGGCGGTACTGAGCGGGACGCCCCCGGCCCCTACCGGGCCGGGCGGCGCAGCCGGCAGCCAGCTGGTGAAACGGATCGCCAGGACCAGCGCGTAGGCGGCCAGGAACGGTGCCGCCCCGGACAGCACCCACAGCACCCAGCGGATCATCGAGTGGCCGCGACGGCGGGCGCGCGCGAGCGCATCCACGGTCGTGGCGAGCACCGGCAGGATCAGCGCGAGCACCAGCAGCGAGACCGCCCACGCCGGCACGAATTTGCCGGCGATCGTCAGGTAGGGCGTGGGCGGCGGCACCGCCGGGCCCGTGTTGAGCGCGTCGAGCGTCTGCAGCAGCGCCTGCCCCAGCGCCGAGGCGGTGCTCGCCGAGAGCGGCTGATTGACGGTGGAGCCACGGTTGCCTGAGGTCGACAGCAGCACCGCGGGGATCCCGTGCATGCCGAACGGGGCCTGCTCGGTCGCGCTGAAGGGAAACGCCAGATGGGCGAGCTGCGCGCCGATCCCGCTGCCGCCCGATGCGACGCCGGCGAGTGAGTGGACCGACGCGGCAAGCGTGTTGCGCAGCAGCAGCGGCGCGAGCTGCTCGCCATCGGACCAGGGGACGACCACCGGCTCGGTGACATGCGCTCCGGCCAGGTCGCCGAGCACGATCACCGCGTCGATCGGCTGGCCCGCCAGTGAACGGGCCAGCTGCGTGGCACCCGCCTCGCCGACCGAGCCGCTGGTTGAGACGAGCATCAGCGAGCGGTTCTGGTCCTCACCGGCCAGCACGCCGGCCAGCTGCAGCATCACAGCCGTGCCAGAAAGTCCAGCTTTGCCGGGCTCGTCCCGGTCTGAGAGGACCACAATCGTTCCGCTCGCCTGGCCGGTGCGAGTCCCTGTGACGGTCTGCAGCGTGCGCGGGCCGTCGGCCGTCTGGGCGCTGAAGCTGTTCGTCGACACGGAGAACTGGTCCTCCTGCAGCTGTTTCGCGACCTCGCCGGCGAGCATGTCATCCGCAGCCGAGCCGGGGCTGCGATCGGGATACTGCGTGGCGAGCGACTGCATCTCGCTGTAGCTGCCGTTGAGCGAAGCCGGAGCGAGCGTCGTCGTCGCCGCCCCCGGCTGGTTTCGGAACGAGAAGCCGAACACGATCACCGCGGCGGCCACGATCGCCATGGTGGCTCGGTAGATGCGGGGATCCACCATATGCCTGAGGTTATCCGGGCGAGCGTACGGATCATCCCGAAGGTTTCGGATATTTCCCAACCTCTAGTCTTTCTGTCGACGGAGGATGTACTCATTGGCCGATCACGCACCTCGCATACTGCTCGTCGATGACGAGCAGTCGATCCAGACGCTGCTCTCATATCCCCTGCGCAAGGACGGATACGACGTCGTCCAGGCGACCGATGGGCGCCAGGCACTGGACCGCTTTGACGAGCAGGAGTTCGATCTGGTCGTGCTCGACGTGATGCTCCCGAAGATCGACGGGCTCGAGGTGTGCCGGCGGCTGCGCACCCACAGCCCCGTGCCGATCATCATGCTCACCGCCAAGTCCGAGGAGATCGACAAGGTCGTTGGGCTCGAGCTCGGTGCCGACGATTACATCACCAAGCCATTCTCGATGCGCGAGTTTTCCAGCAGGGTGAAAGCTGCCCTACGGCGCGCCGAGATGAGCAGCGCCGCCCAAGCCGGGGCAGATGAGCCGCCACTGAAGCTCGGCGATCTGAAGATCGACTTCCTCAAGCGAACGGCCCGCATCAAGGGCAGCGACGCGCCGCTCACGTACGTTGAGTTCGAAATCCTCTCGACGCTCGCGCACTCACCGGGGCGCGTGTTCACGCGCGATATGCTGCTGGCGCGGATCTGGGGCGGCTCCGCCTACCGCGACCGACGCACGATCGACGTGCACATCAGGCATCTGCGAGAGAAGATCGAGCGAGACCCGAAGGACCCCGAGTACCTGATCACGGTCCGGGGCGTCGGCTATCGCTTCCGCGACACGGAACCCTGACGGCAGGCAGGACAGAGGCTCGGGAGGCAGCCGTGGGCGTGCCAGCTGATAAGCGCAGAAGCATCACCCCGATGAGCCGTATACCGACGGGCTTGCTGTCGCTCGGCAACAGGATCGCGCTCGTGTTCTTCGCGATCACGCTGGTCGCGATCGCGACCCTCTACTTGATCGTCGTCCCAGGGCTGCAGACGCAGCTGCTCGGCGACAGCATGCATCACGTCTCGAGCACAGGCGTCTACTCCGCCCCGATCTCAGGCGTGGTGCGCAACGTCAACACGGTCCGCCACGAGATTCTGGTCGCGGGTGGCATCGCGCTGGCGCTCGCCTGGATCGGAGGCTACCTGACCGCACGGTGGCTGGCGCAACGCGTCAAGCGGCTGGAGCGTGCGGCTGAGCGGGTCGCCGCCGGCGAGTTCGAGCACCCGATCCCGGTCGACTCCCGCGACGAGCTGGGCCAGCTCGCGGTCGCGTTCAATGATATGCAGCGCCAGCTCTCCCAGCTCGAATCCGCACGCAAGAAGTTCATCGCGACGGCCTCGCACGAGCTGCGCACGCCGATCTTCTCGCTCGGAGGCTTCGTCGAGCTGCTCGAGGACGAGGAGCTCGACACGTACACGCGGCGGCGGTTTCTGGACCAGGTCTCCGAGCAGGTCGAGCGCTTGCGCAAGCTCTCGGTCGACCTGCTCGATCTGTCGCGCCTGGAGTCGGGCTCGCTCGAGCTGCGCCCCGAGCAGGTGGACCTCGGTGAGCTGACTCGTTCGGTCTCCGCGGAGTTCGAGCCGTCGCTCGGTCAGCACGACTCGAATCTGGAGCTGCACGTACCGCCGGCGCTGGAGGCACAGTGCGATCCCGTCAGGATCGCACAGATCGTACGCATCCTGATCGACAACGCGCTGGCGCACACGGCCACCGGCACGCGGATCGTCGTCACGGCGGGACGTCACAATGGAATCGTGCGGCTGGCTGTGCGCGACAACGGCCAGGGAATCGAGGGCAGCGCCCTGTCGCGTATCTTCGAGCCGTTCTACACGGCCGACGGGGCCAAGGGAGCGGGGCTCGGCCTGACGATCGCAAGCGAGCTGGCGGAGCGCATGCAGGGACGCCTGACGGTCTTCTCGTCCGTCGGCCAGACCGTGTTCACGCTCGAGATCCCGGCGTGAGCGCCGCGCTGGTACTCGAGCTGGCGCAGAGCTTGCGCGAGCGAGTGCTGCCAGAGCTGGGCTCGCACGCCGGCCGCGCACAGCACAGCGGCGGCGCCGGCGGCGACGTGACCTTTGCGGTCGATCTTCTCGCCGAGGAGTCGCTGTGCGAGTTTGTGGCGACGCGTGCGCCGCGCATGGCGTTCTACTCCGAGGATCGAGGACTCGTGAGCGACGGCGACGACACGCACGTGCTGGTGGTGGACCCAATCGACGGCACGCGGCCGGCGATGGCGGGACTCGAGTCGGCGTGCGTAGCGGTCGCACTGGCGCCGCTGCTCGACGGGGAGCCGACGATGGCGGACGTCGAGATCGGATGCGTGGTCGAGATCAAGTCTGGAGATTGGTTCCTTGCGCAGCGTGGAAATGGCTTGCAGTCCTCCCGCCGCGTGGCGCTGAGCGCCAACGCCGACCTCAGCGCGATGTTCTGGGGCTACGGCTTGCGTGGACGCCCCGCGCGCCAGACGGTCGAGGTGCTCGCCGAGCTGATCGACGCCTCGTCGGTCGGCGGCGGCACTTTCGAGCTCGGCTCGCAGGCGTTCGCGATGACGCGGGTCGCGACCGGACAGTTCGATGCGGTGGTCGAAGTCGGCTCGAGGCTGATCGATGACGTGCCCGGCATGCGCGAGTGCTTCGAGCACGTCGGCCGGGGGCAGGTGCTGAACAACTCCCCCTACGATCTGGCGGCCCCGTGGCTGTGCCTGCGTGAAGCCGGCGGCGTGATCAGCGACGGTTGGGGGGCGCCGCTGGACGGTCATCGGCTGCTGGGAGCCGGGCACCAGTTCCAGATGTCCTCGATCTCCGCGAGCAACGTGCTGCTCCACAACCGGCTCGTGCGGGCGATCGACGCCGGTATCGCGCGGCTACGCGCGATCGGTGGCTGATTTGACCAGCGCAGCCTGCGCGGCTGCACGATCAGCGAATCGCCCGTGGCGCAGCGGGTAAGGTGCCCTCAGCGCTTCCTGTCGCCACGGCTGCTGCGAGACTGGCTCGCACTATTCCACGAGGTCGGTATCTGATGATCAGCTTTCGCGAATTCGGCATCTGATGAGCAGCTCGCCGCTCGTGCTCGTGTCCAACCGGGGTCCGGTGACCTTCGAGCATGACGGTAGCGTCCGGCGCGGCACCGGCGGGCTCGTCACCGCCCTGATCGGGCTCGCGACGCATCGGGATGTGACCTGGATCGCCTCGACGATGACCGAAGAGGACGTGGCGGTCGCTCACCGTCACGGCGGCCGCCCGTTCCCGGTCCAGGCGCCGGGGGGCGGACGCTACCGCGTCAAGCTCGTCGCATCGGACCCCGATGCGTATGACCGCTTCTACAACATCACCGCCAACCCGATGCTGTGGTTCATCCAGCACTACCTGTGGGACCTCTCCAACGCTCCTGACATACGTCGCTCCGAGGTCGAGGCCTTCGAGTTCGGCTACAACGTCGTCAACGAGGATCTCGCGCGCGCTGTGCTCGAGGAGATCGAGGGGATCGAGCATCCGGTCGTGATGGCGCACGACTATCACCTCTACACGCTTCCGGCCCTGATCCGGCGGGCTCGACCCGACGCGTTCCTGCACCACTTCGTGCACATCCCGTGGAGCCAGTCGGACTCGTGGCGCGTGCTGCCGACGATCATCCGGGAGGAGATCTACCACGGCATCCTGTCCAACGACATCATCGGCTTCCACACCCACTCCTACCGGCGCAACTTCCTGCAGTGCTGCGATGACCTGCTCGGGCTCGAGGTCGATCACGCCGAGGGGATCGTGCACATCGATGACCGCGAGGTGTGGGTCCGCAATTACCCGCTGCCGATCGACGCCGGAGCCGTGCAGGCGGTTGCGGTGCGGCCACGGACCCTGAAGTTCGAGCGCGAGCTGATGCGCCGCCGGCGCAAGCACCTGATCCTCCGCGTCGACCGCGCCGACCTCAGCAAGAACGTGCTCCGCGGGTTCACCGCGTTCGACGTGTTCCTCGATCAGCACCCGGAGTTCAGGGAGCGCGTCACGTTCATCGCGCAGCTGATGCCATCCCGCACCGATGTTCCCCAATACGCCGAGTACCTCGAGCGGATCGAGGCGCTCGTGGCGGTCGTCAACCACCGTCACGGGACG
>JBKQKK010000329.1:0-9573 GCA_052147535.1 Solirubrobacteraceae bacterium | reverse complement strand
TGCGAGCCGGCCGTTTACGTTGCTTTGCCACTCGGGTTCCTCTGACTATGGGCCTGTCGCATTATGGCTGCAGCCGTCCGCTCGTCCTCGTTGTCGACGTCGATGACACCCGATAAAGGGGGCACATAACAATGCTCGCCAGGCTCCTTATGACGTCTTGCCTGCAAATTGGCAGGTTTGGCGCGCTCCTGGCGATCTAACCGCGAGGCGCGACACCCCAGTCGAGCCTAACTAACCCTAAAACAAGCGATCGGGCCGTGTGAAGGCGGGTGCGCCGGCCGAGGTTCGCCGTGGCGGGGTGCGGGCGTGGTTGTGGGGGCGGTTGATGAACGGTCTGGGTGGGATCGGGGTTGTGGTAGGTGTGGGTGAGGGGTCGTGTGAGGCGGTTTGGCGCGTTGTTTGGGGTTGGTGCTCGCCGGCCGGTTGGGCCGGTCGTTGTTGTGCGGGTTTGTGGCTGGGAGTGGTCGCGCGGGCGCTCCCGTAGGGTTGGTTAGAGGGTGTCTGTGAGGCGGAAGAACGCGCTGAGCCAGGGGTTGTAGGCGAGGATGCGCCAGCGTATGCGCCGGCCGGTCGTGAGGATCTGGGCGGGGATCTCGATGAAGGCGGTGCGGAAGGTGCGGAAGTCCATGGTCAGCAGGCGTCGGCGTTGTTCGTTGTGGCGTTCGGCCCAGCGCGGGGTGACTGGTAGCAGTAGCGCGCTCCAGGCTTTGAGGCTCCAGGCGAGTGCGGCCATGGTCATGTAGGCCCAGTTGGCGTTCAGGGTGTTGACGGGGGCGTGCAGGGCGCGGACGCCGGATTTGAGTTGGCTGATGAGGTTCTCTTGGTTGCAGCGCTGCCGGGCTTCGTTGATGATCTCCTCGGCGGTCATGGCGTGGTCGTTGGTGATGTAGCAGTAGCGGTATTCGCAGAACAGGACGTTCTCGCCGCGTTCGACGGAGAGGTTCTTGCGCAGCGCGACGACGCGGTAGTCGCGGTTGCAGTTGCCGGGGCGGTAGGAGAACTCGACGACGTCTTGGGCGGTTTGGCGTAGCACCGTGTAGTTGCGCTCGCGGACGATGCCGTCTTTGACGTTGCGCGGGCGGGTGCGCGGCTGAGTGGCGATCTCTCGCTCGGCGCGGGCGGCGAGCTCGTGGTAGAGCTCGTCGTCGATGCTCTCGGCCTGCTTGATGAGGTTGGCCTTGGCGTCGTAGCCGAACACGAACGTGACGGCGTCGTCGTCCCAGCGGTCGAACTCGGCGGTGAGCGAGAAGTCGGTGTCACCCCGCAGACGGACCGTCGTGAACCCCGCCTGGCGGCATCGCACGATCGCGCGGTCGTAGTAGCCAACGACGCCCTCATGGCTGGGGCGGTTGGCGCCCAAAAGCCCCAGGTACAGCGGTTCTTTGGTGTTCGCGAGCGAGACCACGAGCGCGGAGTACCCCCAGATCCCGTTGTAGGAGATGTCCATCCCCTGCTTGGTCTGCGCGTCGGTGGACACGATGCTCGCGTCAGCGTCGATCACCGCTGGCGCCTGGAAGAACTCGTTCGGCTGGCAGCGCCACACCTGTAGCCGCGCCCGGTTGACGGCCTCCTGGAGCGCGAGCACCGCGTCGGGGTCAAAGCGCCGGCAGAAGTCCCCGGCGGTCGTCGGATCGGGGAGGCTCTGTACACCCAGGCCGTCAAGGAACACCGCGTCACAGCGACGCGCCTCGATGTCCCCCAAGCGCTCACCGCCGCACAGCGCGTTATACGCGATGTTCAACACATGATCGGACTCGTAGTACGGCTTGTGGCACTGCAGCAGCTCCAGCGAGCGATCGATCTCACCCGCCAGGCCGGTGGCGCTCACGAGCTTGGCGATCGCGCCGATACCGCCGTGCGCCGTGCCCTTCGTGCGCGCTGAGAGCTCATAGGCGATGTTCGCTCGTCCGAGCACCGGCCCGGTCCTGTTCGGGACGACGGCGCGCTCCAGACGCCACTCGATCCCGGCTGCCTCGGCCCGAAGTCTGGCGCTGCGTTTGCGGCGGTTCTTGCCCATCAGTTGCCCCTCTTTCCCGATAACACACTACCCGCCAGTATATCGACTGAATGGTATTGTGGGATACTGACCAGCAAAACGAGATGCCTTCCACCGACACCACCGAACGGCTCGCCGACTACGAGCACCGCTACCACGAGCTCGCCGCCCAACTCGCCACCATCGGCCTGATCCACTCCGGCAGCCTCACCCGCCGCTACACCCGCTGCGGCACCCCCGGCTGCAAATGCCACGCCGACCCGCCCCAGCCGCACGGCCCCTACTACCAGTGGACCGCGAAGGTCAACGGCAAGACCGTCACCCGCCAGCTCAACGAGACCGAAGCGGGTCTCTACCAGGAATGGATCGCTAACGACCGCCAGTTACGACACGTCATCGCCCAGATGCGCGAAGTCGCAGCCAAAGCCACCGAGCTGAAGCTCAAACAAGCAGCCACCCCATAGGCGAGCAGCCTCACCTCAACACGCACACACACAACCGGGCCCCAGCTCGAGCCCAACCCAAAAACCCCTAAAACAAGCGACTTCCGGGCCCAACCCCGCATCCTCAAGACCTTCCTACGCCTGGTTTAGGATTAGTTTGGAACGGTAGGTTCGAATATGCAACGTAGTTTCGATCGGACGGCTGGACAGCCGGCGCGCATTGAGCGGATGGGGGTTCGGCACTCGGCCTCTGGCGTCCATTCGGCCGCTCGACAGCATGACTCGCGTCGGCCACCTGTGGCTCCGACGCGGGCCAGCCGACGGCGCGCCCGTGGCCGCGGGCGTTCCAAACGCGCTGTCACATTCGAAAGTACGGTGAGCGGCAACGACCTAGACAGATGTACCGCAGACATCGCTGCCTTCAGCGCACGGTTGACCGACGGGCGAGGGGAAGACGTCGACGAGACCGGGAATGGGACGCCGCCGATCACGCTTTCGGTGCTCATGCGGGCCTACAACGAGGAGCGAACCATCGCCCAAGCAATCGCCGAGGTGCTGAACGAGGTCTATCCATGCGAGTTCGAGCTCATCGTCATCGAGGGCCGCAGCACTGACGCGACGCCACGCATCCTCGCCGTGCGCGAGCACCCAAGGGTGCGGGTCGTTCGGCATATCCGCAGCCTCGGGAAGGGCGCTGAATTGCTGACCGTAGCCGCCGTGGCCCGCAGGACCCACGTCGTGCCGTTTGACGCGGTCCTCGAGTACAGACCGCCGATCTCGTCCATATGATCCGCTCGGTGCTTAAGGGCCGCTCGGACGCCGTCGACGGCGCTCCAATCTGTGGAGCGGAGACGCGTTATCTGTCCTACCGTCAGGCTGTAGGTAACCGCGGCCGCCCGCTCGACGCGAATGTGCTGTTCGACTGCCGCGTCACCGACCTGCACACGTCCCTCAAGCTCGTGCCGGTGGAGGTGTTCCGCCGACTCGAGCTGACCAAGGAGGGCTTCGGGCTTGACACCGAGATCACGGCGAAGCTGCTCGCGATGAGGTTCCGGCCGTTCGAAGTGCCCGTGAGCTACCACGGACGTTTCGTTCATCAGGGCAAGAAGATGATATGGCGCGACGGCGCGGAATCCCTTCAGATCCACGCCAAGGAACGGTCGAACCGCCTCGCGCGCGCCGCCATGGCGGCCGAGTCGGTGACCGCGTCACTAGAGACTCTCGTCGAGGAGCCTATCGCCAGATTGGCCGTCTCGATCGCCACCCGCACAGGCGGGCATCCCGATCTCGCGCACGAGACGGACAGCGATGTGCTGCGGAGCGCGGGACGCTGAGCCCGCTACGCGAGCGCCTCGTCGTGCGGGCGCAGAACCTCCTCAATGAGCGGCTGGCTGCGAAGTACCCGATCCCCCTCGACTCATATGTCCGGATGGCCTGTCGCGTGGGGATCGCACGGTCCGTGATCTACTCGTGCCGCCACCGCGGCCGGATCGTGGTCGGCCGACGGGCGCGGATTCGAGTCGCGCGGTCGGCACGGATTGATCTCTCCTCACGGTCGATCCTCGTGCTTGGTCTCGCGCACGAGTTGGATCTGCCCTCCAGTATTGTGGTCGAGCCGGGGGGGACGCTGCGTATCGACGGTATCGTCCAGATCATGCGCGGCACTGCCGTGACCGTTAATTGGGGCGGTATGCTGTCTATCGGCGGGGGCACGTACCTCAACGACGGCTGCCTCGTCCACTGCGCGGGGCGTATGACGATCGGCCGTGATTGCGCCGTGGCATGGCGCTGCACGCTCACCGATACGGACGTCCATGTCCTCGAGCGCCGAGATGTGCCAGCCGGCCCAGGGCACCTCGAGATCGGAGATCGGTGCTGGATCGGTGCTGGGACCACCGTGCTCAAGAACACAACGATTGGCGACGGCGCGGTCATCGCCGCGGAGAGCCTCGTGACGCGGGACGTGCCGGGCGCGGCGCTCGCGGCGGGCAGCCCAGCTGCAGTCGTCGACACGCAGGTCAGGTGGCGGATCCGGTGACGTTAAGTCTCGATGCGGGCAGCGCCGGCGGCAGTGCGGGCAGCGATCCCGCTGGCTATAGCGCGGCCGGACCGATACCACGAGCGTCCCGTCCTGCTCAACGTCGAGGCCCTCCACGACCGTCTTCTCCAACACCAACCACCGAGCCCACGTTCGTATCCCTACGCTTCGCTTGCGCACGCCGCTACCGCTCCCTTTCAACGAGGTTCAGACCTTTTTCAGCCCGAACCTTATGAGGGTCGCGGCGTGCGCTCCTCAAACGCCCGCCTCCGGGCGCCCCGCCGCCCGGACCTCACTGCGAAACCAGCGCAGCTGGCCGGCGGGTCAAGCGTCCGCGAAAAGCGCTGCAAAGCAACACCAACGCGCCCCGCGCGACCGCCACCGCACAAGGCGGCGCTTGACGCATAGCCGGGCAGCGAAGCTACCCCCGCCAGGCACTTCACCCCACCCACGGAAGCAGCAGTAGCGCCGCGATTCGGGCCAGCGGGTACTGATCATGAACGCACGCAAGATCCTCGTCAGCATCTTCTTCAACTACCTCGGCGCGTTGACCGGCGCGCTCGTGGGCTTCATCGCCACGCCGATCGTGCTGCACCACCTGGGAAAGCCCGCCTACGGTGCGTGGGCCTTGATCGCGTCGCTCATCGGCTACTCGTCTCTGCTGGATCTCGGCATCGGCCTCACCGTCATGCGCTTCGTCGCGGAGCGCGCCCACCTCTCCGATCGTGACGAGCTGCATCGCCTGACCAGCACGGCGTTACTGATCTACAGCTGCGCCGGCCTCGTGATCGTCGTCGCCGGTGGCATCGGGGCGGCTCCGATCAGCGACGCCTTCCACCTCCACGGCGCCCTGCGCCACGACTTCATCGTTGCGCTCATTATCATGAGCATTACGCTCGGTGTCACCTTTCCCGGCGCCCTCTATACAGGGATCAACCAGGGATTCGGGAAATTCCGAGAGCAGAACCTCCTCGCCATGGCGCAGGCCCTGATCGGCACGGGCGTTACCATCGCGATCGCGCTCATGGGAGGTGGCCTTGTCCCGCTGGCGATCGGCTGGACGATCTGCGTCGCGCTCGGGTTCGTGGCGCGCGTTCTGTACGCCGCCCGCGCGCTAGGGGTCACGCCGAACCCCCGGCGATTCGAACGGGCTCGAGCCCGTTCGCTCATGTCCATCAGCCTGTGGATGTTCGTCATCAACATCGCGGTGAAGGTCATCTGGAACACCGACACCGTCGTCATCGGCTCGGTCCTCAGCACGGTAGCGGTGGCCCACTATACGGTCGCGCTGGGACCCGCCACCGCCGTCCGGGCGCTGACCGATCAGTTCAACTCGGTCACCTACACAGCGGCGGCGTCGCTGCGAGCACAGGACGAGCGGGCCCCTCTGCGCCGGCTCCTCCTGGAGGCAACCCGGGTGGTGACCAGCTTCATCGGCCCGTTCCTCGTCCTGTTCCTGCTCTGGGGCGGGCAGTTCCTGACGCTCTGGGTTGGGCCGAGTTTCGCATCGTCGGCTCCCACCCTCGATGTGCTCGTCGTCGGGATGCTCGCGACATCCGTCCAGGCAACGGCGACGCAGATCCTCCTAGCGCACGCCATGCAGCGGCGCATCGCGGTGATCGCGGTCTGCGAGGCCGTGGCGAACCTCACGCTCAGCATCGTCCTGGCGAAGAAGATCGGCATCGAGGGGGTGGCCCTCGGGACGACGATTCCGACCGCGATCACCGCCTTCGGCTACTACCTGCCGCGCGCCGCACACCTCGTGGGCCTACGGTTGCACGACGTCCTCGGTCGACTTGTCCGTCCGAGCGCGCTGTGCCTCGCTGCCTATGCGCTGCTCCGCTTCGTGCTCCCGGCGATCACGTACCCCTCGCTGATTGTGCTCCTCGCCGTCGCCGTCGCCTTTGTGGGCACGATGATCGTGACGGGCGTCCTGCTCGACGGTGAGGAGCGTGGGACGTACCTGGCGATGCTGCCACGACGCCGGTCGATCACAGGCTCACGCGCCTGAGTGATGCAACGCCGGAGAGTTAGCCGGCGCGACGCCATCGAGTTCTCGCAACCTCCGGGCGGGAACGCCGGCGTAGACGCAGTTCGGTTGGGTGTCGGCCACGACGACCGCGCCGGCGCCAACCACACATCCGGCACCGATGGTGACACCGGCGAGAATCGTGGCCCGTGCACCGATCCAGCAGCCGTCGCCGATGACAATCGGCCGTGCGAGCACTCCGGTGGCGCGCCGCTCGGGTTCGCCAAGCTCGTGACTCGCCGCAGCGAAGATCACGTCCATGCTCACCACGACATGGTTCCCGAGAACGATGCTCGTTCCCTGACCGTCCAGGACGGTTCCGACGTTCAGATAGCAGTGGTCTCCAATCTGGACGTTGCGCCGAAGCGGATGCCGGAGTGGACGATCGTTTCGTTCCCGACCTTGACGCCGCCCCAGCGCAGAACGCTCGGGCGCAGCGAGACGGGGAGCAGATCCGAACCGGCGATGATATTTGCCGCCCTCGCCTGAACCGGGGTAGCCACCTCACACATCCTATCGGCCGAGCTCCGGCGGTCCGGTGGCGTCGTAGGAACACGAGCGCTGGCACAGTGTCGCGACACCGCACCGCTCACTGCGGGCGCGCCCGGCTCCCCGGCTCCGGTAACGTCACAGACATTGGGGAGGCCGGTGTGTCAGGCATTGCGCATCGGAATGCCCGGCGACGCGCACCCGTCGCGGTGTCGTCACCTTGATGACCCTGAGAAGGGGCGGGGCCCGACAATGCGGGTGTGTGGAGCGCCTCGCAGTCCCCGGCGGATACCGCCGACGGCGGAGCGGGCGTCGCACGGGTACCGTCCCGGTGCGGGCAACGCGCGTGACCCGGCGGCGCCGTAACACCCGCATTCCCCTTGCGCCGTGTCATCGCGCGACGCTGCGCCGCCATCGAGCGCGCGGAGTTCGGTTGCCTCGCCCCCGTTGACCGATAGCGTGGCCCAACTTGCCGTCGCGCTCGCCGCCGCCCGTCATTGCCGAGGCTTCGTCGTTGCCGCACATCCGGGGTCGGCGGTGGGTGAGAGACGCGCCACGCCGTGTCCGACGACAGGATCCCATACGTTAATAATGTCGATCACATCAGCCTGCTCGATGCAGTCGACCGGCTGGTCGGGCGCCAGTTCACGTGCGCGATGATCGTCAATGACGCGTCTCCGGACTGGTCGGCGTGGGAGACGCCGCGGTACACGACGAGAACCTAGCTAAGCTAGTGTCCCCCGCCGATAATTCGTTTTAGAAGTCGTGAGATTGACTGCAGGATCTCTTCTGCGTCTTGGTCCAGATGAACGGCTTGGGGTTCTCGTTCCAGGCGGCGACCCAGTTGCGGATGTCTTTCTCGAGCGCTTGTACTGAGCGGCGGTCAGAGCGCCTGAGTAGATTGTCAGTGAGGTAGGCGAACCACCGCTCGACTTGGCGTTGCGCTCGCGGATCTTGCTGGCCTGCGCGGAAGGGCGCTCAAACCAGGATGTCGCTGCCGCGTGTGGGGTGTCAACGCCGACCGTTGGTATGCCCCAGCATACCATACTTAAGCAATGAACTTAAGACGGGTCACACTAGCCTATAGTATAGCACTAACTATAGGCTGAACAGCTCACCGGATTTAGACGAGGCCGCGTGTATGTTCTCGGTCGATGACTGACGTCGTGTCCCTGGCTGAGGCGGCTGGTACAGACGCGGCGCGGGTTTTGACTGATGCGTTCTTGGATGAGTCTGAGCGTCACGACCGGGACGATCAACGACGCGACGCTCGCCACGCGCGCAGCTGCGCTCGGCGTCGACGCGATCACCACCGATCGACCAGCGGCGTTGCACCACGAGCTAGCCGCGATCTCGCAGGCAGCCTCAGCGGCGAGCGCGCGGCTGGATCGCAGGGCGTGCTCAGCCGCCCGCGCGTAGCAGCGCGAGGATCCGCGGGTGGCCGTCGATCTCCAGCTCGTCGACGATCTCGACCTCGCCCAGGCCGGCGATCCGCGCGAGTCGCCGCAGACCCTCCGGGGAGAAGCCCCAGTAGACGAAATCATCGCGCGCGTACACGTCACCCGGCTCGTGAACCTCGATCGCCGGCGCGCCGGCCGGCAGCCGCGAGCCGTAGGTCTCAAGCACGATCTCGCCGCCCGGGGCGAGCACGCCCGCGAGCGCCCGCAGCAACGCGATCGGGTCGCTCACGCGGTGCAAGATCCCGAAGCACAACGCAACCCCGAAGCGCTCGCCAAGCTCACGCACGTCCAGCGCGTCCATCCGCCGGTACTCGACGCGCGATCCGGGCAGCCCGGCGACCGCGCGAAAGCCACCGCCGCCCTGAACCCTCACGCCGAAGCGAGCACGCACCCACTCGACGTACTGCTCATTATCGACCGCTACGACGCGCCGCGCGCCGCGGAGCTCCGCGAGAAAGCTGTAGAAACCATCAAACGCGCCGACGTCAAGCACGCTACGCCCGCAAAACGATCCGCGCCGAGCACCGCCAGCCGGTAGCCGTGGTCGCGAGCGATCCCCGGCGTGTAGACCCCCGGCACCAGCGCAAACGTGTGACACCACAGCGCACCGAATCGCGGACACGCTCGGCGTCCACCACCGCCGCGCCGATCGCGTGCACATCAGCGACGACGCGCTCAGTACCCGACGTCTCACGAATCGGCTCGATCGGCTCGACCGCATATGCATGGCCTGCCATGATCACACCTTGACAGCCTGAGCGCCCCGACGCCACGAGACCACCACGCGATACCCACAATCCGCGCTCCGGCGTAACGCGCGGCAAGCCCATCACGCCAGCAATCACAGTCACGCAGCGCGTGAATCGACCGCGGCGCGACGCAGCGCTAGTGTCCCCCGCCGTTAATTCGTTGCAGAAGTCGTGGGATCGACTGCAGGATCTCTTCTGCGGTCTTGGTCCAGATGAACGGCTTGGGGTTCTCGTTCCAGGCTGCGACCCAGTTGCGGATGTCCTTCTCGAGCGCTTGGACTGAGCGGTGGTCAGAGCGGCGCAGCAAATCGTCGGTGAGGTATGCGAACCACCGCTCGACCTGGTTGATCCAGCTGGAGTAGGTCGGTG
>JBKQKK010000328.1:0-3365 GCA_052147535.1 Solirubrobacteraceae bacterium | reverse complement strand
TGCGAGCCGGCCGTTTACGTTGCTTTGCCACTCGGGTTCCTCTGACTATGGGCCTGTCGCATTATGGCTGCAGCCGTCCGCTCGTCCTCGTTGTCGACGTCGATGACACCCGATAAAGGGGGCACATCACAATGCTCGGTAATAGTTATTATGACTGCTAGCCTGGAAATTGGAACCCTTTTTGCCGAGCTGATGTTTTGAGTGCAACGCAGATGTTCAGTGGAATTGCCAGCCCACGCCAGCACACTGAACTCGGCCGATTTCGCGGGCAATGGACCACCCTTCGAGTCGGTCCGGACGGGGTCCTTTGGGTCGGGACTCGAGCTAGGCGAGCGCGCTCGCGCGTTGAGCTGGTGACAGCTTCGTTCACGGCAACCCCCTTGAGGAGCGAATCCTTCGGCCCTTGCGGGAACCGGGTGATCGCCCGTCGGTCCCACAGCCGATGTCAGTGCTTCTGCAGGAGCAGCGCTGGCGGCAACGGCGCTTGCTTGTCGAGATGATCTGCTTCGCGCTCAGCTCGCGTGTGGGCATGCCGATCATGGGATAAGGATGCGTTTGGCGCGCCGAAGCCGCGATGCCGTATATGGGACCGACCGGCGGTCGGGCAGGACCGTACGCGTGTTTGTCGTCGGCGCGGGGGTTGTCGCGGCGGTCTGCGCGGGGTTGGCTTGGGCGCTCGTTCCGGCGCCCCGGGTTGGTGTCGCGGGTATCGTTGTGGTCGCTGTGGCCGCGATGGCACTGGTCGGGCTAGCGTTCGGGCAGCGAACCGCTCGGGCTTCTGCGAGTCGCTTCGCCCGGCGCTTGGGGCGCGCTTTTGACGATGTCGCGTTCGGGATGATGACGCTGACTCCGCAGTTGCGTGTGGTGTGGGTCAACGCCGCGCTGTGCGCGCTGCTCGGTCGTGACGCCGAGGAGCTGGTTGGCCGATCGATCCTCGAGTTCACGCATCCCGACGACGTGCAGCGCAGCGTCGATTGGACCGACTCGAGGTTCAGGGGAAACGTGGAGGCGCCGCTGGCCAAGCGTTACGTCCGTCCCGACGGTTCGATCGTCGACGCTGCTGTGATCACGGCGCTGGTCAAGCCGCACGGGGTGAACTGCCAGTGCTCGACCGGACCGTGATGCGGGTGCTGGTGCTGTGCCGCGATGAGGACTCCTCGACCGCGGAGATGATCTCGACGCTGGAGAACGACACCGCGTTCGCTACCAACCTCCTGCGGTTCGCGAACTCCGCCCACGCCGCACGGCCGATGCGGGCGCGGACGATCCGCCATGCGGTAATGATGGCCGGGCGGGACCGGATCGGGCGCCTAGCGCTCGAGGCGGCGACCTGCCGGTTCCTGGAGCGCGCGGCGGGTAACGGTCACGCGTCGGTCGGGCTGATGCAGGTACACGCCACCGCGGTTGCGTCATGCGCGCTGGAGGTGGCGCACCGGACAGGCGCAGACGCGGAGGTCGCGCATCTCGCGGGCTTGCTGCACGACGTCGGCAAGCTGGTGATGCCGCTCGCCTTCGGCGAAGCGGCGCTGGATGAGATCGCTGCTAAGGCCCCTGCCGGTCCGCATCGCGCGCAGCTGGAGAGGGCCCGGTTCGGGTGCGATCACGCGAGTGCCGGCGCGATGCTAGCCGAGGCCTCGCGGCTGGACCCCCAGGTCATCGCCGCGATTCTCGCTCACCACGACTCCGAGACCGAGCCCGCCCCCGAGACCGCCTGCGTACAGGTCGCCAACTCGCTCGTCGGGATGCTGATGGGCATCGACCCCGACCCGGTCCTGCTCGAGCAGGCACTCAACGTGCTCCAGGTGCCCGCCACGATCCTGGACGACCTCGTCATGCACGCCGGACAGCTCGGTAGCGACCCATCGCTCCTGACGCCCGCACACGGGACGCTCGCCGCGCGGATTGCCGAGCTCGAGCGCCGGGCGTGCACCGACGAGCTGACCGGACTGGCGAACCGCCGCCAATGGCGAGAGCAGGCGCGCGAGCTCCTCGACGCCGAGGGCGGCGCGGCGATGCTCTGCGACATCGACCGCTTCAAGCGCGTCAACGACCGCCACGGACACCTCACAGGCGACCTCGTGATCGCCGAGATCGCGCGGATCCTGTCCCACCACGGACTCGCCGGACGGCTCGGCGGCGACGAACTCGTGCTCTTCGCCACCGGTTCCCGGGAGGACATCGAGGCGACCGCGCAGCGAATCCTCGAGCAGGTACGCAAGGCGTTCCCCCAGGGAACAATCCAGGGTTGGAAGGCAGGCCTGTCGATCGGTGTGGCTCTCTGCAGCGACGCCGCTCAAAACGACATCGGAGCGCTCATGAAAGCCGCCGACAACGCGATGTACGAAGCCAAGCGCGCCGGCCGCGGCCGCGTAGTCTTCCCCGGCTGACCAGCACACGCAGATCGTCGCAATCACCGCTCGAAGCCAAGAACGCCAAGCGCACCTCGCAACACATCCGCCGAGAGCAGCTCCTGGACCCAGACCATCGGCTCGATGCCTACCTGGGTCACTGGTAAGAAACGTGTTACCAGCCGCAAACGAGCGGCGTTATGAAGCCGACAGGATGCCCCAAGGGACGGCATTCGGCATAGGCACCCGTTGCTGGCTTCCGCTCCGCGATTGGCGAGCGGGAGTTGGACCTCCGAGAGCAAACGCGCGAGATCCAACGGTTTGCGTTTGTCGCCGTCCTCGACGTCTGGAGGCGTACGGCCAAGATAAGGCGGAAAAGTCCATCAGGACCTCTGAGCGGTGTAATTTGTCGACGGGGGAGCAGGTCGAGCGCAGGAACTTCAAGAACTCGACGTTGCGGCGACGGGGCAGGCACTGGCCGATCAACGACGCGATCGTCGCCAACGTTCTGATCGGCTGCGAATTCGGCTCGCCACGGCCGTTCACATAACCGAGGCCCTCCGACGCATGTCCGTGTGCATTCTGAACGCTGGCAAGTCCACTTTTAGCCTGGTTAAGTCGGAATACTGGATTTTGGAACTGCACACGTAGATGCCGTTTAGGGGACCGAGGCTACCCTCCCGCCGGAAGGCCGAGAGCGCCCATCCCGCAGTTGCGGCGAACCACTCAAGGCAGCTGATGGACTTTTCCGCCTTATCTTGGCCGTACGCCTCAACGACCTGCCCCACGTGGCTTTGAGCGCGGCGAGTGCGTCAAGGACGGGCTGGCCGGCGTCGTTGGCCATCAACGCGATCGTGTCCAGCAGCGCCGGCAGGTACTTCCGCACCCCTGGGTAGCGGGAGAGCACAAGCTCACGGGCGCGGTCATCCGGCGCGCGTCCCAGTCGAGCGATCGCGTCAACCGCCTCGGCGAGCTCGTCGCGCCCGACGGCTGCGAACACCGCATCGCGGACCGGCT
>JBKQKK010000327.1:0-3675 GCA_052147535.1 Solirubrobacteraceae bacterium | reverse complement strand
GCAGGGCGGCCGGTTCCGCTCCGGTCGCGTAACAAGCGCGCGAATCGCGTCGCGGCGGGGCCGAAAGCGAGCGGCGGCTCGTTAGCATGACGCTCCCATCCGTGGCGAAGCATGCGTCTTCGGAATGCGCGCGGCGCCTCCTCCTGGGCGATACCAAACGTGCGCCTTTCTGCTCGGTGACGCATCCTTCCACAACACAGCGCAAGCCCGGGCCGTCCCGCACGACGATCTGCGAGCGCTAGCTGGCGCGCGGCGGATCAGCTAACTCCGATGAGATCCGCCGTGGCTGCGTCCGCGGCAAAGCAGCCACCTGCCGATCCCGAGCTTCGGGCGCCTCCGTTGTGAGCGGGCGCCAATCGTTGGTCCTCAGAGGAAGTCGTGCACGTTCGGGTCGTGCGATCGCATGCGTGCCGAAGCGATCACGCCGAACGGGTGCCGGCGGACGATCGCTGCCCGTCTCGAAATCAATTGTGCCGAGATCGTCGCTGGCGCCCCCAATCACGGGTTGCACAAGCGAGCCCACTGTCTGCGATCGCTTGCAGGAAGGGCGCCGACATCAGGCCACGGCTAGCGTCGAACCGGTTAGCAGTGTGTGCTTTCTGGGCCGCGGCAGGCCAGCGAGCGAGTGGCCGACGCCGGCGCTACGAGCTGCTCGTCCCACGGCAAAGCCCATCGATCAGGCGTTCGTTTGACCCTGTTTGTGCGAAAACTGTGCGCATGTTTGTGCGAAAACTGTGCGCACACGGCATCTGCGACGGTCGCCGGCAGGCAGGCAGGCAGGGGTGCGAAGCTGCGCGCTGTCGACGTGCGATCGTCGATCCCATTTAAGACGCGCTGTCGAGATTGGCCCGTCCCAAACACTCTGTCGTAGTGTGGTTGAAAGCGCCATTTCGCAGCAATGGCGCCGAGGACGGGCTGGTCTTAGAAGGCCGAGCCCGAACGCGAGTCCGTGATGACCGCGGCCAGAGTCGGTGATGACCGCAGGCAGGTTCGGATGCCGATGCCCGTCGCCATGTCGTAGCCCGTCGTCGCGGGGAACAGCCCGTTGTTGGTGACCGGTTGCCCGAGGCCGGTGATGTCGTGGAAGTAGCGCCACGGCTGACCGCTGTTCTTGAGCGCAAACAGGAGTTCGTTTGCGTTGCCTATCCGCGCACCGCTAGGCGTCGCGGTCGCCGATGATCGCGGCCCACAGCGGCGTCCCGGCGCGAGCCGGCGGGCCGCCCGATGCAGCACGCGCTACCCCCGAATCTGCAGCGTTTGCCAAACCGTCTCCCCAAGCTGGGAGAATGGCATGCAAACTTGAGCCTACAAGGCGGATGTTTGAGTGCCTCTGTTGGTCGAAGAGTTCGTTGTTGGCCTGGCCCCGAGCGACGCGGCTTGCGCATGTCGACGCGCCGCCGCCGATTTCGGATGGCGAATCGAAGCGGACAAACGCGACGAGATCTTGATCGCGCTACCTCGGCTG
Organism: Solirubrobacteraceae bacterium; assembly: GCA_052147535.1. Classification (GTDB taxonomy): domain Bacteria; phylum Actinomycetota; class Thermoleophilia; order Solirubrobacterales; family Solirubrobacteraceae; genus Palsa-465. The sequence goes on along the minus strand of JBKQKK010000327.1, from coordinate 2,210 downwards.
GCGGGAGGCCGCGAAGCGGCGCTCGACGTCCGCTTCGCTCCCGCTGACGACAGCCAAACGCGCGTCTCACTGCAAGGCGGGATCGGTCTTCCTGCGCAGTTCGACACCAGGAATCTCCGCGCGGACATACTCCGGATGCGTTCCGCGATCCTGTCAATAGGCGCCCGGGCAGCCACCAGCGATATGGCCGCGCACGGGGCTGCCGGGCACCCTCCGGAGCGGCAGCGTGCTCGCACCGACCGGCCACCCGCAGGCACTCCCGAGGACGAAGCGGCGGCGCTGAGCGAGCTCCGGCTGCAGATTGAGCGCGACCTGAGTACTCCGCGCTCCTCCTCGTCGTCGACCGTGCTGCTCGTGCTGCTCGTCGCGATCGCGATCGCGATCGCGATCGGGGCACTCGTCAGCCTCGAGCTGTCTCGTGGCGGCGGAGCTACACCGTCTGGTGGACTGACGGTGCAACAGGTGTACAGCCAGATTCAGAAAGCGCTCCAGCAAGGGACGCTCCCGCAGGGCACGGACACGGTCAACCAACCGTAGCTACGCAACGGGTCGGCTCGTCCAGCTGCTCCCGGACTCCGTTTGAGCCGCGGACACACCAACGCGGGGGCGTCGACTACCGCGACCCAGCGGTCACGGTCGACAGCATCGGTTGCCGGTCGGCTATCGCTGCCGCTCTGATCGACAAACAACGCTCTCGGCTGGCCCCGGGCCGGCGTTCGGAGATCGTTCTGACGAGAACCGTGGCTGAGTTCCCTCTGACAGAGCAACCGAATCTGCAGCTCGCGCTCGATGCGGTCCTCGGCGACGCCGATGTCGTTGGGTTCACGACCTGCCATGCGGCGTCCGGCTCGGTCGGGCTGACCGAGATTCTGGCGGGCGCGGGGATGGCCGGAGCGATCTCGCTGGGACCGGTGCAGGACGCTGACGCTGAGGTTGGGGACGGCCGGGTGATTAAGTGGGTGGAGAACGGGGTGTTTCTCGCAGAGTTCGACGGTCCTCCGGGGACGGGCAAGACGCTGTCGGTCATGTATCTGCTGCACGCGATGCCGGGGCGCACGACGATCCTTTTGATCGGCCGTGGCCTTGGTCTGATCGAGCAGGCGCTGGCGATCGGGCACGAGCTCGCGCCGGCGACGTTCGTGTTTGAGGACATCGACCTGGTCGCGACTGAGCGCACGATGCACTACGGGAGCGAGGGCGTTCTGTTTGAGCTCTTGAATCAGATGGAGGGGCTGGCCGAGGACGAAGATATGCTGTTCTTGCTTACTACCAACCGGCCTGACGTGATCGAGCCGGCGCTTGCGGCGCGACCGGGGCGGATCGACTTGGCGCTCGAGATCCCGCTGCCCGACGCGGAGGGGCGCCGGCGCTTGTTCGCTCTCTACGGCGAGGGCATCAACATCGACGCGGCCACCGAACACGACCTCGTCGAGCGCTCGGACGGAATCAGCGGCGCGTTCATCAAGGTGCTTATGCGCCAAGCCTGGCTGCGCGGCGCGCTCGAGCGCCACGACGCTCCGAGCGCCGAGGACCTCCGCGGTGTCCTTGATGAACTGCTCGAGGAACGCTCGACCCTGACACGACGATTGCTCGGCCAGCATGGCGACCATGGTGGCGTCCAGGGCGGCGGGCCTTTCCCGGCGATGCTGCACGCCCTTAGCGTTGCTGGAATGCCAGTTCCGTCCTCCCCAGACAGAGTCGAGACAGCGCGGGCGGCTGTCCGCGGATCCTTCGACACCTGACACGCGTTCAGCGGCGAATCGAGTGTCGTTCGCGGCTCTCGGGGCGTGCGCTGGTCGATCTCGAAATGACACGCACCTGCCGCCGAACTGAGTCGTAGGCCAGCCCGACGAACTGCCCGTCGCGAATCGCGGAGCCATCAGAGCGTGGTCTAACCTCGCGCTGATGGTTCCGGCACCCTCCAGTTGCGGCTCGCGGGCCCGCATCACTCCTGGTTCTATGTCACCGGCGCGCTCTCGTTGGGTGACATCCTCGTCGCCCTGGGGACGCTCCTCCTCGCGTTCTTCACGTGGCGGCTTGCATCGGCAACGTCCAAGCTCGACGAGCGAACCGCGACTAGAGAGGGGGTGCAGGTCCTTTGGAGGGGCTTATGCGGGTGCGGGGATGACGCCGAGGGCGTAGCGTGACGCGTGAACGCGGCGGTGTTCTTGGGCGAGGTGGAAGGTCCAGTAACTGTCGAAGTCGCCGTT
>JBKQKK010000326.1:0-6404 GCA_052147535.1 Solirubrobacteraceae bacterium | reverse complement strand
GCCGGCCTCAAGCGTGCGCAGCAGCGGCCAGACAGAGGGCTGCTCGTCACCCGCCGCCCAGATCGCGACGCCACCGAGGCGGTCGCTCGCCGCCAGCCACGCACGCAGGTAATCAGCTCGCGCGTCGTCATACCAAACCGTGTGCCGCGTAAGGCCGACGCGGTAGCTGAACTCCTCCTCGGCCTGCGCCGCGTTCCAGTGTGGCGTCACACCATGCGAGCCGGCGACCGCGACGCCCGCGCGCGCCGGAACCGCGCTCGCACCACCATTCGCCCAGTCGTAGCCGTACGCCGGGATGCCGAGCACCACCTTGGTCGAGGGCATGCTCGCCCGCGCGTAGTCGATCACCTGGGCGACCCACCACAGTGGCGCGATCGGTCCGGGCGCGCCATCCGGGTAGTGATAGTCGTACGCCATCACTTGCACCTGGTCGGCGGCACGGCCGAGCGCCGCATAGTCGTAGACCCAGCTGGCCAGTGAGGATCCCCCGAACGCCTGCTGGCCGACGGTCCGGGCCATAACGGTCAGCGCGCAGCCGCGATCGATCGCGTGCAGGGCCGTGCACGCCTCGGCGACCAGCTTCGGGTACAAGTCCGAGGCCTCGTCGGCCAGCGCGGCGCTCCGCTCGGGATCGAGCGCGAACTGCTCGAAATCGAGGTCGAGCCCGCTGTAGGCGGGATCGCGCGCGATCCCAATCAGGGTGTCGACGAGCTGCGCGCGACGCGTCGGGCTGCTGAGCGTGCGGTCGAAAGCGCGCAGCCCGTCGCTCTCGGTGACCATCGGGACGATCTGAATGTGCTGGCGCTCGAGCGCGGCGATCGAGGCCGCGTCGCCCGCGCCCGGCTGATCGATCACGGTTCGGTCGCCGGATACGGTGTACCAGTACGGGCTCGCGGTTGTGACCGCACCTCCTGAGCCGACCGCGGAGGCGAGCGCGGTCGGCATGCTCCAGTACGGCAGCCACGCGGCCACGTCGGCCAGCGGGGCGCCCGGGTCATGCGTCACCGTCGAGACCGCCATGCGCGCGAGCGTCGCCGAGCTTACCGGCGCCGGCACCCGCGCGCTCCTGGCGTGGCCGGAACGCTCGACGTAAATCACGATCGTCTGCGGAGCGATCCTTCCCGCGGCTCCGCAGCCCGCACAGCAGAACATCAGCGCCGCGAGCAGGCAGGCGGCCAGGCAATCGCGCGAGCGGCGCACGAGAGCGATGGTATTGGCGCACCCCGAGCCGGGCGCCACGCCCAAGGCCTCATCGTGTAACGGATGCCAGCGACTCGAAGGCGGAGCTCACGCCCGCCGGCGCGTTCAAGCGCCAGCGCAGCACGTTCCGTGACTGGGTCACCGCCGGCGCCAGCGGGCTCTCCCGCCACGCCGGCACTCTCCGCGCCGCCATTTTTCGGCTGGCGCGGAGAGTGCCGGCGCTCGAGCGAAGCGGTCGCGACACCGAGTTGACCCGGACAGCCGTCAAGCGGCGGCGTCCGGTCAGTCGCGCTGGGAAACGAGGGGCCGGTCACGACAACCCGCTCTGCGGGCGCCACGAGCATCTCGGGCGTGACGCCGAGTTCCCCGCCTTGCGCGGCAAACACGTCTCAGCCGTCACGCCGGTCGCCTGGTCTCGACGTCACTCTTGAGCGACAGCGTCTGGTTCTTGAAGTGATCGGCCCTCGCTCCCGCTTCGCGATCCGGGAGCGGAAGCGTCGCGCATATCCGCTCAACACCGGCTAATGCCGCCGTTCCGTGGCCGGTCGTCTCGGTCAAATGTGACGGTGTGCTTTGAGGGGCGCATCCGGGAACGCACGCAGGCGCGTGGCTTGCACGGGTGCACACGCGGAGCGTTGAGCCTTCACCTACTCCGTCTCCAACGACCAGCGGGACCCACTACGATAGAAGACCGACGCGGGGCGGAGCGTCACCTGCGGAGCCTATCGGACGTGAGCTAATGAGTGCGGAGGCGGCGGGATGAGCACCGACGAGTCCACCGAACGCCCCCGCGGAGCGGTGCTCCGCGCGCTGATCGTCGACGACGCGCCCGATGATGCCGAGTTGATCGCGCGCTGTTTGCAGCGTGCGGGTTCGCGGGTCGATTTCGAGCGGATCGAGACCGAAGAGGCGATGGTTGACGCCCTGCAGCGTGGCGGGTGGGATGTCGTGCTCTGCGACTACGCGATGCCGAGCTTCAGCGCTGAGCGCGCATTGGCCTTGCTCGCACGCGCGCGACCCTCGCTGCCCGCGATCATCGTCTCGGGGGCGATCGGTGAGGAGGCTGCGGCTGCGGTAATCCGGGCGGGCGCGATCGATTTCGTGTCGAAGGACCATCTGGCGCTGCTGCCGGCTGCGGTCCGGCGGGCGCTGGACGAAGCTGCGGGGCAGGCCGAACTCGTGCGTGTCGCAGGCGAGTTGCGCGACTCCGAGCAGCGCTTGCACGCCCTGCTCTCGGGCGCCGGGAGCGACGTGCTCGACCGCTGGACGCGTCTCAATCTTATTCACCGCGCAAGGGTTCTCGATCCTCGTTCCTTCCGTACGGACCCGACGGAGGGTGATGGGACCGGCCCGGCGATGGCGGGGACGGAACCCAGCCTGCGCGCCGACGCTCCGCTTGGCTCGGTGACGGTGGTTGAGTCCGGGGTGGGAACGGACGCGGGGGCGCGGGAGTTGCGCCTGGAGCTCGAGGAGGCGCGCCGGGAGCTCGAGGAGTTGCGCCGGGAGCTCAGGCAGGCGCGAGAGACGTTGCGCGCGATTCGGGCCGGCGGCTTTGACGCGCTCGTGATCGACACCGGTAGCGGCGGTGAGCTGTTCACGCTCAGCAGCGCCGAGCGGCCCCACGAGGTTATGGCTGAGAGAGCGCTCAGGTACTTTCGCGCGGTGGCGCTCGATTACGACGGTACGCTCGCCGAAGGTGAGGTCGCGCCGGGCACGCGGGCCGCGCTCGCCGAGGCGCGCGCGGGGGGGATCCGGGTGATCCTGGTCACCGGACGGATCATCAGCGAGTTGCGGGGCGTGTTCGCCGGGTTCGAGGAGCACCTCGACGCGGTCGTCGCCGAGAACGGCGCGGTACTGCTCACCCCGGTCGGCGTCCGGCGGCTTGCGGCCCCGGTCGACCGATCCGTGAGCGCGGCGCTCAGCGCCCGTGGCGTGGTGCACCGCAGCGGGATGGTGCTCCTCGCCTGCGGGGCCATGGATGAGTCGGTCGCGCTGGAGGCGGTCCGCGAGTTGGGGCTGGACTGCCGGCTGGTGCGTAACCGGGGGGAGCTGATGATCCTCCCCGCCGGGGTGACCAAGGGCACGGGCTTACGCGAGGCGCTTGGCGACCTGGGACTGTCGCATCACAACACGATCGGTGTAGGTGACGGCGAGAACGACCATAGCCTGCTGGATGTGTGCGAGATCGGGGTGGCGGTCGCTAACGCCGTTGACGCGATCCGCGCCCACGCCGACGTGACGCTCGCGCTGCCCGACGGGCAAGGCGTCGCCGATTTGCTGCGAGGGCCGCTGCTGGCCGGGCAGGCGCACGTCCATCCCCGCCGCTGGCAGCTCACGCTCGGCCTCGACGACCGCGGTGAGCAGGTGACGCTCCCGGCCTCGCAACTGAACGTCGCGGTGTGCGGCGGCAGCGGCGACGGCAAGTCCTACGTGGCCGGGCTGATCTGCGAGCAACTGGTCCGCCTCGGCTACTCGCTTGTGGTGTTTGACCCAGAGGGCGACCACCTCGGCCTCGGCGAGCTGCGCGGCGTGCTGCTCACCGGAGGCGGCGAGCACCGTCTCGCGGACCCCGCCGAGGCCGTGCGCCTCATGCGCCACGGCGACGCGAGCGTGGTCATCGACCTGTCCCACCTCGACGCCGCCGAGCAGGCCGGCTACACGGCCGCACTACCCGGCGAGATCGAAGCCCAACGGGCTGTCAGCGGCCTGCCGCAATGGGTGGTCGTCGACGAAGCCCACGACCCCTTCGGACGGGCCGGGACCGCGCTCGGCGTGTTCAATCCGTCCGCCAAGGGCTACCTACTCGTCACCTGGCAACCAGAGGAGCTATCGGGAGCGGTTTCGGCCGCGCTGGACGCCGTGATCGCGCTCGGCTCACCGCGCCCCTCCGACCAGCTCGTCGACCTCACCGCGGCGGTCGCCGGCATGCCCCCAGCGCAGATCGCCCGGCTCCTTGAGGGACCAACCGGCCGCGCTGTGCTGGCCTGGCGCGCGCACCCCCACGAGGCGGTCGCGTTCACGCTCGCGCGTCGGAGCACCCCGCACCTGCGCCACCAGCACAAGTACGACCTCGCCGGCGTCGAGCCCGCCCACCGGTTCTATTTCCGCGACGACGGCGACACCCCCACGGGGGCGGTCGCCGCCAACCTCCCCGAGCTCGAAGCCGAGCTCGTCCTCTGTGACCGCGGCGTGCTGCGCCACCACTGCCCCAACCACGACTTCTCCCGCTGGATCGACGCCGTCTTCCACGACCAGCCGCTCGCCGCCGATATCGCCGCCGCCGAAGGCCAACTCTCCGACCACAGCCCGGCCGCGATAGTCGAACAGCAGCGCCTCGCGCTGATCGCCGCACTCCAAGCCCGCCACGCTCAGCGCTGAGGCGATCGATCAGCCGCCGTACGGACGCAATCGGAAACGACGGCGTCTTAGGATCTAGCGAGGCGTTGACAGGAGGATAACCGTGATCCCCCGTAACCAAAGATGCGCCGCAAAACGGTGTCACGGCCGATTTTCAGCAACCGAGCGGGCCCGCCGGGCACATACACTAGCTAGCCAGGAGCTGAAGCGTGGCGCTAAGCTGCCTTCAGTTTCAAGCAGCTAGGACGAGGAGACCACGAATGACTAGCGAGCGCGAAGGGGAGCATCCGGCGCGTGCCTACGGGGTCACGGGAGGTGGGTTTGCCGAGGGCCAGGCTAACCCCGAGGAGTTCGCAGAGGACAAGCAGGTCGGAAGCTTCGCCACCGGCCAGGAAGACCCCGAGAAGTTCCCCGAGGATGAGCAGCTCGGCAGCTTTGCCAAGGGCCAGGCGAAGCCGGATAGCCTGCAGAATATGGACGAGGGCACTTTTGACACGGTCGAAGGTCCGGCGGAGGAATAGTCTGCCGGACAGATTCGAAGCACGGGTGCGCGTTAGCTACGGGCGGCCACGTGGGCGCCCGACAAGATCTGCGCGTCGCCCTCGACGTGGCCGTTGTCGTCGCAGAGCCCACTACGTTGCCCCGGGACAGCTACCAAGGAGAGGGCCTCGAGGAGAGTACATTCGGCTGCTGGCGGGCTTTCACGGTCACCGTTGTCTGTTTACGTGTCGTCGTGTGCGTTCGGGGCTGGTTGGTTGATCATCAGCCAATAGATCCCTAGCTGCGCGATCGCGGGGGCGAATTCCTCGAATCTGATCGGCTTGCGGACGTAGCTGTTGGCCCCGAGGTCGTACCCGTCGATCAGGTCGTGGTCTTCGCTGGAGCTGGTCAGGATCACGACCGGCACCCGGCGCGTGCGTTGATCGCCGCGGATGCGCTCTAGCACCTCGAGGCCACCGACCCGTGGTAGCTTGAGGTCGAGCAGAACCAGCACCGGGGGGCTGTGGGCGGGTTGTGATTCGGTTCCGAACAGGTAGTCGAGCGCCTCCTGGCCGTCGCGTGCGACATCGACCGGGTTCGCCAGGCTCGAGCGTTTGAACCCGCGGATCGTCAGCTCCTCATCATCGCGGTTGTCCTCGATCAGCAGAACTGTTGGCGGATGATCGCTCATTGACGTCCTTCTCTCTAGGTCGGCTGCCAGGTCGGGAGGACGTCCTGGCCGGTGGCGGCAGAGGCCGGCGGTTGCGCTCCGGGCGTCAAGCTGAAATGGAATGTCGCACCTTCGTTCACGGCACCCTGCGCCCAGATCGTGCCGCCGTGCTTGCGCACGGCTCGCGTTACGGTCGCCAGGCCGATCCCGTCGCCCGGGAACTCCGCCTCGCGGTGAAGTCGATGAAACGGGAGAAACAGTCGCTCGGCGTGCGCCATGTCAAACCCGGCGCCGTTGTCGGCCACAAAGTACACGCAGACGCCGGCCTGCTGGAGCGCCCCAAAACGGATCCGCGGGTGCGCGGCTTTGGAGCTGAACTTGAAGGCATTGGCGAGCAGGTTCTGCAACACCGTCCTAACCAGGCGCAGATCGGCCTCGGCGAGCAACCCGTCCTGGATCTCAACCTCGACGTGAGGATCGGGCCACTCGCCTTGCAGCTCGGCGACAACCTCGCGCGCCAGCGCGCTGATGTCGACCGGCACACGCGCCAAGTGCCATCTCGACAGGCGGGAGAGCTGCAGGAGCGCGTCGATCAGATCGCCCATCCGCACCGCTCCCGCACGTACCCGCTCCAGATCGTGACGGCCCTGCTCGTCCAGCTTCTCCGAATAATCCTCGAGCAGCGCCTGGCTGAACC
>JBKQKK010000325.1:0-8500 GCA_052147535.1 Solirubrobacteraceae bacterium | reverse complement strand
GCAGGGCGGCCGGTTCCGCTCCGGTCGCGTAACAAGCGCGCGAATCGCGTCGCGGCGGGGCCGAAAGCGAGCGGCGGCTCGTTAGCATGACGCTCCCATCCGTGGCGAAGCATGCGTCTTCGGAATGGGCGCGGCGCCTCCTCCTGGGCGATACCAAGCGTGCGCCTTTCTGCTCGGTGACGCATCCTTCCATAACACAGCGCAAGCCCGCGCCTTCCCGCACGACGATCTGCGAGTGCTAGCTGGCGCGCGGCGGATCAGCTAACTCCGACGAGATCCGCCGTGGCCGCTTCGGCGGCATAGCAGCGGTGTCGAAGGCCGAGTCGCGATGACCCCCTTCCCGGCTTCTACTTGCCCCCGAGCCGGGTGGAAGCTAGCAATCTCGGCCACCTGGGTTTCGCGCGAAGCGGGTTGCTAGTCCTCGGCCGCGAGATGCTCGTCCTCACGGGAAGAGCGACCCGCGGGCGTGCCCGAGCGTCGCCGATGGTCGCAGTGAGGGACGTCGGTGCTTGGCGCCCCAAGCAACGACTTCGACTCCGGGCTCGAGGTCGATGCTTCAGTGGGAGTACTTGCTGAAGCGCTGCAAGCACGATCGTGCTCTTGAGCCGCTTCTCTGGGGACTGGGATCGCTCCGGCTTGGACCAGCCGCCGATCAGGTTCACGCAAATGCGGAAGCGGGTGTCGTCGCCTGGCCCGCCCGAAAGCAGAAGCGGATCAGAGCTCCGGGCGAGGAACCGAGAAGATGATGTGACTTTCGTCTCTTGACACGCATTGGCAGCGTCTGTAGCGTCGTGAAGCGATGTCTGATCAGGTGTTGTCATGGTGTTGCCTGATCGCAGCGTTTTGGGAACATCAGCGATAGGGGATAGTCGTGGGACCGCGTCCGAAGTGGGCTGGGCGAAGCGCTGGTCGTTTCCAGGGCCGCGCCTTGGATCGGCAGGCGGGCGGCTTGTAGGCCATGCCCGATGCCGATCGCCGTCCGTGGTGGTTCAGCGCGCCTGACATGCGGGCCGACTCGGGGACCGGACCGGCCGATGGCGATCGAAGGGTTTGCTGCGTTACCGACCAATCACAGCGGACCACCAGCCACCTCGGTGAGCACCCCGCGCGGTCTTCTGCGAGAGGTTGCATTCGGGCGACGGGTCCATGGCGCATCCATTGCCGAGCGGCTACGGTTACGGTGTCGCGACGTGCCGTTTTGCGACGCTTTCTGCTGTCTGGTCAAAAGACCCCGGTCAAGGAGATCTTATGGGCTTTCTGAGCGGCCGTACCAACGTTGTCCTCGTGAGCCAGTGCAGCAACCTGCAAGGGCTGAAAGTCACGCTTGAAGTTACCGAGGACTTGGTCACGGTCGGTGATATCGGGTTCGGATTGCAGCTGAACTGCTTTCCCCAGGCCGGGCAGACCTTTCAGAATCAGACCCTAAACTGGTTCCAATACGGGCTCGTTATTGGGAGTGCCAGCGGTCGGCTGCCAGGCATGGATCAGAAAGTGGGCTGGTTCGTTGAATACTGGAACACGAACGCAGGGGGGGCCGCTTGGCCACCGGGCTACACGCCCAATCCGTCCAACACAACCCCTGCAAGGCCGGTCATCCCGAATGACTCTACCGTCGCCGCGTTCGCCGACGCGCCCTCGAACCAGATTTTGCAAGGCTCGATATTGGAAGTTCAGCTCAGTACTGACACGAACGGCAACGTCACAGAGGCCACATTCAACTACACCGATCCCGGCGGGGACCTTAGGATCGCCAATTATACGTTCCAAAGCAATGCGGTCTTTCCTATCTACGGTGCCCAACCCGTACTGGTGGGCCCGTTTGACGGCGCCCCGACAAGCTTCTCGTCGGGCGCGGGAACTTTGACTTGCACCATTTCCTCAGGCTCGCTCGGCGTCGAAACCACGAGTTGCGGCGGCTACTCAGAGCCCGCCACGGCCGAAGATTCCAACTCCATCTATGGAGACGTGACGCCAGCGACCGGATCTACTGTTACCCAATCCGTTGCTGTTGTCCCTATGACCTGGGTGGACAATGACCTAACCGCGTTTGCCGGAGGAACACCAGCCGACGTAAACACGAATGACCTCGATGGCTACTCGCAAGGTGACGGCAGCCAGCATGTCAATTTCGTCGACGAGGACGGGCACGTTCACGAGTTGTACCGGAGCCCGGATCCGGCAGCCCAGTGGGTGGACAATGACCTAACCAAGTTTGCCGGGGGAACAGCGGCCTCCGAAGAGAGCCCGGCGCTCCATGCGTATGTGGAAGGCGACGGCAGCCAGCATGTCAATTTCGTCGACGAACACGGGCACGTTCACGAGTTGTACCGGAGCCCGGATCCGGCAGCCCAGTGGGTCGACAACGACCTAACCAAGTTTGCCGGGGGAACCCCGGCCGTTGTCCCCACATGGGAACTCGATGGGTACTCGGAAGGCGACAAAAGCCAGCACGTCAATTTCATTGACGGCAACGGGCACATTCACGAGTTGTACCGGAGCCCGGATCCAGCAGCCCAGTGGGTGGACAACGACCTAACCAAGTTTGCCGAGGGAACCTCGGCCTTCGTGGAAAGTGGACTCGATGGGTACTCGGAAGACGATGGAAGCCAGCACGTCAATTTCATTGACGGCAACGGGCACGTTCACGAGTTGTACCGGAGCCCGGATCCGGCAGCCCAGTGGGTGGACAATGACCTGACCGCGCTTGCCGGTGGAACCCGGGCCAGCGGCACACTCGATGGGTACTCGCAAGGTGACGGTAGTCAGCACGTCAATTTTGTTAACCCCTTCGAAACATTCGGCAACACCCACGTTCATGAGTTGTTCAGGAGTGCGGGTCCGGAGGCCCAGTGGGTGGACAATGACCTGACCGCGCTTGCGGGTGGAGCCTCGGCCTTTGGCGCCGGACTCGTTGGGTATTCGCAAGGCGACGGCAGCCAGTACGTTATTTTTTATGCCCTGACGGGCGTGGGCAGCAGCATCGTTCACGTTCACGAGTTGTACCGGGGTCCGGATCCGGCGGCCCAATGGGTGGACATGACCTGACCGCGCTTGCCGGTGGGGCCCCGGCCCTCGCCAATCAACTCGATGCGTACTCGCAAGGTGACGGCAGCCAGCACGTCAATTTCGTTGACGGCAACGGGCACGTTCACGAGTTGTACGGGAGTCCGTTGTACGGCAGTCCGTGAGCTCCGGATCATGCCTCTGATTGCACCGGGTGGGGCTCGCGCCGCCGAGGGATCTGTTGAGCGTCACTGAGATTCGGCATTGCGCGGTGCGATAGCGTCACGCGGCTTCGGGATGCGGCGGTAGGCCGGCGTGCACCGGATGTGGGAGCGTAGTATCTGCTCCTACACGAGTCGCCCCGTCCACCTCGATCTTGCAGTAGCGTCGAATCGGTCGGCTTGCAGCGACGTAGCGGCCGGAACGGATGGGCTGGCTCGCCTTGCTTATTAATAAGCCCCTTCTTGGTGTGAATATCTTAAGCCAGCAGCGAAGAAAAGCTTTTCTGCACGCTAAGAACGTCCGCTGGAGGTCACCAAACGGCGCGACCGTTTCGCTCGTCATTGACAGTCGGCGGTTCTCCGGCCATCCAGGGCGCATCGGCAGGTCGCTCCGGCTGGTGCGGTTGGCGGCAGGGGCGGCCTGCGTGGGCGCTTCCTGTAGCGCGGGAAAGCCCCCGTGCCCCCGGGCAACCCCAGCGAGCACCGGCACCGAACGGGTTCCTAGCGTGCGGCTCTCCGTCCATTGCTACCGGAAGGCAGCTGGCCCCACTTCCCCGGAACGACCTGGAACCCGAGATTCGCGCATTTAGCAGCGACGTCCTGTCCGCGCGCATCGTCGGGCAGCGCGACTAAGCAGTAGCGCTGGGCCCGTGCGCGGGTACTCCGGCGCCCACCGCTCCCTCACGCGTGGCGACCGTCCTGCCGACCGGGAACCCCCCGGCGACCAACCGTACGCAAACGGCGCACGGCCCACCTCACGGGCGAATCACGCAACGCCTCGAGCACCCGCTCGGCGCTCCACGTCGCCGGCGGCACCGTCCGCTCGGCAACCGGAATCCCGTACGTAGCCGCCCGAGACACATCGGGATCACGATTCCGGTTCCCGCTCGAGACCGGCAACGAGGCTATCGTCTTCTGCGGCGCACGGTCGCCGCCTCCATCCCGTAACGCGATCGAGCAGCCACCAGCGCTTCCGCGTGACCGACCTCAACACCACAAAGCGACGGCACGCGTGGCGCCAGACCGCACGCGCGATCGTCTGGTTGCTCCTCTGAGGCGCTGCAGGCGCGGACTACTGCTCTTTTTGTGGAGGGTGCGCCCGGTCAGTCGCGAGCGGTCGTGGGTCTCCTGGGGTTGGGTGGATCATGCAAATGGCAGCGACGCTACTCCTGGGCCGCAGGGCCACGCGAGCCTTTGCTATGGCATTGCGTTCATGTCGTGCATCGCGCTGTCGGGACCGCTCGGAACGACGAGTCCAGGAACGTCGTGAGGCACCGCGACGACCGCGACCGCGAGCGCGAGCAGCACGACTGCTGTGCCCCACGTCACCGCACGCCCCCACGGAACGGTCTTCTCAAGTGCGATCAGCGCTGCGACGAACGCCATCCACGTCAGACTCATGACCCCGAGCGCGAACAGCGCGGCCATCAGCGCCCAACAGCAGCCCAAGCACCAGCCGGCATGCCTTGAGCCCATCTCCAGCGCGCCAAGCCGTCCGTCGCGCCAGGTGCCGAGCAGGAATCCGAGAGGGCTACGGCATTTCGCAAGACAGACGTCCTTAACGGACGTTATCTCATACAGCGCCGCGAGCGCCAGCACACCCGCCGCCAACCAGCGCCCGCCTTCGCGCCAGGCAAGATCGCCGCCGAACACGATCCGGCCAAGTCCGAACAGCGCGTACGCACCCAGGCCCGCCATGCCCCACAGGAGCAGATAGCCGGCCGCGAACAGCAACGGGCGGTCCAGCCCCCGCCGGCGCGTCATCCTCGCGTAGAGCGCGACGGTCGGCGCGAGCGACGGGAACATCATCGCAGCCATCATCACCACCCAAACGCCCAAGAACCAGCCGAGCGCCCCGAGATCGGTACCCGGCCCGGCGTCCATCCCGGCCATCCGGTCGGCCGTGGACCACCACGCGACGGCGGTCAACGCCAACAACAGCGCGACCAGACCCAGCCGCCCGCGAACAGCAGCGAACGCGGCCGCGAGCTCACCCCGGTCCGAGCTCTCGCCTGTGACGGCGACCGATGCCGCCGTGCTTACGTCGCCCACGAAAACCGCGACTTCGAGAACGCCGCGTTCCCCTCGTACTGAATCCCGAACGCGTCGATCTTCGAGCGCGTCGCATGAGCCACGGTCAGCTCAGATCCCGCCGGATGGAAGATGCCGGTGAGTCTCACGGGCTCGCCCGTCTGCACCCCGAACGGCACGATGTCTTCGATCTCGAAGTCGACGGCCTGACCAATCCGGATCGCGTGGCGCAACCCGCTCTCCCGCACCTCGATCGGCGCGCGCTCAACCCCGAGGTTCTCCCCCACCAGCGGCCCCAGCGCCTCCATCGGTCCGCCCAGCGCCCCCGAGAACACCGCTCCGAGCTTCGCGGCCTGCTCGTCAGAGGCCGCTGCGTCGATGAACACGCCAAGGCGCCAGTTGCCCTCGCTCATCACCTTTGGGGTGTCCGCGACGGCCGCAACCGTCAGGCCGCTCACGTCGGTCCCCTCAACCTCGCCATCCTTGACGTTGAAGACCAGCGTGACTCTGCAACGCGCGTGCGTGGCGCCAAGCGCCAGCGATGCCGAGCACGGACACACCACATCGCACGAGCACGTCTCAAAATACGACCCATCAAGCTTCCAGGACATGCCGCCTCCTAAACGTAGAAAGCCGAAGTACAGGATTCTCATCCAGCACGCATCTCCCGTCAACCGTCAACCGTCAACCCCAGCACCATTGTCGCCCTCAAACGGCAGGCCTCTAACTTCGCTCCTCTGGACCGGTCCGACGAGTGCCCTTTCCGGAATTGCGGCAAACGCCAGTGATCACGTCCCGTGTCTGGGTGAAGACGAGAGCGCTGCGCCTGCGCGCGCTATCCGCGAACGCGACGGCGCCGGACTGCGAGCCAGTGCCCTACCGCGATCAGTCCGGGTACTCGTCCTTGCGCCAGGCGCGGGCCTCCTCGGGCTCAGGCTTCGGTGTTCGCTTGAGCAGGAACGAGTGGTACGGCGCGACGAACGGATCGGGCGCCGTCACCGTATATGTGTGGTAGACAGTTCCGTTCTCGCGCGCGAAGGCGATGAAGCTCGGTGCCTCGCGCAGGCCGTCCTCGAGCTTAGCTCCGATCTGGCACCCCCAGTCCTCGAGCCACCCAGGGGGGTTGTCGATCATCGCCTTGACCTCGGGGATCTCCTGCGCCTGCTCGAGCGTGAGGGCGAGCCCGAAGTCAAACGGAAACTCCGTTGCATACGTCGAGACGTAGGGGAGCTGCCATCCCATCCGCTGCTTGTAGGCGGTGAGCCGATCACTCGGCGCGCGCGAGAAGCAGATCAGCGTCACGTCGCGGCGGTTCAGATGCACGCGCGTGGCGTCCAGCTCATCCCCTACGTTCGAACACCCGGGGCAGGCGCCGAGTCCGTAGTCCGGCCCGAACATGATGTTGTAGGCGAGGAGCTGCGAACGCCCGTCGAACAGCTCGGCGAGCGTCTTCTTCCCGTCTTCGGTGTCGAACTGGTACTCCTTCTCCACCGGAACCCAGGGAAGCTGACGGCGCTGCTCGGTCACCTTCTGCCCGAGCGTCGCGTGCTCAGCCTCGAGCTTCGCAAGTTCATCGCGAGCCACCTTCCATTCCTCGCGGGTTCCAATCTTGTAAATCTTGAAGTCGGACATCGCTACCTCCGTTGGCGTTCGTCACGATTGCGTGGGCGGCAGTCTTACAGTCGTCGGCCGCCGCCTGTCCGTCCGTTGAGACCGGCACGCCACGCCGAACTCATCGCCGCGTCACGCGGTCCACTCTGCTCATCCGCAACACCCTGCTCCTCGTTCCGGGTGGATTCGAGCGCGGTTGCGGCTGACGAGCTGCTGCCCTGGGCGAGGAGCCATAGCAGCCGACAGGCGCCTCGATACCGCGGCGACCGGCGGGGCGACTACAGCTGCCCGAGGACGCGATCGTCCTGGGTCACCGTGTAGCTCTCGATGCGGAGAAGCCGCCTTACGCGCTCTGGCACGCGCAGGGCGGCTCGTTCTGCCGCACCACCGGGAACAACCACGGCGAAGGCGTGCCTGGTCGTCGGATGCGATTGGCATCCGACGCAGGATCTGTCCGTGCATCGTGTCGACATCGAGGCCTGGAGCTGTTGTCCGACCCTTGGCTTCGACAGAGAGCTGCCGCCCGTCCCGCTCTCCGACGAGATCACAATAGTCGACCTCCCGATCCACCGTCCAGCCGTCGCTGACCAAATGGCGCTCGAAGACCGAGACGATGCGACCTTCGTTTCCTCGCATCGGCAAAGCCTACCCGCAGCCTAACGCGCCGTCGCGGCTCCGCGGCAATCCCCTCGCTGTCGCTAGTCGTCCATTGCGGTTATGTTGTCAACGACATACCCGCAACTACGTTGTGCGTCTGATTATGTTGTGTGAACGCTCAGCGGCGCCCGTTTCCCCTGTTTAGGGCGTTTTGGGCTTGTGAAGCGCACAACATAATCGTCTCGGTTCGGTCGAGGCTTCCTGTGTGTTCGGTTGGTCGATCTCAGGAGGCAGTGATGAGAGGCAGACTTTGGGTTCCGGTGGCGTCCGGGCCATTGGCGCGGTATGCGGCTGGGTATGGGTCGTGGTTGGTGGTTGGCGGCCCGCGGTTATTCGCGGTGGACGATCGCCCACAGGCTGTGGCAGCTCGATCTGTTGAGCCGCTGGCTGGAGCGTGAGGGGCTGAGTCCCGGCGAGCTGACGCCGGAGCGGGTGGAGCGGTTCTTGGAGGGGCGTCGCGCGGCTGGCCTAGAAGGACGGCGGTCGTGAACCTGTTCGAGGACGGCCTCCCGGAGCGCCTGCGATCCCGCGGCCCGCTGGCCAGCCGGTTGCGTCCGTCGAGCTTGGATGAGGTCGTCGGTCAGGATCACCTGCTCGGAGCACCCGTTCTTCGAGCTCAACGGACCGCTGCTCAGCCGCTCCGCGCTGTTCCGCCTCGAGCCGCTCGATCACGAGGCGCTGCGCGTCCTTCTGCAACGTGGCCTGGAGACCGAGGGCGCCAGCATCGAAGAGCCCGCCGCCGCGACGCTCACTACACCGCCGAGCGCATCGGACACGGCATCGGGTACCGCTACCCACACGACGACCCGCGTAGATGGGTGCAGCAGGACTACCTCCCCGACGAGCTCGTCGCGACCCGCTATTACAAGCCCTCCGACCACGGCCACGAGGCCGAGATCGTCGAGCGGCTGCGCCGCCGCGACCGCGACGACGGCTGAACACGACCGTCACACACAGCGCGACGGGTCATCTGCGTC
>JBKQKK010000324.1:0-39595 GCA_052147535.1 Solirubrobacteraceae bacterium | reverse complement strand
GTCCCTAGTACGAGAGGACCGGGATGAACGCACCTCTGGTGTATCTGTTGTCCTGCCAAGGGCATCGCAGGTTAGCTACGTGCGGATCGGATAACCGCTGAAAGCATCTAAGCGGGAAGCCGGCCTCGAGATGAGCTCTCCCATCCCCTAGAGGGAGTAAGACCCCTGGTAGACCACCAGGTTGATAGGCCGGATCTGGAAGGGTGGTGACACCCGTAGGAGACCGGTACTAATGGGTCGAGGGCTTGACGGTTTTCTGATACCCGTTCATTGGCGCTGTGTAGTTTTGAAGGACCGCGTGGGGCGGTCTCTACCGGTTTCCGGTGGCTATGGCGAGGGGGAAACACCTCTTCCCTTTCCGAACAGAGCCGTTAAGCCCCTCAGCGCCGATGGTACTTGGCTTGAAAGGGCCTGGGAGAGTAGGTCGCCGCCGGTTTACTTACAGCGAAAGGTCGCGCGGCTTTCTGGCCGCGCGGCTCGCATTGTCAGCAGCCCGTCGGTGTCGGTGTGGCGTCTCAGTGACCAACACTCGGCGCACGCCGTCCGTCTGACGCCGCCGCGGCCTGTCGGTTTGAGCCTCGCCCGTCTGCCCTAACGAGCACCGATTCCTTGTCGGCGGGCAGGAGGTTGTGCCAGTGACGGTGATCGGTGATGAGACGGTCCGCGTGCTTGGGTCCCCAGGTGCCAGGCTTGTAGGGATGGGCAGGGTGGTGGTTGCGCAGGACAGGGTCGACCACCGCCCAGGCGGCCTCGACGGAGTCCTCCCGGGTGAAGAGCGCGCCGTTACCGGCCATCGCGTCTCCGAGCAGTCGCTCATAGGCTCCTTCCTTGTCCGGTTGAGTATCGAGCAGGAGGAGCTCGCGCTGATCACCGATGAAATCCTCGCCGGCGTGCTTGACGCGGGCGGCGAGGGCGATGGCGGCGTCTGGAGCCAGCCGGAAACGGAGATAGTTCGCCGGGCCATGCGCAGGCCAGGAGTCGGCGAACAGCTTCTGCGGTGGCGGTTTCAACTCAACGAAGATCTCGGTGACCGTCTCGGCGAGTCGCTTGCCGGACCGCAGGTACCACGGTACCCCTGCCCAGCGCCATGAGTCGATGAACAGGCGCACCGCGCAGTAGGTCTCCACGTCGGAGTCCTCTGCCACCCCCGGCTCGTCCCGGTAGCCGACAAACTGGCCGCGCACCAGGTCCTCTGGAGTCAGCGGCGTCATCGCCTTGAAGACGTCGGCTTTCTCGCTGTGCAGGGCTCCGAAGCCTCTGTACGCCGGCGGCTCCATGGCGAGCAGCGCGACCACCTGAAAAAGGTGGTTCTCGATCACGTCCCGCAGGCAGCCGGCGGTCTCGTAGAAAGCGCCGCGGGTCTCGACGCCGAACGACTCCGCCAGCGTGATCTGGACGCTCGCGACGTAGTTGCGGTTCCAGATCGGCTCCAGGAAGGAGTTGGCGAAGCGGAAGTAGAGGAGATTCATGATCTCCTCCTTCCCGAGGTAGTGATCGATGCGGAAGATCGAGTCCTCCGGAAACACCGACCGCGCGCAGCAGTTGAGCTCGCGGGCCGTCGCGAGATCCCGCCCGAAGGGCTTCTCGACGATCACGCGCGCGCCGTCCGCGAGCCGTTCGCGGCCGAGGCCTGCGATGACGGTCTCGAACAGCGACGGCGGGATCGTGAGGTAGTACGCAGGACGCGCCGCTTCGCCGAGCGCTTCCCGCAGCGCGATGAAGGTGCTGTGCGCGCCATAGTCGCCGTGGACGTACCGGAGCAGGGCGAGCAGACGATCCAGGGCCCGCTCGTCATCGATACCACTGACCTCCTGCGCAACGCTGTCGCGGACCCGTGCCTGGAGCTCCGGGAGGCTCCACTCCGAGCGGGCGACACCGATCACCGGAACGCTGAGGGCGTCTCGCTTTGCCATCGCATACAGCGCCGGAAAGATCTTCTTGTGCGCGAGATCTCCCGTCGCGCCGAACAGCACGAGCGCGTCTGATCGGCCAGCGCCATTGTTGGGCTCGCTCATGTCATCTCCCTTCGGCCGCCACCTGGCCGGTAAACCGGCCCGTCCTGCAAGGCTAGCGCGCGGCTGCACGATGCTCGCGCGGTTGCGGGTGATCAGACCGTCGTGACCGCAGTTGCGCTAGGTGCGACGCGCCAGCGCGGCTGCGCTAGATTCGACGCGCGCGGACGGGGGAGATGCATATTGCCGACCGCGGTGGCACGGCGCCGAGACGTCGTGCGTACTCGAAGCGCAGCGGCGGACGCTGTGAGTGTGGGTAGTGGCTGTCGGGTGCGGGCGGATGTGGGTAGCGGTTCTCGAGCGCGGGCGGGAGGTCGCCGCCAAGGATGTCGGCGGTGCTGGCGCTCCACCACGAGCGGATCTGGCTGGCGGCTAGACGGAACATATGTTCGTAAGGCTAAACAGGTGCTCGGACGACCCGCTACGGCATCGAGCGCCTGGTGGACAGGTTCAGCGCGGTCGACCATGCGCGTCCGCACGCATACGCGGTGGCGCTGAGTGCCCCGACGAAGAAGCCGACCGGCCAGTTGGTCTGGTAGGAGAGCGCGATCGAGGCCCAGACCACCGCCAGAGCGATCGCGATCGACAGTGCGATCGCGACGTGTGGGCGGCCCGTGAGCGACCGCGCCGCGGCGGGCGGTCCGATCATCAAGCTGAAGATCAGGGTGGTCCCCACAACCGGAACCGTCATCGTCGTCGCGAGCGCGACCACGATCAGGAAGCTCAGCTCGATGCGCGCCGGCTTGACGCCGCGCGCCTGCCCGGCTTCGGGAAGCACGGACGACAGCAGCAGCGGTCGGTAGAGGATTGCGAGCGCAATCAGGCAGGCGAGTGCCAGCGCGGCGCTCGGCAGCAGCTCGTTGCCGGCAACCCCGAGGATCTCGCCGAACAGCAGCGAGTAGATCGCGGGGGCGTAGGCGTCGCTGAAGCTGAGGAACAGCACCCCGAGGCCCAGCATGAAAGCCAGTGTGAGCGCGGTCGCGACATCCTGACGGCCGCGCCGGCCGAGCAGGCTGATCGAGACCGCTCCGGCCAGCGAGAACACGCCGAGCCCGAACAGGCTGTTGACGGAGATCAGACTGGCGCCGGCCGCGCCGGCGAACGAGCCGTTCGGGATCGCGTGGGCGACGAACGCGGAGCGGCGCAAAACGATGAAGAAGCCGACCGCGCCGCCGATGATCGCGACCATCGTCGCGGCGATCCAGGTGTTCAACATGAACGCGGAGAACATCGCTCAGCGCCGAACGGAGCGGTTGTGCGCGCGGCTCGTACGCAGGCTCGTGAGCAGATACACGACCAGGATTGCGGTGACCACTAAGAAGCTCACCGGCCAGCCGTGGTGGAGGGGGGGCCAGTCGTAGCTGTCGTAGGCGAGCACGATCCCAAGCCAAGTTGCGCCCACCCCGATCACGATCGCGGTCAGGATCGCGCGTCCCGGACGCGCGTTCAGGCGCAGCGCCGCCGCGGCTGGTCCGACCAGCAGTGCCGTACTCAGGATCGCTCCGATCGTCAGCGCCGACAGCGCCACCGCGAGGGCCATCGCGACCAGGTAGAGGCCGCCGACTGCGCGTACCGGTATCTGCCGAGCGGCGGCGAGCTCTGGGCTCACCGAGCTGAGCAGCAGCGGCCGGTAGAGCACCGCGAGGATCGCCAGCGCCGTCATTCCGCACGCGAGCACGAGCGGCAGAATCGAGCTCTCAAGGGCAAACATCGAGCCGAACAGGATCGAGATCGTCGACCCCGTTGTGCTGTCGTGCAGCGTGCCAAGGTAGAGGAACAGCGCGGTCAGCCCGAACCCGGCTCCGAGCACGATGCCGGTGGCGAGGTCGCGTCCGCGGGCTCGCTGGGAGCCGACGAGCTCCATCACCGCCGCCCCGCCGAGCGCCATGCCGATGAAGCCCCACATTGGCGCGACTCCGGCCAGGTAGGCGCTCGAGCCTCCGGCGGCGCCGATGTCGCCGAGCGCCTCGCCGGCGAACGCTTGCCCACGGATCACGGTGAAGACCCCGACAGCGCCGGTCACGAACGCCACGAACCCCCCAACCAGGAGTGCCAGCGTGACGGCGGAGTTGGCGAAGAACCCCGGCTCGACGATCGCCCTGAGCAGCCCTTGCAACACGCCGCTGCACATTCAGACGATCTCGACCGCGGAGCCCTTGAAGCGATGCTCGAGCTCGGCCTGGTCATCGCCGCTGGTCGCGGCGACGACGAGCACGCGGCCGTGAATTCGCAGAACGTCGACGTGATGGCCATAGAGCTTGGTCAGCACGTCGGAGCGGACGACTGCATCGGTGGGTCCGCTCGCGGCATGCCCGGCCGCGAGGTAGACGATCCGCTCCATCACCGGTAGCAGCGGGTTCATCTCATGGGCCGAGATCAGGATCGCGATCTCGCGTTCGCGACCGATGCGCGCCAGCAGGCTAACGACCTCCTGGCCGCTGCGCAGGTCGAGGCTTGCGAGTGGTTCGTCGAGCAACAGCAACTTCGGCTCGCTGACGAGCGCGTGAGCGATCAGGATACGCTGCTGCTCTCCGCCCGACAGGCGGCCAACGCGCGCGTCGGCGAAGCTGCGCGCGTCAACGGCCTCCAGCATCGCGTCGACCCGCTGCCGGCGCGCACGCGAAGGCCGCCCGGGACCGAGCCGGTGGCCGTCGAGACCGAGCGCAACGAGGTCGCGCGCCCGCACCGGCATGTCCGGGTCGAGCAGGAACTTCTGGGGGACGTAGCCCAATCCGCCGCGCCGGCTCGCCCCAGCACTGAGGCTCACGTGTCCGTGCGTCGGTGCCTGCAGGCCGAGGATCACCCGCAGCAGCGTCGTCTTGCCGGCGCCGTTGGAACCGATCAGCCCGGTGAACTGGCCGCTGCGAATGGTGAAGCTGACGTTGTCGAGCACGGGGCTTCCGGCGAGCATCACGCTGACGCCGTCGACCACCAGCGCATCCGCGTGACCGTCGGTCTCGAGCGTGCCGTCGCTCAGTTCAGCAGTGCGGCCGAAGTGCGCCCTCATGTCAGCCGCTGGGTCGAAGTTCCGTGGGACAGCGCGCGGGCGAGCGCTCGGGTCTCCGCCTCCATCCATGACTGGTAGTCGTAGCCTCGCGCGGGCATCGTCTCGTAGACGCCGATGACCGGGATCCCAGCGGTCTTTGCGTCCGTCAGGAACGTCTGCGTCAGCGAGTCGGTTACCTGCTCGTTGTAGACGAGCACCCTGACGCGGTGCGCGGACAGCAGGTCCTCCTGCTGGGTCACGTCCTGCGGCGCCGGATCGACGCCGTTCATGATGTCAGCCTGCAATGCAAACGGCGTCAGGTTCTCCGTGCCGGCTGCCTGCAGCAAGTAGTCGGCGACCGGCTCGGTGCTGGCCACCGGGGCGTGCGGATACCGCCGTGAGATGCGCGCGAGCGCACGGTCCCAAGGCGACAGCGACGCGTCGAAGCGCTGCTCGTTGGCCTCGAAGTAGGCCGCGTGCGCGGGCTGCAGCTTCGAGAGCACGCGCACCAGCGCAGCGGCCAGCGCCGGCATCGTCGCCGGCCCGTACCAGAGATGCGGATTCGGCGTTGAGTCCGGCAACCCGAGCAGCCGCGCAACGTCGATCACCGAGCGCGAGGTGTTTGGGGAGGCGGATTCAATGCTGTTCATGAAGCTGTCGTAGCCGAGACCGTTCTGCACGATCAGCCCAGCTGCGGCGATCGCCGCCGCGACGCTCGGGCTCGCCTCGAAGGAGTGCGGATCGATGTTCGGGTTGCTCATGATCGCGGTCACCGAGACGTACGCGCCACCGATCTGCGCGATCACGCTGGCGTACTGGTTCTCGGCGCCCACGGCGGCGATCTGCCCGGGGCGCGGCGCTGGTACGGCCACCGTGACGCCACAACCTGTCGCCAGCACGGCGAGCGTTACGACGGCTAAGTGCGGCGAGAGGCGGTAACTGCGGACAGCGATCATTGCGCACATCCCGTGCTCGACAACAGCGATAGCCCTGCCCGGTCAGAGAGCATCAGAATAACATAGAGTGAGTCCGAGTCTCAATCTTTGAATTTTGGTCGTGCGGGTCTATTCTTCGCCTGGTGCAAGCGCCAACAGGCTCAGCATGGGCGGCCTACGCGCGCGGCGTGCTGGCGCAGGCCGGGCATCACAAGGGAGCCGCCCGGGATGAGCTGATCGAGCTGCTGTCGCGCCAGGATTGCGCACTCAGCGCGCTCGAGATCGAGGATGCGCTGAGGCACGGCGACGCCGGGGTGCGTCCAGTCGCTCGCGCCAGCGTCTACCGGGTGCTTGAGCTGCTGCAGGAGCACAACCTCGTCAAGGCGCTCGAGCTCGGCGACGGGATCGCGCGCTACGAGATCGTCGATCCGGCCGGGGCGCACCACCACCATCTGCTGTGCGAGCGCTGCGGTCAGCTCGTGCCCTTCCGCGATGAGGCGCTCGAGGACTCGATCAGCCTGCTGTCGCAGCGGCTCGGGTTTGACACCAAGGCTCACGAGGTGATCCTCCGCGGCGACTGCCCGGACTGCCGCTAGTAGCACCGCAACGCTAGCCACCGACCGGGATCAGATCCTCGCTGTGAGCTGCCAGCGCCGCGATCACGAACGTCAGGTGCTCGTCGAAGGCGACGCCCAGCTCCTGCGCTCCGGCGCGCAGCTCCTCGCGGTTGACAGCCGCCGCGAAGCTCGGCGCCTTCAGTTTCTTCGTGACCGACTTGGCCGTCATCCCGCTGAGCCGCTCAGGACGCACGTAGGCGCACGCGAGAATGAACCCGGAGAGCTCGTCGACGGCGTACAGCGCCTTCTCCATCGACGTCTCGCGCGCGACGCCGAGAAAATCCGCGTGGGAGGCGACGGCACGGATCAGCTCGGGCGGGTACCCGCGCTGCTCGAGCTCACGCATCGCGTAGCGAGGATGCCCGGTCCGGAGGTCGGGGTAGCGCTCGTAATCGAGGTCGTGGAGCAGTCCCGTGAGCCCCCACAGCTCGACATTCCCGTCGAACCGCGGCGCGTAGGCGCGCATCGCAGCCTCGACTGCGAGCATGTGGCGCCGCAGCGAATCCGACTGCGTCCACTCGCAAAGAAGGGTCCAGGCTTCCGCTCTCGAAATCTGAGGCGCCATGGCACTTACCCTAGAGCACTCGACCACCCGCGCGACGTACCCAATGCGTGCCGTCACCTCGACAGCAGCTACGCTCACTGCAGATCGCTCGAGCTCCGGAGCGTCTTCAAAGCGTATGGAGAAGTTCATAATCGAAGGTGGAGTGCCGCTGGGCGGCACGATCACACCGGCCGGCAACAAGAATGCCGCGCTCCCGATCCTGGCCGCATGCCTGCTGACCGAGGAGCGGGTGATCCTCCGCAACGTGCCGCAGATCCGTGACGTCGAAGTGATGCTCGATCTGCTCGAGTCGCTCGGCGTGAACGTCAGCTGGCTGGGAGACAGCGAGGTGTCGGTGCAGGCATCCTCCGTGCGCAGCACCGAGGTCGATCGCGTGCTGTGCGAGCGGATCAGGGCTTCGTTCCTGCTCGCGGGGCCGCTGCTCGCGCGCTTCGGCCACGCACTGATGCCGCCGCCCGGCGGGGACGTGATCGGCCGCCGGCGGTTGGACCCGCATCTCGACGCCTTCCGAGCGCTCGGGGCGACTGTGCACCACAGCTGCGACATCGAGATCGAGGCCCCCGTGCTCGGACTGCGGCCCTGCGACTTCCTGATGGACGAGCCATCGGTGATGGCCACCGAGAACGCGTTGCTGGCGGCCGCGCTGACGCGCGGGACGACCGTGATCCGCAACGCGGCGTCAGAGCCCCACGTGCAGGATCTCGCGCGCATGCTGATCAAGATGGGCGTGCTGATCGAAGGTCAAAGCTCCAATGTTCTGACCGTTCGCGGTGCGAGCAAGCTGCACGGATGCGACCACACGATCTCCCCAGACCACATCGAGATCGGCTCACTGATGGCGCTCGCCGGCGTCACCGGCGGCGAGCTGATCGTCAAGGACACCTTTCCTGCGGACCTGCGGATGATCCGCGGAGTGTTCGACCGCCTGGGCCTGCGCAGCGAACTGGACGGCGCGGATGTGATCGTGCCCGGCAACCAGAAGCTGCGGATCCGCAACGACGAGGGCGGCCACACGCCGAAGATCCAGGACGGTCCGTGGCCGGCGTTCCCGGCGGACCTCACCAGCATCGCGGTGGCGCTCGCCACGCAGTCCGAGGGCTCGGTGATCATTCACGAATGGATGTTCGAGAACCGCCTCGTGTTCACCGACAAGCTGCAGCTGATGGGTGCCGCGATCACGATCTGCGACCCGCACCGCGCGATCGTCGTCGGTCCGCGACGGCTCCACGGGCAACGCGTCGAGTCGCCTGATATCCGCGCGGGGATGGCGATGCTGATCGCCGCTCTGTGCGCCGACGGCATCACCGAGATCGGCAACATCCGCCAGATCGACCGCGGCTACGAGCGGATCGATGAGCGGCTGCGAGCGCTCGGCGCGCACATCGAGCGGGTCCAGGACGTGCCCGCAGCGGTCTGATCGCGCCCGGTCTGATTCCCTCTAGTCGTGCTCACGAATCGGGCAGCCGCTTCCAGGATTGGTCGCTAGGCGATGGTCGACCGTATTCCCAGCGGAACCCGTGACGTGCTGCCCGACGAGATGCGCGAGCTGCGGGCGCTGACCGACCGCGTCCGCGGCGTGTTCGAGCGGGCCAGCTATGGCGAGGTATACACGCCGGCGCTCGAGTACGAGAGCACCTTCCAGCGCGATGGCGCGAGTCCCCCCGCCGCCTACCGGCTGTTCGACGAGCACGGCAACGTGCTCGTGCTGCGGCCCGACATGACCGTGCCGATCGCGCGTTTGGTTGCGACCCGCTACGCGAACGCCGCCACGCCGCTGCGCTTCTGCTACTTCGCTCACGCCTACCGTCCGGTGCGCCCGCAGCGCGGTCAGTCGCGCGAGTTCCTGCAGGCGGGCATCGAACTGATCGGCGCCCCGGGGCCAGATGGGACCGCCGAGGCGCTCACGGTGCTCTGCGGCGCGCTGCATGCGGCCGGCCTCGAGAGCTTCCGGGTCGGGCTTGGCGACATCATGCTGTACCCGGCGCTGCTCTTGTCGCTCGGCGTGCGCGAGTCGCGCCGCGAGCGGATTCTCGCCAAGCTCGCCGCCGGCGACTTCGTCGCGGTCGAGCTCGAGCTGGCGGACCTGCAGCTCAGCGACAGCGACGCGGAGCTGCTGCTGCGAGTGCCGCGCATGCGCGGTGGCCCCGAGGTGCTCGAGCGGGCGACCGGCCCGCTGCAGGACGCGGGCACCGGTATGCGCGCCGTGCATTCGCTGCTGGCGCCCGCCGTCGCCGAGCGCGTGATCTTCGACTTCGGCCTCGTGCGCAGCCTGGGCTACTACACGGGCGCTGTGTTCCAGGTCTACGACCCTGCGCACGGCGTGCCGATCGGCAGCGGCGGGCGCTACGACGATCTCCTGTCGCGCTTCGGGCGCCCGCTGCCGGCGGTCGGCTTCGCGCTCGCCGTCGAGCGGCTGCACATCGCGCTGACGGCGCAGGAGCGCCAGAGTGCCTGAGTTGCGAATCGCGGTGCCGCGCGGAGCGTTGTTTGAGGAGACGCTCGATCTGCTCGACCGCGTCGGCCTCGACACCGCGGAGGTGCGCGTCAACGACCGCAAGCTGCTGTTCGAGGAAGCCGGGATCGTGACGATGCGTCCCTCGGATGTGCCGACCTACGTTGAGGCCGGCGCCGCCGACCTCGGCATCACCGGCAAGGACGTGCTGCTCGAGCACTCCGAGCGCGAGGTCTACGAGCTGGTCGACCTCGGCTACGGAAAGTGCACGATGGTGCTGGCATCCGTCGCTGGCCGGGACGCCGCCGCCGACGCCCTGCGCCGGCTCGGGGTAGTGCGAATTGCGACCAAGTACCCGCGGATCGCCGCCCAGTACTTCCTCGACACCGGTCGCCAGGCCGAGATCGTCGAGGTCAAGGGATCGGTCGAACTGGCGCCGCTGACCGGCCTCGTCGAGGCGATCGTCGACCTGACCGCGACCGGGAGCACGCTGCGTGAGAACGACCTCGTGATCCGCGAGGAGATCGTCGTCTGCACCGCGAGGTTGATCGCGAACCCCGTCGCCGACAAGCTCAAGGCCAGGCAGATCGATGCCTTGCTGGAGCGGCTCAATGCCCTCTGAGCAACCTGTGCGTGCAGGAAGATCACCAGCAGGTTGCTGGGCCCCGCGAACGCGTCGATCCCGACCCGGGCGGAGGGCTTCGAGTTGCACGCGCGGTCGATGGAGGTCCGCATCGGCGATGATTGAGCGATGAGCCGTACCTCCGAGATCGATCGCCGGACCCAAACGGACGTTCCGAGCACGAACGGGACGTTGACGTGAGCAGCGGCAGCCACAGCGGGCAGCGTGCTGCCCGTGACTCGAGCGACTCTGCCGCGGGTCCCTCGATTGCGGTGCTCGACTACGGGATGGGTAACCGGCGCTCGGTCGAAAAGGCGCTCGCGCACGTCGGTGCGCGGGCGCGCATCACCTTCGACCACGGCCTTCTGCGCGAAGCCGATGCGCTCGTCGTGCCGGGAGTCGGTGCCTTCCCGGCGGGCATGGCCAGGCTCCGCGAGCTCGGGCTCGATGAGCTGATCGCCGAGCGCGCCCGCGCCGGAACGCCGGTGCTTGGCATCTGTCTCGGGATGCAGCTGCTGTTCGAGCATTCGCTGGAGCTAGAGCCGACCGACGGCCTCGGCCTGATCGCCGGTCAGGTCACCTCGCTCCTTACGCGCGGCCTGCGCTTGCCGCACATCGGCTGGAACGATGTGCGCTTCGAACGGCATTGCGTCATGACCGCGGATCTGCCGCTGCCGGGCCGGCCCTTCTACCACGTGCATTCGTTCGCGGCCAGGCCCGCCGATCAGCGCGACATCGTCGCCACTGCGCAGTACGGCGAGACGTTCGCAACGATCGTCGCGCACGGATCCGTGTTCGGGGTCCAATTCCACCCGGAGAAGTCCTCGCTCGACGGGCTGCGGATGCTTGCCAGCTTCGTGAAGTTCGTCGCGCGCAACGACGCGGGCGCGGCGAATCTCCGGGCGGGAGCTCGCGCATGATCCTGCTGCCGGCGATCGACATCATCGACGGCAAGGCCGTTCGCCTGGAGCGCGGTGATTTCGCGGCGAAGAAGGTCTATGACGCCGACCCGCTCGACGCCGCCAAGCGCTGGGTTGACGCGGGCGCCCGCGCGCTGCACGTCGTCGACCTCGACGGCGCCCGGACCGGCGCGCCGGCCAACCTCGAGCATGTCGCGCGGATCGCGCAGGCCGTGTCTGTGCCCCTGCAGCTTGGCGGTGGCCTGCGAACGGCGCAGGCCGTTGCCGCCGCGATCGATGCGGGCGTGGCCCGCGTGGTGCTGGGCACGGCTGCCTTCCGCGATGTCGACTTCCTCGATCAGGTCGTCGCCGATCACCGCGACCGCGTGGTCGTCTCGGTCGATGGCCGGGACGGGATGCTGGCTGCATCCGGCTGGACCGAGCAGACCACGATTCCCATCACCTCGGTGCTCGAGCATCTTGCAGGGCGAGGAGTAAGACGCTTCATCTTCTCGAGTATCGAGAGAGATGGAATGCTCAGCGGGCCGGACCTCGACGGCGTCCGTGACGTCGCCGTGGCGGTGCGTGGCACGTTCGTGTATTCGGGCGGGATCTCCTCGCTGGATGACCTCGAGGCACTGGTCGCGCTGCGCCAGGTCAACCTCACCGGGGTGATCGTCGGTACCGCTGTGTACGAGCGTCGCTTTGAGCTGAGCGAGGCGCAGGCAGTCCTGAGCCGAGCCTCCTCCTCCTCCTCCTCCTCCTGATGCACTACAAGCGCGTGATCCCTTGCCTGGATGTGGATCGTGGCCGCGTGGTCAAGGGCGTCGCCTTCATCGATCTGCGCGATGCGGGCGACCCGGTCGAGCTCGCGGCGCGCTACGACGCCGCCGGCGCTGACGAGCTCGTGCTGCTCGACATCACGGCGACGTCCGACAAGCGCGAGACCGTGGTGGCGCTGGCTCGGCGCGCGGCCGACGAGGTGTTCATACCGTTCACGATCGGAGGCGGGATCCGCTCCGTCGCCGACGCGCAGGCGGTGCTCGATGCCGGCGCCGACAAGATCTCGGTGAACTCGGCGGCGCTGGCGGCGCCGGATCTGATCGATCAGCTCGCACGGAACTTCGGCGCGCAGTGCGTGGTGCTCGCGATTGACGCGAAGGCGAGGCCCGCCGACGGCAGCGCCCGTTCCTGGGAGGCATACGTGGCCGGCGGTCGCAGGCCGACGGGCCGCGAGGCGGTCGCATGGGCGCGTGAGGGCGTCGAGCGGGGCGCCGGCGAGATCCTGCTCACCAGCATGGATCGAGACGGCACCAGTGCCGGCTACGACCTCGATCTAACCGCCGCCGTCGCCGGCGCCGTCAGCGTGCCGGTGATCGCCTCGGGTGGCGCAGGCGAGCTTGATCACCTCAGCGCGGCATTGCGGGCGGGTGCGGATGCGGTGCTGTGCGCATCGATTTTCCATTACGGGCAGCACACTGTCGCTGAGGTCAAGCACCACCTGGGCGAGCACGGACTCGCGGTGCGTCAGATCCCCGGTTGACGGGCAGACGGCTGGCGCTGGCCGGCAACGCCCAGCGCGCGCGATCGGCTGTCAAGAGCCGTGCACAGCGGCCTGGTCAAAAAGGCTACGGGCGCCGCGGGCACCGAGACAGCGTTCGATACACGAACGGTGACTCATTGACCGCGGGAGCGCCCGCAACTTACGGCGAGTCTTGCTTTCCTTGTTTGGGGTGCCTTGGATTGAGCGCCGCGGTTAAGCGGCCTCTTCCACGTACCCAGCCGCTGAACAGGAATCGCAGTACGCGGCGGGCGGGACACGGGGCTCATAACAGCCCGGACGGCAGCAGGTAGACGACCGCTTGGGTCGACCCCGACCGATACGGGCCGCAGCAGCATCCTTTAGCTCTTCGCGCATGCGATCGAGTTCAGCTGCGTGCTCCGCACAGAATCGGCGCCCCTTGATGGCCAACTCCTGACAATGACTTCCACTACGACAGCGCATATGGCAGTAGAATAGCATTAATTCGAACGGATGTTCCCGGGGTCCGCTGGTGCACGGCTGCGTTCGCGGGTCAGCGCCGCTTGCACGGGCAGGAATGAGCGGCTTCTGCAGTGCCGTGGACGGAGACCACTGCGGTCGACTCCGCGTCCACGGGTTGGGCTCCCACGGACGCCTTATTTGGCGGGTCGCAATTCGTAGATCGTGTCGTAGCCGCTCAAAAAGATCGTGTGCGGATCGGCTATGGCCGGCGTGAAGGCGCCGTCTGGAAATGTGAACACCACCTTGCCGGTGCGGGCATCCAGGCCGGTGGTCGTCTTCGATCCGAGATCCGAGTAGTAGACGACGCCATCGACCACGGTCGAGGACCCCGAGATCCTGCCGCCGGCGTCATGGCTCCAGCGGACCGCGCCCGACTGGGCGTTGAAGGCGTAGAACTCGCCGCTGTAGGAGCCGACGTAAACAGTGGGTCCGAGCCCGGGAGCGTCGTCGACGGAAGCCGACGCGTACACGTAGGCGCCGGTCGAGGACGACCATGCGAGCTGGCCGGTGGCAGCCGCGAACGAATACATGAAGCCGTCGGTGTTGCCCATGTAGACGCGGCCGAAAGCGACCGCAGGCGAGGCGTAGAAGTTGCCCGAGCCGAAGCCAAACGCCGTGCCGCTGGTCCCGACCGCCCAGATCTGGTGGCCGGTTGCCGCGTTTAGCGCGTACGCGCGGCCGGCATAGTCGCCGAAGTACAGGACTCCGTGGACCAGCGCTGGGCCGCCCTTGACGGGGCCGCTCGCCTGATAGGTCCAGTTGACATGCCCAGTCGCGGTGCTCAGCGAATAGACGGTCCCCGCCTGGTCGCCGAAATATACGCTGTCGCCTGCGACCAGCGGCGAGGATTCGCTGCCCGAGGGCAGCGCACGCGACCATGCAAGGTGGCCGTTGCGCATCGACAGCGCGTCGAAGCTGCCGTTCCCGGGACTTGTGCCGTGATCGGACAGGATCGGGACGAATAGCAACTGCCGACGTACGTCGAGCGCCGGCGAGGCTGCCGAGAGGGTGCCGAGGTGCGTCGCCCAGAATTGATGGCCGGTGAGTGAGCTGATCGCCTTCGCGGTGGCGCCGTCATCCATGAAGTAGAGCGTGTGGCGGAAGATCACCGGCGGAAACTCGATCAGTGCGTTGCCGCCGAAATGCCAGCCGGTGCGCAGCGGCGGATGCAGACTCGCCGTGCCCGTGAAGTCGCGCGTGCGACTGTCCGAGTAGCCGTACAGCGGCCAGGAGAAGTTGTCGACCACGACAGGCTTGCGCGGCGGCGGCGCGACCGTGGTGGTGCTCGGCGTCGTGAACGAGACGTCCGGGTGGGACACGTTGCCGGGCTTATGCTCCACAACGGCGACGGCCACGCCCGCGACGATCACAGCCAGCACAACCGCCGCCGCGAGCCAGCGCAGCTTGTGTGTTCCCGGGCCGCGACTCGACATGCGACGATCTTATGGGTTCCACCGGGAGCGGCCCGGAGGCGTCCAAGACAGCAGCCGCCCTGAGCGACCAGACAGCAGCCGCCGGGACGCGGTCCCTGCCCAGGCGCGAAGATCCCTGCGGTGGAATCCTCCGCTGAGCCGGCGCTGATCAAGCACGTGCGATCGATGCCCTCCGGCGCCGCTCTGCTAGCGCGGCTGCCGGCCGATTTCGTCCCGGCGGTGTACCTCGTCGGCGGCGCGGTGCGTGATCTGATGCTCGGCCTCGTCGCCTCCGACGTGGACCTGGTCGTCGACGGCCCGGCAGTGATGCTCGTCGATCTTCTCGGCGGGTGCGCGCACAGCCATGAGCGTTTCGGGACGGTCACCGTGACCAACGATGGAGCGACCTACGACATCGCAACCGCCCGGCGCGAGCGATACTCGCATCCGGGTGCGCTGCCCGAGGTCGAGCCCGCCTCCCTGGACGAAGACCTTCTGCGACGCGACTTCACAGTGAACGCGATCGCGATCGCGCTCACCGGGCCGGAGCGCGGCCGGTTGCGAGCGGCTCGCGGTGGGCTCAGAGATCTCTCCCACAAGACGCTTCGCGTAATGCACGCCACGAGCTTCATCGACGACCCGACGCGGCTGCTGCGACTCGCGCGCTACCGCGCGCGGCTCGGCTTTAAGGTCGAGCAGCGGACCCTACGGCTGGCGCGCGCCGCCGTCGGGGGCGGCGCGCTGGACAGCGTAAGCGGCGCCCGCGTCGGCAACGAGTTGCGTGCGATCGCGCACGAGCTGGAACCGATCGGTGCGCTGCGCGCACTGCGCGAGCTCGCGATCGACGAGGCGATCGCACGAGGCTTCGGGATCGCCGATCCCGAGATGGCGCGGCGCGCCTTTGAATTGCTTCCCGCAGATGGACGCCCTGAGGTGCTCGCGCTTGCGGTTGCGGCATCCGAGCTGAGTGCACCAGCACTACGGCGACTACTCGACGACCTCGCTTTCGAGTCCGAGGAGCGCGACGGGATCATCGACGCAGCGACGCGTAGTGCGAAGCTCGCCGACGCTCTGCGCGTTGCCGAGCGACCGTCTGAGATCGCCGCGGCAGTCGGCGGCGGCAGCGTCGAGCTGGTTGCGCTGGCCGGCGCGCTCGGCTCCGCGGGCCCGGCGCGCGAGTGGCTGTCGGTTTTGCGCCACGTCACGCTGCAGATCGATGGCAGCGACCTGCTGGCGTTGGGCGTGCCTCAGGGCCCCGCGATCGGGCGCGGACTGCGGGCGGCGCGGGCGGCGGCGCTCGACGGTCGCGCCCCCGGCCGTGAGCTGCAGCTGCGGGCGGCGCTCGCAGCGGCGTGCGGCGTCGCCTGAGGGGGCCCGCCCGCGGGCGCCGGGCGCCGGCCAAGGGCCGAGCGAGTCAGCCGGCGGCAGCGCTAGGCTGCAGCCGATTGAAGCTTCCGGAACCGTTCTACGTAGCAGGCGAGCACATCGGAATTGACCTCGCCGGCGCTCGCGTGGTGTTTAGCACGCGTCGCGGCGGCTGCTCGCGCGGGCCCTACGAGAGCCTCAACCTTGGCTTTCTCACTGGTGACGAGCGGTCCAGCGTCGAAGCCAACCGCGAGGCGCTCGCCGACGCCCTGGGCGTCGGCTTCGCCTATGCCCGCCAGGTCCATGGCGCGCAGGTCGCTGTCGTCGAGCGAATCACCAAACGCGGCCCTGGCCTGCCTGACGCAGATGGGCAGGCGACCGCCGCCACAGGCGTAGCGCCGATGGTGCTGACCGCCGACTGCCTGGCGGTCGCCGTCGCCGGTGAGGGTGCGGTCGCGATGCTCCACGCCGGCTGGCGTGGCCTCGCGGCCGGAGTGATTGGTGAGGGCGTGCGAGCTCTACGGGAGCTCGGGGCTACAGGCCAGCTGCAGGCCGCGATCGGGGCCGGCGCCGGCGTCTGCTGCTACGAGGTCGGCGAGGAGGTCCACGCGGCGCTTCACAGCGCCGGGAGGCGGCTGATGGACGCTGCCAACGGGCCGGACCTGCGCTACGGGGCCCACGCTGACCTGAAGCTGATCGCGCGACGCCAGCTCGAAGCTGCGGGAGTGCAACTCGTCCACGACCTCGGAATCTGCACGATCTGTTGCGAGCCGTCGCTGTTCTTCTCGCACCGGCGCGAGCGCGGGGTAACCGGGCGTCAGGCTGGGGTCGCATGGTTGATCTGATCGGCGACCTGCAGGCGGCCACGGTGCGCGCCAACCTCGGGCGGGTCCGGGCCGAGATCGCGGCAGCCGGCCGCCCGCAGGACACCGTTCAGATCCTGGCCGCCGTCAAGTACGTGCCGGTCGACGCGCTCGGCGAGCTCGCGCAAACCGGGCTCACGCTCCTCGGGGAGAACCGAGCGCAGGACCTCGTCGCCAAGGCGACGGCCTATCCGGGGGTCTTCACCTGGGATTTCATCGGTGCGCTGCAGAGCCGCAAGGTTGCGCAGATCGTCCCGCATGTGCGTTACATCCAGTCGGTCGCGAGCGACTCGGCGATGGCGCAGCTGGCACGCCACGCGACGGCTGGCACGCGCATCATGATCGAGGTGAACGTCGCCGGCGACGGCGGTAAATCCGGTATCGCTCCGGCTGAGCTGGACGGCTTCCTGGAGCGCTCACCGGTGCCGGTCGTCGGCCTGATGACGATGCCACCGCAAGTCGATCGCGCGGAGCTCAACAGGCGCCACTTCGCAGCGCTGCGAGAGCTTGCCGAGCGCCACGATCTGCGGGAGCTGTCGATGGGTACCAGCCAGGATTATCTCGTCGCCGTGCAGGAGGGCGCTACGATCATCCGGCTCGGCAGGAGCCTTTACTTCCAAAGCGCGTCATAATCCTGCAGGGAAAACCCCGGCTGAAGCGAACCTGCACACGATCATGGCATTCCGTGACACATGGCATCGCACGCTCGTCTACTTCGGCTTGGCCGATGACGCCGCGTACGAGGAAGACATCGAGCCCTACCCCGAGCCGGAGGTGGACATGCAGGACAGCTACCGCGAGCGCCCCACCGTGCGCCGGCTCCCGCGCCGGCGGCGCGACGAGTTCGACGACATCTTCGCCGACGACGACCACCGGACCAGCACGCTCAGGTCCATTCCGCCGCGCCCGAATGGTCGTTCCGGCGCGGGCAACGACGTGCGCGTGCACTTCGTCGCGCCGAAGAGCTTCAACGACGTGCAGGACGTCGCCGACAAGTTCAAGGACACGATCCCCGTGATCCTGAACCTGCAGGCGGCTGACACGGACCTCTCGAAGCGGCTGATCGACTTCGCCAGTGGCCTCACCTACGCGCTCGACGGTGGCATGCAGCGGATTGCCGACAAGGTCTTCCTGCTGACGCCTCAGAACGTCGAAGTGTCGGCTGAGGAGCGGGCCCGGCTGCTCGAGAAGGGCTTCTTCAACCAGTCCTAGCGTCTCGGCGGGAGGTGCAGATCAGGCGGCCGTTCTGGGCGCGCCGGGGCCGACAGAGTCGACGCGGCGCGACGACGCTAGCCTTCAGCTATGCAAGTCGGCCTAATCGGCGCTGGGAGCATCGCACGGGCGATGGCACGCGGGTGGGGTGACCCGGTGCTCTGCTCCGACTCGGGCTCTGGCCGAGCGCGGGCGCTCGTCGATGAGCTCGGCGGCGAGGCGCTCGACTCGAACCTCGCGGTGGCCCAGCGGGCCGACCTGGTGGTGCTGTGCCACAAGCCGGCGCAACTGCAACTGGTGGCGCGTGAGATCGCCGGGACGGCGAACGCTGTGGCGTCAGTTCTGGGGGGAACGCCGGTCCGCCGCGTGCAGGTGGAATACCCGCAGACGCCCGTGTTCGGCCTGATGCCCAACACGGCGGTGGAGGTGCGACGCGGAGTCGTCTGTTACAGCGTGCGTGAGCGCTCGCCACTGGGTGTGCATCGAGGCGGGGACGGTCCGCCGATCGATCCGGAGCTGGAGTCCCGGGTGATCGAGTTGTTCGGCCGCCTCGGAGCGGTGGTCAAGGTTCGCGAGGGTCTGCTCGACGCCGCAATGGCAATCAGCGGCGTGGGGCCGGCGTATCAGGCGCTGCTGGCCGAAGCTCAGGTGGACGCGGCAGTGCGCCACGGTCTCGCGGCGCCGCTTGCCGGACGGCTGGTGGCAGAGACGATGGCGGGCAGCGCAGCGCTGCTCGTGGCGCGCGACTACGACACGCTCGCCTGCCGGCGCGAAGTCACCTCACCCGGTGGCTCCACCGCCCGGGGGCTGGCGGCACTCGAGGCAGCCGGCGTGCGGCACGCCTTCCAGGACGCAATCGACGCGGTCATCAATGGCGGCGGTGAGGGTCGCTGATGCTGCTCGCGGCGATCGCCAGAGTCGACATCGCCAACTACGTGAGCGCCCTGTTTGGCGTGTACGTGCTGCTGATCTTCGTCTACATCCTCGCGAACATGCTGTTCGCGTTCGGGCTGCGGCCGCCGTACGCGCGCTGGTCCGACGCGGTCCTGAAGTTCCTGCGAGACGTCAGCGAGCCATACCTGCGGATCTTCCGCAAGTTCATCCCGCCGATCGGCATGTTCGATCTGAGTCCGATCATCGCGATCATCGTGCTTTATCTCGTGCGGTACTTCGTTGTAAAGCTGATCGCCGGCTGACTTGTGGCGGGCGCGGTCGCTCAACTGCGCAGCGGATCGCGTAGCGCCGCGCGCAGGGCTGCTTTTGCCCGAGCCGGGGCTGTGCTGGTGGTTGTGGTCGGCCTGGACCAGCTGACCAAGCAGGTCATCGTCGCAAACATCGCGCCCGGCCAGATCGTCAAGGTCCTGCCGGGACTCGAGCTGGTGCACTGGCGCAACTCGGGCGTTGCGTTTAGCGTGTTGGCCGGCGGCGGCGCGATCGTGTTCGGGCTCGCCGCGCTGGCGCTGGCGGTGCTGATCATGTACCTCTCGATCCGGCCGGAGCGCCCATGGTTGTGGCTGCCGACCGGGCTGCTGATCGGCGGCGCGATCGGCAACCTGATCGACCGTTTCGCCGGCGGCGCCGTGACCGACTTCATCAAGCTCCCGCTGTGGCCGGCGTTTAACGTCGCCGACATGTCGATCACGTTCGGTGTGATCCTGCTCGTGCTGTTGCTCGATCGGGGCAGGGGCGACGCTGCCTGAGCCGCCGTTCACGATTGTTGCCGACCAGGACAGCGCTAACCGGCGGTTGGACCAGTTCCTCGCCGGGTGGCTTGGCTCGCGCGCACGAGCGGCCCGGATGATCGAAGCTGGCCTGGTTCTGCTCGACGGTCGCGTGGTGCCCAAGCGTCAGGTCGTGCTGAGCGGTCAGCGGGTCGCGGTTGATGCGCCTGCAGCCGGCGCGGAGTGCAGCGAGGCAGCGGAGGTGCCGTTCGAGGTGGTCTTCGAGGACGCGCATCTGGTGGTCGTCGACAAGCCGGCGGGCGTCGTAGTGCATCCTGCTCGTGGGCACCGAACGGGCACGTTGGCGCAGGCACTTGCCGGGCGTGCGACCGGCGGGGAGGACCCAGGCAGGGCCGGGATCGTCCACCGACTCGACCGCGACACGTCGGGGCTGCTCGTGGTCGCCAAGAGCGACGCGGCGCACCGGGAGCTGAAGGCGCTGATCGCGTCGCGCGCGCTACGCCGCGAATACCTTGCCTTGGTCGACGGCGTGCCATCGGCGAGGTCGGGAACGGTTGACGCGCCGATCGGGCGCGACCGGCGCGACCGGCTGCTGATGTCGATCGAGACGGACGCGCCGCGAGCGGCGAGGACGCACTTCGAAGTGGTCCGGACAGTCGGTGGAGCGTCGCTGCTGGCGGTCGTGCTCGAGACCGGCAGGACGCATCAGATCCGCGTCCACCTGGCGGCGATCGGCCACCCCGTGTGCGGTGACCGTCAGTACGGCGGCAGCTCACGATGCGGGCTCGAGCGCCAGTTCCTGCATGCGTCGCGGCTCGCGTTCGAGCATCCGCTGACCGCCGCGGCGCTAGACCTGCGCTCGCCGCTTCCGCCGGACCTCGAACTCGCGCTCGCGCTCGCGAGCGGCATTTAGCGCCCCGGCCGCTGAGCGCGACCGGCGATGTTGTATGCAGATCAGCACCTTCAGCGCCAAGGTGCGTAAACTGACTTGAGATTCAGTCAGCTATCTCCTGACGGGCGGGTCGCGCCCTGCCCGGTTCTCTGCCGGGTCGCGAACAGCGCACGTTGGGTGTTTCACACACACATAAGGGAGCAGCAGCAGTGGCCCAGATCGGCATCAAGGAGCTGCTGGAGGCCGGCGTGCATTTCGGCCACCAGACGCGTCGTTGGAACCCAAAGATGCGCCGCTTCATCTTCGGTGAGCGCGACGGCATCTACATCATCGACCTGCTCCAGACGGACGCGTTGCTCAGGAACGCGTGCCGGTTCGCCGAGGACGTGGCGCGGAACGGTGGCACCGTCATGTTCGTCGGCACCAAGAAGCAGGCCCGCGACGCGGTCAAGGAGATCGCTGAGGCGGCCGACATGCCATACGTCAACCACCGCTGGCTCGGCGGCCTGCTGACCAACTTCCAGACGATCTCGCTGCGGATCAGGCGTCTGCATGACCTCGAGCGCTACGAGACCGAAGGCCAGCTCGACCTCCTGCCGACCCGCGAGCGGATGGCCGCGCAGGCCGACCTCGAGAAGCTGCGCGCCAACCTCGGAGGCGTCAAGAACATGCAGCGTCCGCCGGACGCTGTGTTCGTGATCGACCTCAAAACCGAGGCGATCGCCGTGCGCGAGGCACAGCGGTTGCGAATTCCGATCATCGGTCTGGTCGACACCAACTGCGACCCGGAGGGCATCGACTTCGTGATCCCGGGCAACGACGATGCGATCCGCTCGTGTGCGGCCATCACCCGTGCGATCGGGGACGTCGTGTCGGAGGGTCACGGTGTGTTCCGCGCGGAGGAGGAGCGCGCCCGCCTCGAGCGCGAGCGCCGCGAGGCTGAGGAGCGCGAGCGCCGCGAGGCTGAGGAGCGCGCCCGCCAGGAGGCTGAGGAGCGCGCCCGCCAGGAGGCTGAGGAGCGCGCCCGCCAGGAGGCTGAGGAGCGCGCCCGCCAGGAGACCGAGGAGCGCGCCCGCCAAGAGGCGCAGGAGCGCGCCCGCCAAGAGGCGCAGGAGCAGCGGCGGAGCGCGGCTGCATCGCAGGTTGCGGCAGAGTCGGAGACCGAGGTGGCGCCCGCGCCCCAGCCGGCGGAGGTCGCGCCGGAGCTCGAGCCGGTGGCCGTGCCGGAGCCCGAAGCGGTGGCCGTGGCGGAGCCCGAGCCGGTGGCCGTGCCGGAGCCCGAAGCGGTGGCCGTGCCGGAGCCCGAAGCGGTGGCCGTGCCGGAGCCCGAAGCGGTGGCCGTGCCGGAGCCCGAAGCGGTGGCCGTGCCAGAGCCAGAGCTCGGGGATGGGCCGCCGACTGCAGACGCACCGCAGACCACGCTCACCGTCGAGGACAGCGGTGACAACGGAGCTGACAACGCCGCCGAGGAGACAGCATGAGCGCAATCAGTGCGAAGGAAGTCAAGGCTCTTAGGGACCGAACGGGCGCGGGGATCGTCGCCTGCCGCGACGCTCTTAGCGAGACCGATGGAGACCTGGAGCGTGCGATCGAGTTGCTGCGCACGCGCGGCCAGGCACAGGCCGCCAAGCGCGCCGAAAGCGAGGCGCGCGAGGGGGCAGTGCAGAGCTACGTCCACGCCGGCAACAGGATCGGTGTGATCATCGAGGTCGATTGCCAAACCGATTTCGTCGCGCGGAACGAGAAGTTCGTCGAGTTCGCGCGTGACGTTGCCCTGCACATCGCCGCGGCCGCGCCGCTGGCGATCACCGAGCAGGAGGTGCCGGCGGCGGATCGCGAGCGCGAGGAGCGGATCGCGACCGAGCAGGCAGCCGGCAGGCCGGAGAACGTTCGCGCGAAGATCGTTACCGGGAAGCTCGACAAGTGGCTCGACGAGGTTGTCCTGCTGCGCCAGAAGCACGTCAACGCCGACAAGCACGAAGGCAAGACGATCGAAGAACTGCGCGGCGCCCTGTCGGCGGAGACGCGCGAGAACATCGTCATCCGTCGCTTCGCGCGGTTTGTAGTCGGCGGCTGAGTCTGGTGTCCTTGGACGGGGATCCTGACAGCACAGTAACCGCGCCCGTCTATCGCCGGGTGCTGCTGAAACTGTCAGGTGAAGCGTTGATGGGGGATCGGGACTACGGGACCGATCCCAAATCCGTGAGCGCGATCGCCTGCGAAGTGGCTGCGATCCACCGCCGCGGAGTCGAGGTCGCCGTGGTCGTCGGTGGTGGCAACATTTACCGTGGCCTCGCCGCCGCCGCCAAGGGCATGGACCGTGCCACCGGTGACTACATGGGGATGCTCGCGACCGTGCTGAACGCGCTCGCGTTGCAGGACGCGCTCGAGAAACAGCAGATCGCCACGCGGGTCCAATCCGCGCTGACGATCTCCGAGGTGGCCGAGCCGTACATCAGGCGTCGCGCCGTTCGGCACTTGGAGAAGCGCAGGATCGTGATCTTCGCGGCGGGCACCGGCAACCCGTTCTTCACCACCGATACCGCCGCGGCGCTGCGCGCCGCCGAGGTGCACGCCGAAGTCGTGCTGATGGCCAAGAACGGGGTCGAGGGCGTCTACAGCGCTGATCCTGCGAAAGACCCGAACGCCGAGTTCATCCCTGAGATCACTCACAAAGAAGCGCTGACGCGCGGTCTGCAGGTGATGGACTCAACTGCGCTGGCGCTCTGCATGGACAACGACCTCGCGATTATCGTGTTCAACATGGCCGACAGTCGCAACATCGACAAGATAGTGTCCGGTGAGCGCGTGGGAACGTTGGTGAGGACATGACCGAGAACTTGATTGACGTATTGCTCGAGGATGCAAACGACCGGATGCACAAGTCGGTGGAATCCACCCGCCATGAGTTCGGATCGGTTCGCACGGGTCGCGCCAGCCCCGTGTTGCTCGACCGGATCACCGTCGAGTACTACGGGACTACCACGCCGCTCAAGCAACTCGCCACGATCAGCGCTCCCGAGGCGCGGATGCTGACGATCCAGCCGTTTGACAAGAGCTCGATCAAAGCGATCGAACGTGGGATCCTCGAGTCCGATGTCGGTCTGACGCCGTCCAATGACGGCAAGCTGATCCGTCTCGTGATCCCCGAGCTGACCGAGGAACGGCGTAAGCAGCTTGTCAAGGTGGTACGCCATATTGCCGAGGAGGGGCGCGTCGCGATCCGCAACATTCGCCGCGACGTCATGCACGACCTGCGTGAGCTCAAGGAATCCGGGGAGACCGGATCCGACGATGAGCGCCGCGCCGAGGTGGAGCTGCAGAAGGTGACCGACAGCCGCATCGGCGAGCTCGACGAGCTGCTGAAGCTCAAGGAAGAGGAGATCCTCGAGGTGTGATTTGACCGGCGAAGGAGGCCCCATCTCAGAGGCCCGCTACGTCGCGATCATCACTGATGGGAACGGTCGCTGGGCCAAGCGGCGCGGCTTGTCGACCGTGGCCGGTCACGAAGCCGGCGCCGACACGGTCAAGCAGCGTTTGCGCGACGCCGCCGAGTTCGGCATCGAGGAGCTGACGGTCTACTCGTTCTCGACGGAGAACTGGCGCCGCTCGCGGGCGGAGGTCGCGGCACTGATGCGGATGTTCCGCCGGCGGATCGAGGCTGAGACGCCGGAGCTCGATGCCGAAGGCGTGCGCTTGCGCTTCATCGGGCGGCGCAGCGCCCCGGTGCCGCCGGCGCTGATCGAACGGATGCTGTGGGCCGAGTCGGTGACCGAGCGCAATGATCGGATCACCCTGTTCGTTGCGTTCAACTACGGTGGCAGAGCGGAGATCGTCGACGCGGCCCGCACGTTCACCGGCGGCGACGAGGAGGAATTCCGCAAGCACCTCTACGCTCCCGACATGCACGATCCGGACGTGATCATCCGCACCAGTGGCGAGCAGCGCATCTCGAACTACCTGATGTGGCAGTCGGCCTACTCGGAGTTCATTTTTCGCGATGAGCTCTGGCCGGACTTCTCACGTGACGTGTTCCTCGCGAGCCTTGGTGACTACGCCGCCCGCAAGCGCCGCTTCGGAGGCCGCTGATGCCACAGGCCAGAGCGGCGCCGCGCCGGCGCCCACGGTCGGATCTGCTCGGTCGCGTGCTGGTCGCCGTTCCGGCGTTCGTGATCGCGGTGGTGCTCGTCGACGTCGGTGGCCTGGCGTGGACAGTCGCGATGATCGCACTTGGGTGCGCCGCCATGGCGGAGCTTTACCGGATGCTCGAGCGCTGGAGGGCCGTGCCGGCCGTGGGGTTCCTGGCGCTCACCGGGATGTGTCTGGCCGCTCGCTTCGGCGGCGAGCGGCAGGTCGTGGAGGTCGCCCTCGGCGCCGTTCCGCTGCTGTTCCTGGCGATCGCCTTGAGGCGACAGACCTCGGGCGCGACGATCGCGATCGCCGGAACCCTGCTGGGCATCTACTGGATCGGCTTCGCGTTCGCCAGTGCGGTGTTGCTGCGCCAGCTGAACCACGGGAACGGGATCGTGATCGACGTGATGGTGGGCACGTTCCTCGGAGACACGGGCGCCTATTTCGGCGGACGGCTGTTCGGGCGCCGGCCGCTGGCCAAGGAGATCTCGCCGAACAAGACGATCGAGGGACTGTTCTGTGGGATGCTGGTCGCGATCCTCGCGGTGTTCGTCGCCGGGCTCTACCAGGCATGGCTCACGCACGGAGAGGCGCTGGCTCTCGGCCTCACGATCGCAGTGCTCGGTCCGGTCGGTGACCTGTTCGAGTCAATCGTCAAGCGCGACGCCGGGACCAAGGATACGGGCACGCTGTTCGGCGCTCACGGTGGCGCGCTTGATCGCCTTGATGCGGCGATGTTCACGGTTGTGGCTGCATACTTCATCTGGGCCGCCGTGGTCCACTGAGCGGGACGAGGGGCGGGTCACCGGGATGCGCGAGATCGTCCTGCGCGTCAGCGCGAACGTGGTTGAGGCGGTGCTAGACCGCCTGCTTCCGATCGTCCCAGCCGGGGTGCGTGAGCTGCCCGATGGCGAGCACGTGGAGCTGCGCATGCGGGGTGATGGGCTGCCATCACTGACTGAGGTGTCGCTTCGCGTACGCCACTGGCCGAACACGCTCAGTCAGCACGACGTGCCGGACGACTGGCAGGCGCGGATCCTCCATGACTACCGCCAGGAGGTGATCGGCAGCCGGCTGGTGGTGCGGCCTGAGTGGGCTCCGCCGGCTGATCGGGGTCTGATCGACATCGCGCTGTCTGATGACCTCGCATTCGGAGGCGGCGGTCATCCGTCGACGCGGGCGATCCTGCTGGCGCTGCTGGCGGTGACTCCGATCGGGTCGTTCAACGACCTCGGCTGCGGGTCAGGCGTGGTGGGGATCCTCGCTGCGAAGCTCGGCTGGTCGCCGGTCGCCGGTATCGAGATAATGCAGTCGAGTGCGGATTCGGCGCGCGCCAACGCGCTACGCAACGGGGTCGAGATGGCGATCACGGTGGCGGATCTGTGCGAGCAGCCACCGCCAGCGGCAGCCGGCTTCGTGGCGAACATGCCGGGCCCGGTACATCTCACAGTGGCCGCCACCGATGCGATCCGGGCCGCCCGGTGGGGCTTGATCAGTGGCTTCGGGCCGGCTGCGGAAAGCGAGCTGATCAGCGCCTACGCCGCGGCGGGGCTGCGTGCCAGCGACCGCCAGGAGCTGCACGGCTGGAGCGTCGTCACGCTGTGTCGTCAGTAATGTGGACTGGGATGCGCATCGATGAGTCACACGTCCTGCACGTAGCCGGCGCGGTGGGCGTGGCCGCGACCGGAGGCGAGCGGCATCTGCTGAGCGCGCGCGCAGGCACGATCGCCCTCAGCGCGGGCGTGGCGGCCGCGCCAGGCTCGCCTGGCGCCGCCGCCGGGCCGTTCGTGGCAATCACCAACGGCAGCCCAGTAGCGCTGCCGTTCGTGCAGGAGCTGGCCGGTCGGGACTCCCGCGGGCGTCTGGATGTCGGGCGCACGACGATCCGGCTGGCTGCGCCCGATCGCGAGCTCGCGATCCTGCAGCTGCAGATCGGCCCGATCCCCGCCGGCGCAAGTGAGGATCAGGAGCGCGGGAGCGCGGTCGTGACGCTCGTGGTCAGTGCCGAGCGCCCGGCGCTAGCGCCCGGGATCGTTTCGTTCGTCGCGCAGGCGATCGGTGCCTGAGCGAGCCGGCCGGCCGGGGCACAGGCAACTGGTCACGTCGCTGTCGGCTGATGGTGGCAAGCCCGCGTTCGCGATCTCGTGCTCGAAGGATCTCGAGCGCGGCACGCGCGCGACGCTGATGCTGGTCGAGAAGCTGTTCCGGTTCGACGTCGTCGTCGCCGGCGACAGCCTGCGCACCGTGGTTCGCAACCTCAGCCCTGGTGAGCTGGAGATCCGGCCGCAGCATCACAACGAGCCGGGCACCAATGTTGCCGTGGGCGACGGCGCGAGCTACGAGCCGACTCGCACCGGTCTCGACTTCACGTTGCGCAGCAGGGACGAGTTGATTGCGGTCAGCGTGACGATCGGCGCGCTGCGGCTGGCGCCGCGCGGAGTCACGCGGATCAGCGCCCAGGCGATCGTGTGTCAGGAGCCCGCGACGCCGGAGCTAGCGCTGCAGGCCAGCGCCGAACGAGAGACTTAGAATCGGCCGCGTGCCCCGTCGCCTCGCCATCCTCGGCTCGACCGGATCGATCGGCGTGCAGGCACTCGACGTCGTCAGCCGCAGCGGCGAACAGCTGGAGGTGGTTGCGCTGAGCGCGTCGACGGCCTGGGAGCAGCTCGTTGCACAAGCACGGCGCTTCGGCGTGCGCCGGATCGCGCTGGCCGACGCCGATGCTGCCGCGCAGGCCAGCGAAGCGTGGACCGACGGCGAGGTCACGGTCGGGCCTGACGGGCTCGTCACGCTCGTCACGCAATCCGGCGCGGACATGGTGCTCAACGCGATCGTCGGCTCAGCGGGCCTGCTCGGCACCGTCGCCTCGCTCGGCGAAGGGATCGATCTGGCGCTGGCCAACAAGGAGTCGCTCGTCGTTGGCGGAGAGCTGGTCAACCAGCTCGCCCAGGCGACCGGTGCCGCGATCATCCCGGTCGACTCCGAACACTCGGCCTTGCACCAGCTGATCGCCGCCGAACGCCCCGGAACGATCGAGCGGCTCGTGCTGACGGCGTCGGGCGGCCCCTTCCGGGGGCGCGCCGCCGGCGAGCTGCGGAATGTCAGCGTCGCTGCAGCGCTCGCCCATCCGACCTGGACGATGGGTGGCAAGATCACGATCGACTCGGCGACGTTGATGAACAAGGGCCTCGAAG
This sequence comes from Solirubrobacteraceae bacterium, assembly GCA_052147535.1. GTDB lineage: Bacteria > Actinomycetota > Thermoleophilia > Solirubrobacterales > Solirubrobacteraceae > Palsa-465. Next base: position 11,712 of record JBKQKK010000324.1, on the reverse strand, counting down.
TAATCGAGGCGCACCACCTGTTCGGTACCGCCTATGACGACATCAGCGTCGTGGTCCACCCGCAGTCGATCGTGCACAGCCTGGTGCAGCTATGTGACGGCGCGACGCTCGCGCACCTCGGATATCCAGACATGCGGGTCCCGATCTCGTATGCGCTGCATTACCCCGAGCGCGCCGACTTGCCGGTCGCCGCGCTCGATCTGCCGGCGATTGGCGCGCTCACTTTCGAGCCACCCGACGAACGTACGTTCGCATGCCTGCGGCTCGCGCGCGAGGCGGGACTGGCGGGCGGCACCGCACCCTGCACGCTCAACGCTGCCAACGAGGTCGCCGTGCACGCCTTTCTGACAGAGCGCCTGGAGTTCCTGCAGATCGCGGAGGTGATCGAGGAGACGCTCGCCAGCGTCGGCGTCCGGCGCCTGCACTCGTTCGAGTCGCTCACCGAAGCCGACGCAGACGCGCGCGCGGTCGCAGCGGCACTGGTCAGGGGTTGCGCGGCGTCCTGAACCAAGGCCGGCGCTCGATCGCGGAGTGAGGCACACGGCGCGACGGTCGCTTCTGCGGGTTTCCTTACCAAGCCAGCGCGTCGCCCATGACACACTGAGAGCGAAGATGTCGTATCTGCTCGCCTTCTTCGGCTTCGCGGCCCTGATCATCGTGCACGAAGCCGGCCACTTCACCGCCGCAAAGGCCGTCGGCATGCGCGTCGAGCGGTTCTCACTGTTCTTCGGCCCGATGCTGGTCAGCCGGCGCTGGGGGGAGACCGAGTACGGGATCGCCTCGATCCCGCTCGGCGGCTACGTGAAGATCAGCGGCATGAACCCCGAGGAGGAGATCCCCGACGGGCTCGCGCCGCGGGCCTATTGCAACCAGCCGGTCTGGAAGCGGATCGTCGTGATCGCGGCGGGCCCCGCGGTGAACCTGCTGGTCGCATTCGTGATCATCTGGGCGCTGTTCATGCACAACGGGCAGGTCGTGAGCAGCCATCAGGTGTATTCGGTGGTGGCGCCGAGCGCCGCCGCCGGCGTGCTGCGGCCCGGTGACGAGATCGTTTCGGTCGACGGCGTCAAAGGCAGCATCGATCAGCTGCGCGATGCGATCGCCAAGCACCGCTGCGCCGGGACGCAGGTGAACGGCTGCGTGTCCGCGACGGCCGCCACGGTTGCGGTGCGCCGCGACGGTCGCCTGCTCACCTTCAAGATTCATCCTCGATACGACGCGCAGGCCGGGCGGCCGCTGGTCGGCTTCTCTTTCGGCCAGGTCGAGCCGATCGGTGTCCTGCATGCGGCGTCGCTGACCGCCACGGGCTTGTGGCGCGTGAGCACTTCGACCGTGTCGGCGATCGCTCGCATCTTTGAGCCGCAGGAGCGCAGCCAGCTCCACGGCGTCGTCGGCGTCTACACCGTCACGCAGGAGTCGTTCGCCACGAGCCCATCGCTTGCGCTCCAAGTGCTGGCGCTGATCTCGCTGTCGCTGGGGGTGATCAACCTGTTCCCGTTCCTGCCGCTCGACGGCGGCCATATCTTCTGGGCGCTGGCCGAGAAGGTGCGGGGGCGGCGGATCTCGGTCGCGGTCATGGAGCGCGCCGGCTTCGTCGGCGCGGCGCTGATCCTGATGTTGTTCGTGATCGGTCTCAGCAACGACATCTCGACCCTCGCCGGCAAGGGCTTCAACATCCACTGAGCGGCCCCTCCGAAAGCTCCAGCTGCGCTAGGTTTCTTGCAGATCTCAAATCCTCAGAGCGGAGCACAGTATGGAGAGCAGCAGCACGGTCGTGGCGAGCAAGCGCGCGGTTGACGCGCCGACGCTGACGGAGGCGTTGCGGCGCACCGCCGCCGAGCATGGCGATGTGATCGCCCTCCGAACCGTCGACGACAGCTTCTCGCTGTCGTGGTCGCAACTGCTGGAGCGCATCGACGCCGTCGCGGGAGGTCTCGCGCAGCTCGGCATCGGACGTGGCGACACGGTCGCGATCATGCTCACCAACCGGCCCGAGTTCAACATCGTCGACCTCGCGGCGGCGACGCTCGGAGCAACGCCGTTCTCGATCTACACGACCCTCCCGGCGGAGGAGATCGAGTATCTCTGCACCGACGCTGGGGCCACGATCGTGATCACCGAGCAGGTCTACCTGACGACGGTGCTCGAGGTGCGTGCGCGGGTGCCAGGGCTCGAGCAGGTGATCGTCGTCGACGGTCAAGCGCCCGAAGGGACGATCGCGCTCGTGCACCTCGAGGGATCCAACCCGGAGTTCGATGCGGCGGCGGCCGCCGCGGCGGTGAGCGCCGACGATGTGCTGACGCTGATCTACACGTCGGGTACTACCGGCAAGCCGAAGGGCGTCCAGCTCTCGCATCACAACGTGATGGCCGCCGCGCGGGGGATCGAGGAGATCATTCCCCTGCATCCGGGCGTGCGTGTGATCTCGTGGCTGCCCGCAGCACATATCGCTGAGCGCATGGCGCACCACTACGTCCCGGTCATCTACGCGGGCACGATCACGGTCTGTCCCAACCCGCGGGATGTCGTCTCGTTCCTTCCGCGCGTGCGCCCCGAGTGGTTCTTCGCGGTGCCGCGCATCTGGGAGAAGCTGAAAGCCGGGCTGGAGGCGATGCAGGCCGCGCAGCCAGCCGAGCAGCAGCAGACCGTGCGCGTGGCGATCGATGCGGCGCTGCAGCGCGTGCGGCTCCGCCAGCGCGGCGAGCCGGTCCCGCCCGAACTCGAGGCGCGGGTCGCGCAGGCCGATCAGCAGATGTTCTCCCATCTTCGCGCGGCGCTCGGCCTCGACAAGATCCTGGCAGTCCATGTCGGCGCGGCGCCGACGCCGGTCGAGGTGCTGGAGTTCTTCCACGCGCTCGGGATCGAACTCGCCGAGCTGTGGGGCATGTCGGAGACCTGCGCATTCGGGATGGTCAACCGGCCCGGTCACGTCAAGATCGGCACGGTCGGTCCGCCGGCGCCCGGCGTCGAAGTGAAAATCGCGCAGGACGGCGAGCTCCTGTGCCGCGGCGAGGTCGTGATGCTCGGCTACCGCAACGCTCCGGAGAAGACCGCCGAGGCGATCGATGCCGACGGCTGGCTACACACCGGCGACATCGCGTCGATCGACGCCGACGGCTTCGTGACGCTGATCGACCGCAAGAAGGAGCTGATCATCAACGCCGCCGGCAAGAACATGTCGCCCGCGAACATCGAGGGTGCACTCAAGTCGGGCAGCCCGCTGATCGGTCTGGCGTGCTGTATCGGCGATATGCGGCCCTACAACACGGCGCTGGTGGTGCTCGATGCCGACTACGCGCCGGCATGGGCCAAGCGGCACGGCATCGAGGCGGAGTCGCTTGCGCAGCTGGCCCACGATCCGGCCGTGCGGGAAGCGGTCGGGGAGGGCATCGATGCGGCGAACACGCACCTGGCGCGCGTTGAGCAGATCAAGAAGTTCACGATCCTGGACAGTGACTGGCTTCCTGGCGGTGACGAGCTGACGCCGACGATGAAGCTGAAGCGCAAGCCGATCGCCTCCAAGTACCGGAACGCGATCGACTCGATGTACGAGTAGCGCTTAGGGGCGCAAGCCGTCCGGTCGGCCGGACGGCTTGCTGCCACCCACATATCGTCGCTCCGCGCTAGTTGACGGTGACATGCACCTGGCGGCTCACGACCTGCTGGCCGGAATCGCCCAGCAGCGGGTCGTCGCCCGGGTAGGTCCAGCTGAGCCACACGGTCCCGCTGTGATCGAACGGTACCTTCGTGTCGAAGTAGCCCTCGGGGGAGCTGATCGGCACCGTGTCGAGGATTTTGGACTGGCTACTGCCAACCGGGGCGAACATGATCTTGACCGTCTCGAAATCGTAATAAGGGAAGTCCATTCGCGTGAAGTGAACCGGTCTGACGGCACCCCAGACCTCGAGCGCGTGTCCGGGGCCCGCGGTCGTGTGTGGCAGGTAGATCGGCATCCGCCAAGCGGCCAAGCCCGGCTTCGGCTTGCCCCCGTAGTTGATCAGTCCGCTCGCGTAGCTTCCGTAGTTGTTCGATGCCAGCGCTGGGAACGAGTCTTCCAGCAGGTACTGGTCAAACGACGCGATCCGCGGGTCCTTCCAAGAGACGTATTCGGCCCAGTTGTCGTAGTAGGCGGCGGTGGCCTGCGAGATGTACGGGGTCGGGTCCTTCTTCCACTGCCGCTTGGGCGGGTCTGTCTGGTAGCCGAACTCGGTGCTGTACACCGGCATCAGCCGCTTGGAGCCGTACACGCCCAGCACACGGTTCAGCCCGGTCTCGAGCTGGCCGATCAGCGCCAGCGACGCGAAGTTCGCCGAGAGGAAAGCGAAGCCTGGGATCACTGGGTCGGCGTTTAGCTCTTGGTTGGGGGGGAAATAGCGCGTGTAGGGATGGTCCGCGAAGCCGGAGGCTTTGAACAACGCCGGGTTCTGTGCCGCGAACTTCGACGAGCCGGCCGCGTTGGTCGGGCAGCCGCGCAGGCTCGCGGCCGTGCCCCGCAAAGGCCTGTAGTTGGCGCCCACGCAATACAGCGCGCGCAGGAACACGAGCGGCAACATCCCGTTGAAGTTGCCGAAGGAGGCGGATCCGCGTGGTGCCACGTCGCCGAACAGAATCGTGTCCGAGCCGTGGCCGGTTGCCTGCAACGCCGACCAGCCGGCATCCACAAGGCCGCGGTCGATCGCCGGCGCGTCCTCCACGCCGGTCTGGCCGGGAAGCGCCTGTGGCGCAAGGCTGGGGCCGTAGTTAGGCTCGTTCCAGATTGACCAGAAGGAGACCCTCGGGAGGTCGACGGCATTGCCGGGCGCGAGCTTGCCGGTGTGGGGGTCGTAATTGCCGGAGTAGCGGGTCGCGAGGGCGCGGACAAAGTAGCCGAACTGGGTGTCCTGTGGCGCCCAGCTGTGGCAAGGGCAGTTCGGCGTCTTCGGCATGCCGGGGCCAGTCGCCCAGAGGGGGGCGCCGCCCTCCGCGTCCAGGTTGACGGTGATGCCGTCTGCGGTCGCGTCACGGACCTCGGTATCGAGCAGCGTCCAGGCGGACGCCGGGTAGGAGGCCGGGCTGGCGGGATTGAATCGGGACGGGCGCTTGAAAGAATTGGGCTTCGGAGCGATCACCGCCCAGCGAGCGGAGAGACGGACCGCTGACGCGCCAATTTGACGCATACGCAGCAGTGTTGCAGCCGGGTTGGCGGCGAGCTGCGTGTCGTCCTCGATGATCGAGATCTGCGTCTGCGAGGCGGCCGCGCGTCCGGCAATCGTGGCCGAGGTGACAAGCGCGGCCAGCGCGGTGACGACGAGCGTTGCGATTCTGAGCGTGTGGCGTGAGATCATTGGATGGGTTCCGGTTGGGCGCCGACCCGACGCACCCCCGGCAGACTAGCGGATGCACTGGGCCAGCTTGCCGCGCATACCGCTGGTGGCCCTCCCGCAACGTTCTAGTGCAGGGAAATCGCCTGCGCTCGGCTAAACAACTGCTGACCCTCGCCACGCCAGCTCGAGCGGATTGTGCCGCTTACGGGCGGGGTCACGCTCACGTCGAAGTAGCAGCCGGTGTGGTGTGTGAGCGTGACGCTGAGCAGCGTGCGGTACCTCGCCGAGCCTGCAGCGGCGAACTGGATCTCGACGCGCTGAGCGCTGCCGGTCACGCGCGCCCAGTAGGGCGCCGGCCGCGCGCAACCCCAGACCTCCAGCGGCGTGTGAGCCGCGGCGCTGGTCACCGGCAGCCACAGCGGCATCCGGTAGGCTGCGAGGGTCGCCTTCGGCGTCCCGTCGGAGTACTGCAGCCCGGGCTGGAACTCGCCCGTCGGGGAGTCAATCAGCTGGTACTGGTCGTAGGAGCGGATCCGCGGGCTCAGCCAGCTCAAGTACTCGGCCTGGTTCATGTAGACGGCGCCCAGCGTCGCCGGCAGGAACGACGTATTGGAAGCGAACTCGGTTGAGTAGATCGGTAGCCGTACGTGCGAGCCGTAAGCCGCAGCCGCGCGATCGAGCGTGCGCTCGAGGTTGCCGAGCTCGGAGAAGTCGGCATAGCCGGGAAAGTCCGCGAACGCTTGGTCCGGCGCCTGGGCATCCTGGTAGGGGTGGTCGGCAAAGCCGCTGGCCGCAAACAGCGCCGGATTATTGGCTTCGAAGCGGGCTGAGCCGGCGGCGGTCGAGGGGCAGCCGCGCAGCGTCGCGGCAGTTCCGCGCAAAGGTTCGAAGCTGCTGTTGACGCAGTACAGCGCGCGGATGAAGCGCAGCGGCACCATCCCGGAGAAATTGCCGGGGACTCCAGGCCCGATTTGGCCGCGGGGGGCGGTCTCGCCGATCAGGATCGTGTCGGTTTGCGGCCCGTGTCCGGTCGCGAGCAGGGCCCGCCAGGCAGCGTCCAGGAGCCCGCGGTACAACCGTGGGGCGACCTCGACTTGCTCCGGGACGGTCGCCTGCGGCGCCAGGTAGATGCCGTAGTTCGGTTCGTTCCAGATCGACCAGAAGTCGACTCGGGGAAGTGGCCGGGACGCTCCGCCGGGCCTGTACTTGCCGCTGAAGCGAACGCCGAGGGCGTGCACGAACTCGCCGTAAGCCACGGCCGAGGGCTTCCATGCGTCCGCGGCTTTGGGGCTCCTCGGGGGCAGCCCGGGGCCTGCTGCCCACAGCGGCGCGCCGCCGCCGACAGTGAAGTCGACGCGCATCCCCAGTGCGGCGGCGTCGCGCACGATCTCGTCGTAGATCGCCCAGCCGCCAGTGGGATAGGAGCCGGGATCCGATGCGTCAAACGGCGGCCTGAGGGTCGCGTCGGGGTTCGGCGCGATCGCATTCCACGGCACGTATACGCGCACGACATCGGCGCCGAGGCGCTGAAAGGTCGCCAGCGCGCGCGCGGCGTCGGCGCGCAGCACCGTCTCGTCTTCGAAGATCGCCAGCAGCGGCGCCTTGCGAACGCGAACGTGCGGGGGCGCCGGCGCGCTCGACCCGCAGCCGCCGAGCAGGGGGACGGCCAGCGCCGCGAGGGCCAGCATGCCGGCGCCTCTGCGTCCAGTTCGAATCCCGCGCAAGCGGAGCAGGATACGGACTGCGGCGCGCGGGGCATCGCCACCGCCACCGGCTGCGCCCGGCGCTTGCATACACTTTGCGCGGATGACGATCTCGCTGCGCACGGGCGATGCCGCGCCGTCCGACGCGCGGATCAGCGCGAATCAAACCAGGATTGCGCCAAGGATTGCACCGGATGTGTGGCTGGTCGTTGCGATCACGGCGATCGCGACGTTGCTGCGCTTCTCGACGATCACCAGCCAGAGCTTCTGGGTCGACGAGGCGACGACCGTGCACGAGGTGGGCCTGTCGTTCGGCGCGATGCTGCACGAGATCCGCGTCAACGAGACGACGCCGCCGCTCTACTTCGCGCTCGCCTGGGCGTGGACACGCCTGTTCGGAGCCGGCGAGCTCGGGATCCGTTCGCTGTCGGCGCTCGCCGGTGCCGCGCTGGTACCCGTCGCATACCTGTGCGGCCGCGAGCTGGTGTCGCGCGCCGCAGGCGTCTTCACCGCCGCGCTGGTGGCGCTCAGCCCGTTCATGATCTGGTACTCCCAGGAAGCGCGCTCCTACATGCTGCTCGCTCTGTTCAGCGGGCTGTCGCTGCTGTACTGGGCGCGGGCTGCTCGCGAGCGCGGCGTGCTCGCACCGGCGCTGTGGGCGGCGTTCTCGGCGCTGGCGGTGCTGACCCATTTCTTTGCCGGGTTCCTGATCGCGCCCGAGGCGCTTTGGCTCGTGTGGCGCAGGCGCGACCGCGCGAGCGTGATCGCCGCCGGCGCGGTCGCTGCGGTGCAGCTCGCGGTGCTGCCGTTGGCGGTGGCGGACACCGGTCATCCGCTCGACTGGATCACGCAATACTCGCTGTCGATCCGGATTGCTCAGATCCCGGTCACGTTTGGCTTCTCGCAGCTCTACCAGAGCTCGAGCTGGCTCCCCGGCGAGGTCCTGGCGGCGGCGGCGCTCGTCGTCGCACTCGCAGCCGCGCTGGTGTGGCGAGGGGGCGGCGAGCGCGAACGGCGTGGCGCGCTGGCTGCAGCGTCGCTCGCTGCCGCGACGATCCTGGTGCCGGTGGCGCTGGCCGAGCTCGGCCACGATTACGTCGTCGCGCGCAACCTGCTGCCCGCCTGGATTCCGCTTGCGGTCGCGCTCGGCGCGGCCTGCAGCGCCCCGCGCGCGCCGATCGCGGGTGGCGTGCTGGCGGTCTGTCTGTTGTCCGGGTTTGTCTGGGCGGGCGTCGAGATCGACGGTAACCCGGCCTACCAGCGCCCTGACTGGCGCGGTGTCGCAGCCGCACTTGGAGCCGCGCCCGCGCAGCGGGCGATCGTCGCCTACGCCGGCAACGCCGGCGGGGAGCCGCTTGCGATCTACCTGCCGCGGACGCAGTTCAGCTACTCGGGACGCCCGGTCACGCCCGCGCGGCAGACGATCGAAGAGCTCGACATCGTCGGCGACACCTGGCAGACGCTTCGCTCACCGCTGCCGCAAGGGTTTCGGGTGATCTCGAGCACCGCCGTGAACGACCTGCTGGTTGTGCGCCTCGGCCTGAGCTCCGGCGAGCGTCTGGCGCCGGGTGCGATTGCAGCGCGTGCGCGGAGGCTGTTGGGGCCTGTGGGCCCCGGTCCGGTCGCCGTCCTCTTCCAAGCGGCCGGAACCTCAACGCACTCGCGTCGTTAAAGCACGTAACCTCTGCCCGCCTCATGCTTCGCCTCCGTTTGATCAGCCTTGCCATGGTCGCCGCCGTCGTTCTGGCGGTCGGTGCCGGCTCGGCGCTCGCCGTCGCGCCCGCAACCCAGGACTGCAAGGCCAACGGCAGGCTGATTCACCACTACACGAATGCCGAGCTTCGCAATGCGCTGGCGACGATGTCGCAGACCGACATCGAGTACACCAACTGCTATCAGGTGATTCAGGATCAGCTCAACGCGCAGCTGCCTTCGCACGTCAGTAGCGCCGGCACGGCGAAGAGCACCAGCCGGTCGTTCTTTTCAGCACCGGTAGTGATCGTGCTGATCGTGATCGTGCTCGCCGGCGGTGGGTTCGCGCTGGCCGCACGCAAGCGCGGTGCTGGGGGTCGAAGTGGGGATGGGGAGCCCCCTCCCGCCGGGGGCTCTTGACCTGCGCCGGGCACGCACCCGGCGCCCACGGGCGCCGTGTCAGCCGATCGAAACCTTGACGGTGCGGCTGTATACGGTGGCGCCCGGCGCACTCGACCACGCAAGCCTCACCGAGCCGCTGCGCGTGACCGCCTGCCGGACCTCGAAGTAGCCGCGCGGGCTCGTGATCGTAACCGTCTGCACGGTGCTGAAACGTCCGCGGGAACCAGCTTGGAACTGGATCTGGACCTGGTCGGCAAGGCCGCTTGCGACAAGGCCGCTTGCGGCAAGCGCGGAGAAGCGCGCTTCGCCGGCCGACGGGGCCCGGCGGGCAGCGCCCCAAACGACCAGGCTCGAGGCTCTCTTGGCCGCGACGGTGGGCATGTAGAGCGGCAGCTCGAAGGCGTCGAACGTCGCCAGCGGCTTGCCGCTGGAGAGCTCGAGCCCGCTGGCGAACTTACCGTCCGCCGGGTCGACGAGCAAGTATTGGTCGTAGCTGACCAGTCGCGGCTGGTTGTAGCTCATGTACTCGGCCCAGTTCATGTAGTAGGCCACCGTTGCCTGGGGCAGCGAGCCCTTGCCGGTGTCCGGCGGGTTGGTCCACCAGCCGTACTCGGTATTCCAGATCTGGAACTGGGTGCGTGAGCCGTACACGGCGTTGAGGCGGTCGAGCGTGCGCTCGAGCCGGGGAATCTCGGGGAAATCGGCGTATTCCGGATCGCTCTGCAATGTGTACGGGTTCCAGCAAAAGCTCGAGCCGCAGGCGTAGGTCGGCTGGTCCGGCGGCGTGCCCTGCTCGTAGGGGTGGTCGGCGAAGCCGCTGGCCTGGAACAGAGCCGGGTTTGCGGCGCGAAACCCGCGTGAGCCCGCGGCTGTCGTCGGGCAGGCACGCGTGGCTGCTGCGGAGCCACGCAGTTCCTGGTAGGAGGAGCTCACGCAATACAGCGCGCGTAGGAAGCGCAGCGGCTTGACGCCGGAGAAGTTCCCGATCGGGTGGTTGAGCCCGCGCGGGGCGGTCTCGCCGATCAGGATCGTGTCGCCAGCCGTCGTATGACCACTCGCGGCTAGGCCTTTCCAGGCGGCGTTCAGCAGCCCGCGATACTCGAGCGCCCCGACCTCGACCGTGTCGTCGTCGATCGCCTGCGGAGCCAGGTTGGGCCCGTAGTTCGGCTCGTTCCAGATCGACCACCAGCTGACGCGTGGCAGCGGGACGCTGACGCCTTTGGGCGTGTAGGCGCCGTCGTAGCGCTCGCCGACGGCTTGCGCGAACGCCTGAAAGTCGCGGTCCGAGGGCTTCCACTGCCCGCACGGACAGCCGGCGGTCCTCGGCGGCATCCCAGGTCCGGTCGCCCACAGCGGTCCCGGGCCGGTCAGCATGAAGCCGACCTGCAGACCATCCAGCTGCGCCCGCTTGACGACGTTGTCGTAATAGGACCAGTTGGCGGCCGGATAGGCAGCCGGGTTGCGCGCATCGAACTTCTTCGGTTCATGAAAGGACCCCGACGCGGGCGCGATCGAGGCCCAATCCACGTCCACCTTCACGAGCGTGACCCCGAGTCGCTGCATCGTCGCCAGCGTCCCGATCATGTTCGTATGCAGGCTGACGTCATCCTCGATGATCGATTGCTGGGTGGTCGAGGCGGCGGCGAGCGGCGCTGTGATACAGGCGGCGAGCGCCAGGAACGACAGCATCATGAGAAGGCGTCTGATCGAGGTCATGACCAAAAGGAACCACAAACCGCGCGGAAGTTGCGCTGTGCCCGCTCGGAAGTCGCCACGCGCCAGCTCTACACTGGGGCCATGGCCTCCAAGCGGCAGATCCACGTCGGCGGCGTCCCGATCGGCGGTGGTGCACCTGTCGTCGTGCAGACGATGACCAAGACCGAAACCGCTGACCTGATCGCGACGATCAGCCAGATCCGACGTGTGGCCGAGGCGGGCGCTGACATCGTCCGGGTCGCGGTCCCGCGCGAGAAGGACGCTGAGGCGCTCAAGACGATCGTGCGCGAGTCGCCGATTCCGGTGATCGCCGACATCCACTTCAACCACACGCTCGCATTGAAGGCGCTCGACGCCGGCGCGCACTGCGTGCGGCTGAACCCGGGGAACATCGGCGGTCCCGACAAGGTTGCGCAAGTCGCGGCGCGGGCGAACGAACTCGGGACGCCCCTGCGGATCGGCGTCAACTCAGGCTCGCTGCCCAAGCATCTGCACGAGCTCGAGACCGAGAACGCCGTCGAGGCGCTCGTGCGTGCGGCGGTCGAGTTCGTCGAGTTGATGGAGCGCCTGCAGTTCGAGAACTTCAAGGTGTCGATCAAGTCAACCAGCGTCCCCAACACGATCGCCTCAAACCGTCTCCTGAGCGAGCGCATCCCGTACCCGCTGCACCTCGGAATCACCGAGGCCGGGACGAAGTGGAGTGGCTCGCTGAAGTCGGCCGTCGGGTTGGGCACGCTGCTGGCGGACGGCATCGGCGACACGATCCGGGTCTCGCTGTCGACCTTCCACGCCGAGGAGGAGGTCAAAGTCGCCTGGGAGATCCTGAAGGCGCTGAAGCTGCGCCGGCGGGGACCGGTGCTGATCGCGTGTCCCACCTGCGGACGCCTGCAGTTCGA
>JBKQKK010000323.1:0-3155 GCA_052147535.1 Solirubrobacteraceae bacterium | reverse complement strand
TCCGAGCGGGCGGGGAACAGGATCAGCTCCCCGCCAGCCTGCTGGTGGGCGAGGACCTGAGCAAGATCCCCGTCACCGAACCGTTCCGCCTGCGCGCACGCCGCCAGCGCCTGCTCGACCTCAACGGGTATCGTCGTTCACGATTCCCGTTCACTAAACGTCTGAGAGGCCCCGTCCCAAAGCCCCTCTCCGGCAGCATCCTGACCCGCCGCCTCGCCGACGACACGCTCGTCGTCGACGTCAAGATCCCCACCGAGCGGCGCCTGCTCTGGCCGGCGTCGGAGTGGAGCGAGGCGCGCGCCCGCAAGCGGCTCGAGACCAGGCTGCTGACCGCCGCGCAGTTGCGCCAGGATTGGACCGCGCTGATCCCAGCAGCGGGCAGCGGCTGCGCCGATGGCGGGGCATTGGGCCCGCTCGCCGTGCGCGATGCCGCGACCGACTACGTCGAGGCGCTCAGCCGCTACGAGAATCCGAACACCGTCTCGGCCTATCGATCCCCGGTCGTCAAGCACCTTCTGCCGTTTCTGGCCTATGTCGACGCGGAGCGGACGGTCGACAGCGTGCTCGCCGAGGTTGACGAGGCGTTGATGCTGCGGTTCGTCGCGGCCAAGCAGACCGAGCGCGCCGTGCTCCAGGACATCGCCGAGACGCTCACCGAGCTCGACAGCGACGTCCGCGGCGATCCCGCGCTGCTCAACGCGGAGCTCGACGCCGAGGAATGGCGGCTGCTCTGTCGCTACGGGCAGCGCGGCGGCCATCACATGGTTCTTGACCCGTCGGCGAGCGGGCTGATCAGCCTCTCCTCGCATGATCCAGCCGCGAGTGGCTGCACCCAGTTCAGCTGCAGGCGCTGCTTGACGCAGCCCAGACGCTCGACGCCAACCCGGCGCAGGACGCCTATGCGCGGCACGGGCGCTACAGCCCTACTGGGCCTGCCACGCGCGCATCGCTACGAGCACCCGGTCACGCGTCCACCGCGCATTGACGGCGCCGGGGTGGCAGGCCTCGCAGTACGCGTAGACGTCGCCCTTGCCGTTTCGGGGCTGCGTGCATCCGCCGCAGCCGCGGCACACGCCCTGGTAGCGGGCCTTAACCGCCCGCGCCTTCTCGCCGGTCGGATCGTAGAAGTACGCCTTGATCGTCGCCGGCGATCGCCCGAGACGGTCGGCGATCTGTGCGATCGAGAGGCCCTCGACCTCGCGGTAGTGGCGAATCTCGAGCCTCGCAGCCTCGGCGGGGTCAAACGGCTCATCGGTGTGCTTCTTCAGAATGCGGTAGAACCGCTCCATCGCCAATCGCGCCCCGTTCGGGTCGTTGTCGGGATATGGCGCCCACAGTTTCGTCGCCCGCAGCACAAACCATGACCCGCGGGTCGCTGAGGTCCATGACAGCCCGAACACACCGGGAGTGAGGAACAATGCAGAGCACAGGAACGACAGCCACTCGCGCCGGTAGTACGCGACCCAGACGACGCACTCCAGTTGGGCCACACGCACCGGATCGAAAGACCGGTGAGTGACCACGCCACGGCTCCCAAAGCCGGAGCCGCGAAGCGTGAAGCGTGACCGAGCCACTCGACGCGCCTGGCCATCGCGAGCCAGAGGACTCGCAGCGCACACGCCGGCGATACCGAACCCGAACATGGCTGCCTATTGGGTGTGTGAGTTGGGCGGTTCTGCTGCCGACGGGGACACGGGCGGCGGCACCGGCGCGGTTTGCTGTGAGGGCCAGTCGTTGCGCAACCGCGCAACGGATCGCCGTTTGAGCTTGCCTCGCCTGCGGCTGCCGGTTCCTGTGTCTGGGAGCTTGCGGGTCTGGCGGAGGACCGCGAATACGAAGACGAGCCCGACGATTATCACAACGAATCCGGCGTTGGTGCTGAACACACCTCTTGTGTGGCCGTTGAAGCGCTCGACCAACCAGACCGCGAGTACCCCGAGCACACCCACGACCGCTAACCGCTCGATCCAGGCTCTCGCCGTACCGAAGATGTCGAAGACGGCCCGCTCCTCTGTCATGATCTTGTCGAGGAAGTCGAGGGCTCTATCGATCCGATAGCGGTAGTCCGTCACCGTGTTCACGAGTTCGGCCGGCGTCAGGAAATCGTGGATTGCGTCCAGGGCAAGGCTGCTGAAAAAGCGCATCTCATGCGTGACGACATCGAGGGTCGGTGAGAGCTCGCCGGTGATCGAGTCCATCGTGATGACCGTCCTCACGTAACTAAGGATTGCGGGGTCGACCTTCATGTGATGGCGCCGAATCGTCTGCAGTATTGCGATCTGATACGCCGCGGTAAGCGCTTGCTTTGATTGTTGTGTCGCCTGCGCCGCGCAAAGCTCGAACAAGAAGCCCAGGGCAAGCGCCTTGAGTTCGTCCACCGCGTCGCGCTGGATCGTTCTCGTTGACGGCGTGACCCATCGGGTGAGCTCTACCATGGCGCCGTCCACGTCGCCCCTGAGGAGTCGCCTCGCAATAGGATCAGCGACTCGCGGACGTTCGCCGGGAGGCGGCCGGTGATGCCGAAGTCGACTTATCCGATTCGATTTCCCGGGAGCACGAGCAGATTTGCCGGGTGTAGGTCAGCGTGAAAGAATCCGATGACGTACACCTGATTGAGGAAGTTCCACACAATATTGGCGGCAACTTGATCGAGATCGTAGCCCTGCTGTCGCAGCCGATCGACGCACTCTCCGCGGTCCCGACGAAGATCGCTCAAGATGTCACTCACTGGTATGCCGTCAAGGAACTCCAGCGTGAGGACGCGCGCCGTCGAGTAGGCGAGCCAGACCTTCGGGTTGTACTCGATCGTGTCGAATCGGGCGTTCTCGCGAAGCGTGTATGCGTTCATTGCCTCTGTGACGTAGTCGAGCTCATCATCGAGCCACCGCGCGAACTCGTCGATCACGTCGCGCGTGCGCGTGCCGCCGAAGAGGCGCAGCAGGCCTGGCAAAAAAGTCATCCGATACATCAGTTGTAGGTCCATCGTGACGAGGCCATCGATTCCCGGTCGCTGGACCTTCACCGCGACGCTTTCCCCGGACGGGAGCGTGCCTCGATGGACCTGGCCGATGGATGCGGCGGCAAACGGTTCAGGATCGAGCCACGCGAACACCTCCGACACGTCCCGGCCAAAGTCGCCGCGGATTATGAGCTAA
>JBKQKK010000322.1:0-8872 GCA_052147535.1 Solirubrobacteraceae bacterium | reverse complement strand
CCTGAGGTCCAGCGAACCTCGTGATCAACCGGCGCTGAACCTCCGGCGATTCCCTTGAATCCTCATTGCGGTTCTGACGCGAAACACGCACGATGCCAATCGCTCGTGGGAGCGCCGCAGCGCCCATCGGGTCCCCTCCATTCGCTCGCCCGAGGGTCCATCTTCCACGGACTGGAATCTATAGGGCTTAGGAACGCCCGTCGAGACGCGCGCGTAGCCGATCAGCTCTTGGGTCATGATTGCGAAACGACCGCTAATGAGAGGCTCGGCAATCGAGAGCGACGGCGGCGGCGATCCGCGGCGCGTCTTCTCTTGAAAGTTCTCTGGAAACCGCGGGTCGCGTAGCGTTGCCGTCCAAGTGGCCGTCGGTGATCGGGTCCGCGCTCGCGCATCGTCGCCAGAGCAGGCCCGTAGGTTGCGCGCGCCGGCTTATTGCGTTGTTGAGTGGGTTCCTCGATGACCGTCGAAATGGATCAAGCGTCCGACTGTCTGGAGGGGAGGACGTGGTGTGTGAGGGCGGGTTACGCGCCGGGCGGGCGGTAGCGTAGGCCGTCGAGCGCGATCGCGAGGATGTGGTCGATCTGTTCCGGCTCGGCGCCGGGGATCTTGGCGATGCCGCCGACCATCTGTATGACGTCCCACAGGCTGGCGTCGGCGCGGGCGACCTTGGCCTGCGTGGCGCGTTCGAGCAACGGCTGGCCGGAGTTCATCAGCGATGAGCGGCAGACGGCGAACAGGGGCGCGTCTCGGTCGAGATACTCGAGCAGTTCGTGGGCCAGGGCCTGCTTGGTGGCCAGGTAGCCGACCAAGCGGTGCACCCAGGCCGCGAATGCGTCCCACGGCGGGAGTCCCTCGAGCTCGGTCGCGGAGCGGCAGAGGCTCTCGACCTCGTCGACATAGACCGCCTCGAGCAGGGCTTGGCGGTTGGGGAAATTGCGGTACAGGGTTCCGATGCCCACCTCGGCACGCCGTGCAATCTCCTCCAGAGAGGTCGCGTCGCCACGCTCGGCGAACGCCTCGCGGGCGGCGGCGACGACCTTCTCGTAGTTGCGGCGTGCGTCGGCGCGCTTTGGTTTGCGCAGAAGGGCTTGGTCGAGGGTTTCGGTGGTGCTCATGGGTAAAGCGGCAAATCCCGCTTGACAAACCGGAGGGATCCTCCGCTATAGGTCCTTCCGGAGGCATCCTCCACTTACTAACGGAGGTGGCCTCCAGTTTATCACTGATCATCTTCTAGTTGGGACCCCGCATGCACCGTTTCTCTCTCGCCGCCTTCGCCTCTCAGGGCGACCGCCGCCGCTGGCTGGCGCTCGCGGTCGTCTGCCTCGCGCAGCTGATGATCGTGCTCGACACGACGATCGTGAACGTGGCTCTCCCTGCTATCCAGCGCGACCTGCACTTTGACCAGGGGAACCTCACCTGGGTTATCAACGCGTTCCTCGTCACGTTCGGCAGTGTCCTGCTTCTCGCCGGCCGGCTCGGCGACCTGTTCGGCCGCAGGCGCGTGTTCCTCGCCGGCGTGATCGTCTTCACCGGCGCCTCGATCCTCTGTGGGCTGGCGCCCCGCCAGGGTGCGTTGATCGGCGCCCGCTTGATCCAGGGCGTGGGCGCCGCGATGCAGGCGTCGGTGATCCTCGCGATCATCGCCACCGAGTTCCCGCGGCCGAGCGACCGCGCCCGGGCGATGAGCGCCTACGTGTTCGTCGCCGTCGCCGGCGGCTCGATGGGGCTGCTCCTCGGTGGTGCGCTCACCCAGGCGCTCAGCTGGCACTGGATCTTCTTTGTCAACCTACCCATCGGCGCGATGACGATCGTCCTCGGCCAGGCTCTGATCTCGACCGACGTCCGCGAAGGCACCAGAGGCCGCATCGACTGGGTTGGATCCCTTCTGGTCACTGCCTCTCTGATGAGCGCCATTTACGCCATCGTGCAGGCGAGCGGGCACGGCTGGGCCTCGAGCTCGGTTCTTGGCTTCGGAGGCCTTTCCGCCGCGCTGATGGCCGCCTTCCTGGCCGTGGAGGCCCGGATCGAGAATCCAATCATGCCGCTGCGGGTCCTGCGCCTGCGGGGTCTGGTCAGCTCGAGCGTCGTGCGCGGCTTCCTGGTCACCGGCATGCTGGCAACACCTCCCCGGCATCTTTACCGCCGCGCTCCGGGGCTGACCGAGGCTAACGAAGAGACTCGTGTCCGCGCGACCGGCGAGGCGAGGAGATCCGTCTGGCGTCGGGACCACCGATCGAGAAGCGTGATCACCGCGCCGCCGGATGCGGCGAGAGCGACGGGGTCGCGAGCGCGAGCGCCGCAGCCTTCTCGACAACTGGCAGTGCCGGCACCCAGACCAGACGATGCGAGCTTACGGTCAAGCACGGAATTCGTCGCTGCTCTCCTGGGTCGGGCCGAACGCTCAGGCAGTCGGTTCCCTGGCAGCAAGGCGCCCGCCCAGCGTTGAGTCGGACCTCCGGCGTTGTAACGTGCGCCTCGATGCTGAGGTTGACGCCGCGTGCAACAGCCGTTGTCGCGCTTGCGCGCCAGGAGGCCGAGTCGCTCGGCCAGCCTTGCACGTCGGGTCACGTGCTTGTTGTTCTGATCTGGGAGGCCGGGGGTGTCGCAGCTCGGGCTCTCTCCGAGGTAGGTTTCGCAAAGGGCAGCGAAGACGTTGTGCGTCGGTGGCTGAACGGCGCACCCGAGTCCGAACTCGGAATGGCCGTAGACGAGCTGCTGCACGCCTCCGAGAAGGTGGCGCGCGAGCTCGGACATAACTACCTCGGGACGGAGCATCAGCTGCTCGCGGTCACCGCAGACTCCTCCCTCGGCGCAGGTGCACTCCCTGCCGACCTGCGCGAGCTCGTTCGCGCGCGTTTGCGTGAAACCCCTTCGTAAGTACTGACGGAGTGGGCGGCGCCTTGAGGCTGCTCGAGGCGTCAGTCACGCAGTGCTCAACACGAGTGCGGTCGAGGTTTCTGATCGTGAACGCTTCGTCCGCGGGCACTGGGCAAACGTCACCCGGCTGAGGAGAGTCCGGACGCCTCTTCCCTGAGAAACGCCTCGACGTCGGCTCGGATCTCGATGTCGGGGCCCGTGCCTGGCTCGCCGGACTCCTGGCGTAGCTCCGTCGTGAGCTCGTAGTCGGAGCGCTAGATTTCGGCGGCGACTGCCAGCGCGGCCTTGATCTTCCCGTGCGCGTCCATTGCCATACCGCGGAAGGTGACCCGCAGAACGACGGGCCGGGTGACGGCCCGGATCGTGATCTCGGCGTCGACGGTCCATTCATCGTCTCCCACGCGGCTGCTCGTGCCGCCTGTTAGAACGATCGTCGGGAAGTGATCGGTGTCGAGGAAGCGCGGACTCCTGAGATCGTCGTCGCGCATCTTCACGTGGGTATCGAGGCTCGCGGGTTCGAAGGTCACCTCGAAGCGATCGAAGGACCGCGCGGGGTCCTCGACGACCGTGAACTGGCCCTGGAAGGCCGTGAAGCGCCCGTCAACCCGACCGACGATGAGGTGCCGCACGCGGAACATCACGAAGGTGTGCACCGGATCTACGTCGTAGACGCCTGGTGTGGCAAGCGATCTTCCGTCGATCGTCCGCCAGCGCGGGTCGGGTTGCTCGCTCATGCTCTTCGCAGACGGGTCGTTATACGGCTTGCCCGGGCACCCTCGTCGCCTTTGCACCGATCCTGCTTTTTGAAGCTCACTCGCTCAGGCCGATCTGCCTCATGAATCCGACTAGGTCATACATCAGGTTCTCCTCCACGATCTGGTCGTTGTCCCACTTGGCGACCGTGAAGAAGTCGACCTCGAACGACTTTCCGGTCGGCGGGATCTCGGTGCCGTCCGGTGCCTTCATCGGACCGGTCATCGTTCCGGTGAAGCGCGAAATCGAGCAGGTTCAGTCTCCGGAGGCGAAGAACACCTTGTACGGCCGGTTCTGGACGCGGTTGTCCGGGAACGTCTTGAACAGCTCGATCGCCTCGGCGCGGTGGTCGTGGGTCCCGTGCGTCGGCGGTTGTCCGGGCCACCGGACGACGACGTCCGGCTTATGCCGCTGGTCGAAGATGTCCCAGTCCTGAGCGTTCCAGGCATCGTCGAGCGTCTGCATCAACTCCATGTTGTGCTCTTCGAGCGTCTTGGACGGTGGGTTCGTGGCCATCGAGAGCTCCTCACCTGATGTTCGCCTGTTCGGGAGTCAAACGGGCATTCACGCTGTCACCACCGACCCTACGCCGATTCGTGCCCAGTGTCGAGATAGCACGCGACGCGGTCGCGAGGACTAATGGGCCCGTCGGAATGATCGCGGATCACCCGGCAATCCGACGACGGACAATCCGACACCAGGATCCATGGCGCGCATAGACTGGGTCGATGGATCTCGGTCTTGCTTCAGCGTCGCTCCGCGGCGGGTACACGGCCGCGCGGACCTTCTTCGCCGCACAGGATCGGTCCGGTCCTGTCGCGGCCGGGAGCTGCACGTGACCGGAGACGAGCCTCAGCGGGCGTTCGCCGCGGCGCCGCGCGACCCGGAGGAGCTCGAAGCGCAGGCGGGTCCATCGGACTCCGAGATCTCAGCGTTGACGACGCTCGGCGTGGTGAGCCTGACCGTCTCGGATCTGGCGCGGTCGACGAGCTACTACCAGTCGGCGGTCGGCCTGCAACTGATCGAGGACGAAGACGGACACGCGCTACTCGGCGTGGCCGGGCGCGGGCTGCTGAGGCTGACGGAGCTCGCCGGTGCCCGGCCGGTCGGCCGCCACAGCGGGCTGTACCACTTCGCGCTCCTACTGGAGCGCCGTGAGGACCTCGCCAACTGGCTTGCGCACGCGGCGCGTGATCGGGTGGCGCTGGTCGGGCTCTCGGACCACTTCGTCAGCGAGGCGCTCTACCTGAGCGACCCGGATGGGCACGGAATCGAGATCTACTGGGACCGGCCGCGCGAAACCTGGGAAAGACAGGTGGCGGCGCGGATGACGACGCTTCCGCTCGACGTCGACAGCCTTCTGGGCGAGCTCGAGCCGGAATCGGACCCCTACACCGGCCTCACGGCCGGCACCGTCATGGGGCACGTTCACCTGAAGGTCGCAGCGATCCCCGAAACGGTTGCGTTCTACCGCGACGCGCTCGGCTTCGGCCTAATGGCCCAGCTCGGGACACAGGCCACCTTCCTGAGCGCCGGCGGCTATCACCATCACATCGGCGCGAACGTCTGGGAGAGCGCCGGCGCTTCGCCGCCACCGCCGGACGAGGCGTCGCTCCGACATTTCACGATCATCCTCCCCGACCAGGACGAGCGCGAACGCGTAGCCAATCGGCTGAGCCGGCTCGGCCGCGCACCGCGGGAGACGGACGCCGGTCTGGTCGCGCGCGATCCTTCCGGGAATCAGCTCGTGCTGGCCGTCGGCACCAGCGCTGGCTAGCTGGCGGCCCGAGAAGCCAGTTTCGTCGATGGCGATCCGGCCATGAGCGGTAGGCCGCAGCAGTTGCCCTCCGCATGGCTGTCACTCCCTTCGTACGAGGCATGGAACGCGACCTGCGACACGCTGCATGCGCACACCCAACTGCTGGGCAAGCTGGCGGCGAAGCTCGCCCCGCCCGAGCCTCAGTTGCAGCACGCGGCGCTGCGATTGACCGCGCGGGGCTGGGAGACGTTGCCGCTGCCGGCGCCTGATGGCTCCGGTGCGGTGGTCGTCGCTCTGGACCTCGGAACGCACGAGGCGATTGTCGAGCACAGTGACCGGCGGGTGAAGCGCGCACCGTTGGCGCCCGATAGTGTACTTATGACTTCTTAGCTGCCAAACGGCCTCTTCTGCTCTTGTGCGCGCGTAGCAGCCGCGCTTAGACCAGATGGCCGAAGCCTCGGGTACGCTTCGCGTAGCTGAGGCTCGGGCATCGGCCCCGAGCGCCAGGTCTAAGAAGCAGCGTCCGAAGTCCGGGGCGCTCCGCAGGACGATTCGGCAATGAAGGAGGAGCAGCCGCCGCGGCCACCAGCGAGTGGTCAATTTGCGCTGCGCCGGCTGGCAAACCTCCGATGACTACGTCCATAAGAGTTAGAAAGGCCGTTTGCTGTCCCGATCCTCCACGGGTTTCAGGTTGATGACGAGTTCGAGGTTGGGCCCTGCGGGCTGGAGGTCGCAGTCGCCGACGCCTTCGACCAGCGCCAGGGCATCGCGGTTCTCCGCTTCAACGAGCGCAACGAAACGAAGGATGCCCTCGTGCCGCGCACGACTGCTCAGCTTCGCCAGCAGCGCGTGGGCTACTCCGCGTCCGTGCCAGTCATCGACGACCGCAACGGCGGCTTCCGCCGTCTCGGGAGCCTCGCTCAGGCGGACATACCGCGCGACGCCGAGCGCGCGGCCTGATGTCAGGTCAATCGCGAGAATCGCCTCGCGGTCTGAGTGATCGACCTCAGTGAAGAACGCGAGCATGGCTGGAGACACCTCGCGCAAGCTCATGAAGAACCGCCGGTAGCGCGAGCGCTCGCTTAGTCGCTCGAACACGTCGACGAGCAGAGGCTTGTCCCCAGGCGCAATCGGACGCAGCCTCACAGCCGCGCCGTCGCGCAGCGTGACGGTACAGGAGCGTTGGCAACCCGGCATCGTCCGCTCGCTTCAGCGTAGAGCCGTGCGCTCCCCTTGTCCATGCCCATTCCGCCGGCCATTCAATGGGGCCCGCGGACGACCCCTAGCACCCCCCACAGAAGAGCCCCGACCGCCTGGCTGCCGAACAGGACCATCTGGTAGGCCGCCAGGCTGCGGCCGCGGACCCAGGCAGGCAGGAACAGCTGGAGCGCAGCGTTCACGTTTGACAGGACAACCACCCAGGCAATGCCTGCCGGAAGCAGCAGCACGAGCGCGGGGCCGACACTACGCAATAGCGCGATCGCCGCCAGCGCGACTGCGTACACGCAGCTTGCGAGCGCCATCATCGCATTGGTCGAGAGTCTCGCGCGGACCAAGGGGAGCACGAACGCGCCCGCCACCGCGCCGATCCCAAGCGCCGCGAGCAAGAGACCGTAGCCACCGGATCCGAGCCCAAGGCGGTGAGCAGCGATCAGTGGCAACAGCGCCCAGAGCGAGCTGGCCGGGATCAAGAACAACGCCGCGCGCAGGATGATCCTTCGGATCACGGGAGCGTGACGCACGTACCGCCCTCCAGCCCGCAGCGCCGAACCGAACGGCTCGACGTTCCGCGTGAGCGCCCACGGCCGGACGCCAGGCCACGAGTACCAGGCCGTACACGAGATAAGCGGCCGCGGCGACGGTGAACGCGGCGCCAACGCCGGCCCGTGCGATCAGCACGCCCGCGATCGCGTGGCCGATCGCTCGCGCGACGTTGATGTTGATCGAGTTCAATGCGGATGCCGATGGCAGCTGCGAGCGTGGAACGAGTTCGGGGAGCAGCGACTGATAGGCCGGCGTCGCCAGCACTGCGCCCGAACCGAGCAAGAACGTGAGCAGCAGCAGCAGGGCCGGAGGCATCTGGTGCGCGAACGTCAGCGCGGCGTAGCGCACCGACCGCTGCCAATGCGGCCTGCACGGCGATCAGCAGCCTGCGCCGATCGAGCGTGTCGGCGAGGACTCCCGCCATAAGGCCGAAGAGAAGGAAGGGAAGCGCGTTCGCGGTTTGGACCAGCGCAACGAGAACCGACGCGTGCGGGCGGCGGACGAGCAGCTACTGCGCCCCGACGGTCTGCATCCAGCTCCCGATATTGCTCACGAGCGCGGCCAGCCACAGCGCCCTGAAGACCCGGACCCCGAGCGGCGCCCAAGCTGACGGGTTCGAACTAAAGTCATCCATTGCGGCCCGCCTCTCCCCTCTGGCCGAGCGACGATACCCGATGTAATCCCCTCATCGGAGCGCAACGTCAACGCTGGTCGTGTTCGGTGTCGCAGGACGGATGAGATCGCGGGTGCTGGTCGAGGCGGTGTCCCGGTTCCAAGCTGGTCGCGCATCTCACGGCACGGAGGCTTGGCGCCCCCTCCGGCCGCTAGGCCAACGCACAAGGTGACGAGCCGTACCCGGACTCCCACCCAGAAGCCGGGGTCAGGGGATTGTTGGTACAGAAAACCGGCCTAAGCGCTTGCGAGTTCGGCGAGGTCCGGTGTCTTCCGCGGTCGGTATTCGCCTCGACGGATCGTCTCGGTGAGGGCGATGTGGTATTGGCCGGTGAGCGTGATGTGCTCGTGCGCGAGCGGTGAGAGGCGCCGGATGTCTTCGCGCTGGATCTCGTATCCCGCGGCGGTGAGCTGGTCGAGCGCTCGCTGGGTGTAGATGGTGTGGTAGAGCACGATGCAGTTGAAACCAAGCCGAGCGCGCCGATCTGCTCTTCCTGGCCGCGCTGGTAGGGCTGTGGGAGCTCGCTCTTGTTGCCGTGGCAGACGCGGCGGGCGAGTTCGTGGCGCCCCTCGCCGCGGTTGATTTGCCCGCGGATCGCGCGGCGGTAGATCGGGTCGTTGCAGTAGTCGAGCAGGTGGATGGTCTTCGGCACCCGCCCGACCGCGGCTACCGCGCGGCGAGCGTGGCGAGATGCCGGGTGTGGCTTCGGAGCGCGCCGCGCAGTGTTCGTTCAGTCGTTTGCGGTGTGTGCGATCTCGGTGGCGGCTTGGACGAGGTCGCCGTCGAGGCGTCGTACGCCGAGCTGGGTGCAGAGTGTGTCTGTTGCGCCGGGGCCGCTGAGAGCGAGCGGGGCGATCTTCGCTAGGCGGCGTAGTGCGGTCGCTTGCGCTTGGAGCAGTGCTGGGTCGAAGCTGGTGAGGACCGCGAGCGCCGGTCGGGTTGTCTTGGCGGTTTGGGTCAGTGTCGAGATTGGCGTGTCGGCGCCGAGGAACAGGATCCGCCAGCCGCGCGAGCGCAGGAGCAGGCCGAAGGCGAGCAGGCTGATG
>JBKQKK010000321.1:0-14561 GCA_052147535.1 Solirubrobacteraceae bacterium | reverse complement strand
GCGAGCTGCAGGGCGCGGTGCAGGTACACGAACGTCTGATCGCTACGCACACCGATCGTCCGGCGAACGCCCGACCATCCAACCAGGCGAGCATCGAACTCGTACACCACTTTGGCCACGATCGGACTCTAGCGGCCGGTCCGGACGGACCGGCGCCCGGTTGTCTGACGTCCTCCGGCCGTGGTGCCCTCGCGGCGACCGCTCACGTCATAGGCTTTTTCACCCCCGCGGGTTGCCCAGCGGGCCGACACGCGCGTCCGGACGCAAAGCGGTCCACGGGACGATCGGATCGCTCGCGTGACAGTGCACAAGCGCTGGCGTCTGCCCGGTCGCGCCGGCCGCGAGCGCCGGTATCGCGTCCCAGCGACGATTTACCTCTGCCAGCACGCCAAAAGCTCGAAGCTGACTCTGCATCAGGGAGCGCCGAGATCGCTGGTGGTTGGAACGGCTGGCTCAACGCCGGCCTGCCCGTCGAACGAGAGCCATAGCCGAGCACCATCGCTGGGCACAGGGAGAGGCCGGGACCCTGGCCTCTTTGTTGGGTGGGGCGCATCGTCTACGACGCGGCGACCGAGACCTACTGGCTGGGTCGACGCCGACCTACCGGCCAGCGACCGGTTTGTGTCCCTTGGCGCACGAGTCCGGGCGCCGCGCGCGACGATTGCGTCAAAAGAGCGTCTCGATGACCTACGCGGCGGCACGCGACTTCCGCGGCTGTGCGCCACGCTCCGATCCCTCGCCACTAGTGATGACAACCAGGAGGACCGCACATGAGCCCACCCAACCCGGAACGACGTGCCCTGCTGCTGATCGACTTCCAGCACGACTTCCTCGACCCTCACGGCAGGATGCCAGTGGCTCGTGGCCACGTCGAGCCGATGGTGAGCGCCACCCGCCGAGCGATCACCCACGCCCAGCGCGACGGCGAGCTGGTCGTCAAGATCGGCAATGAGTTCCGCCGCGGCGACGTCTTCATGAACGCGCTGCGGCGCAGAGCCGCCATCGAGGGAAGTGCCGGCGCAGCGTGGGACCCGCGGGTCGACGCCGCCGGCGCCCCCTACATCCCCAAGTGGAAGGCCAGCGCCTTTTGTAACCCGGCCCTCGGTCAGCTTCTTGACGAGCGTGGCGTCGGGCACGTCATCCTCACCGGTCTGCAAGCAGGCGCATGCGTGACCGCGACCGCCAAGGCGGCGCTCGCACGTGGCCTGCAGGTCAGCGCACTCACGCCCGCGGTGGCTTGCCGGTCGGACGCCAGCCGCGACCGTGCGCTTGGCCGACTCGCTCGACGAGGCGTGCATCTCCTGACGGACCTCGACGACTGCCCGACAGCCCCGCTCCAGCCGCCGGTCCGCCACCCCCCCGGACCGGGCTCGCCAATCCAGGCATAGCAGAAGGATCGGGCCACCGAGTCCGCGGCGGTCATGAAGGGCTGAGCCCACGCAAGCCCGGAGGCTTGCATCCGAACCGTCACGACCACGAAGAAGAATGGTGCTTCCCTTGGTGCGCGTTCAGATAGCCGTTCGGTCGCTCTACGCTGGCCGCGGAGCCAGCTGTCTACGTCGCTGAGACCTGCCAACAGCCGCTCATCAATTCGGGTGACGATCGCGGCTGGCGTACGGCACTGCGTGGGGCGAACTTGATCATGTAAGTCTTGATGTCGAGCACCGGTGTCCGATCGATCGCGTCCAGCCCTCGCACCTCAAGCCGCCGCCGTATGTATCCCAAGGCGAGCTTCCTTCCGTAACACGCTAGCTCAACTGAGAGGGCCATCGACGGAACCGCTGCGTCGAGGCAACGATCCTGCTCATCGAACGGAGATGCAGTGCGCCCGGCAGTCGGTCGGGCGGTGGGGGCCACGTGAGATCGACCAGCCCGACCGTGGTCAGAGCTCGTGGCCTGCGTGGCGGCGGCCGCCGGCAGCTCGGGGCGGCGCTGACGACGCTCCTGTCGGACAAACGCGTGTCTGTGCACGCCCCCGGAACCGCCCGTGCACAGCAAGGTCGATGCCGGCGTGCGCGCCGCGATCGCCGAGCTTGGCGTCGATCCCGAGGATCTGCTCGCACGCCTGGATGTCAAGCTACCTACATGAGAGCTGCCATCGCTGCATCGTTCGCTGCCGGCGTGCTCGCTGTTTTGCTGGCTGGATGCGGCTCGAGCACGCACGCTTCGGTGTCGTCGACGAGCACGCTGGCCGGCGGACTCACATCTGGCGCGCAAACGGCAACGCTCCAGCGCGCGCGTGTGGCGGCCGCGAGCTGCATGCGCGCTCAGGGGATCGACATTCCCGATCCTGGCATCGGCCAGGGTTCGGTGCTCGCGGTGCTGCGGATTCTCGGCAGCTATCCGTCGGTGAAGATCCAGGCGGCCGAGAAGGCCTGCGCGACGCAGATCGGCCGGGCGTTCCCGAACGCGACGAGCCTGACACCCGGACAGCGCGCTGTGCGCCAGCGAGAAGGACTGGCATTCGCAGCGTGCATGCGCTCGCACGGGATCGCGTTCCCCGATCCAAGCAGCGCTGCAAGCGACCCCGCTGCCTACTACCAGGCTCTCGGCTCGTTCGATATCAACAGCCCGGCGTTCAAGAGCGCCATGAAGACATGCACGGCTGTCGCGTTGAACGCCGGCAGTGGCTGAGCCACGCGCCGCCCCCCAGTCAAGGAGGGGGGCCTCAGGCTCTCTCAGGGTTGATCCGTTGCCTCGACGATGAGCTCCGCGATGCGTTTGCGGTGATCAACTGGTATCTCTGCGGCGGGCTCGTTTCGCGGTGAGGCGCGGATGGCACGTTGATGCGATACGGCGAGAGCCGATCCGCCGCATCTCGCTGGGTGCGGCCCGATCGGTGAACTGGTACGGCGAGACGCTCCTGCGTGTCGACATCGCCGGAGTGATCCGATCGTGGCGATGATCGCCGTGGCCGCGAGGATCGGCGAGTGAGCTATGCCGAGGCCGAGCCGGCCGTGGTGTCGATTGCGAGTTCCTTGTCGAATGTGAATCCGGCTTCGAGCGCGCGTTTGACGGGGCAGGTGTCGGCGACGCGCTCCAGGCGTTTGATCTGGTCTGCGGAGAGCCCGTCGGGCAGGTGAATGACCGTCTTGACAGACCTTGGGGTCGCCTCGTTGTCGTAGGTGACGTCGACCTGGAGGTCGGCAAGGTTCCACTGGCGCTCGCGTGCGTAGAGGGTGATCATCGTCGAGGTGCACGCGGCGAGGATCGCGGGCAGCAGCTCGTGGGGGGCGGGGGCGCTGTCGGTGCCGCCGAGGCGCTCGGGCTCGTCGGTCGTGATCGTGTGGCATCCGTTGACATCGATCTCGTGGCGGAGCGTCCCGTCGATGGGACGGGCGGTCGCGGTCATCGTCATGGTGCGGTGTCCTAGCTCTGTTGCAGGATGGCTTCGAGTTCTTGGAGCTGGCGGCGCACGCCGCCGCAGACGCTGTCGCACAGCTCAAAGACCGAGGGGTCGCTGATCCGGTAGCGGGTGTGGTTGCCGTCCTTGGTGCGGCTGACCATCCCGGCGGCGTGGAGGATCCCGAGGTGTTTCGAGACGTTCTGCTGGGAGGCGCCGAGCGCGTGCTGGAGCTCCCCGACGGTCGCGTCACCGTCGCGCAGGCGGTCAAGCAGCCGGATCCGCATCGGTTCGCCGAGGACGCGGAAGCGTTGCGCGACGAGCTCGATGAGGGGCTCGGGCAGCGGATGCGAGGTCTCGGAGATGCTCATAACTAGACCCTAGCACAAGTACAAAGTTGTTGAGTTGGCAGATGTCTGGCGAGCCGATACGATTATCACGCCAACACTAAACAGTTGTGGAGACGTCGTGATCGGCATCATAAAAGGGGGCGCGCGCGTTCGCGCTCGCGCTCGGAATCGACTACGCGCTGTTCATCGTGCACCGCTTCCGCGGCGCGTTGTTCGGCCACCGCATGAACCGCGTTGACGCGACCGCGGTCCCGCGGTGACACTGGACACCGCAGGGAAGGCCGTGCTGTTCAGCGGCATCACGGTCCTCATCTCACTCAGCGCAGTGATGCTCGTCCCATCGCCGGCGTTCCGGTCGATGAGCCTCGGGATCGTGCTCGTCGTCATCTTCGTGCTCGCCGCAACGCTCACGCTGCTCCCCGCCGTGCTCGGCAAGATCGGCCCGGCGGTGGATAAGCTCGCGCTGCCATGGGCGCACTCCGGCGAGCACCGCTCCGTGCGCTTTGAGCGATGGGGAGAGCGGCTCTGGCGCCAACCCGTCCGCTGGGGCGCGCTCGCCCTCATCCTCCTCGTCGGCCTCGCGATCCCGGCCACGCAGTTGCGCACGGCGATGCCGTCGATCAAGGTCGTGCCCGCCACCGACGCCTCCCGTGTCGGCTATTGAGGTCCAGCGCGCGTTCGGCCCGGGCGCAACCGGGCCGCTGCAGATCGTCACCCCCGCAGGCCAGGCAGCCGCGGCCGAGCAGGTCGCCAAGCGTGACCCCGGGATCGCGGCGCTGATGCCGACCCAGACCAACAACGGGTACGCGCTCACCACCGCGATCCCCAAGCAGGATCCGTCCAGTACAGCGGTCGGCCGGACGATCGATCGTTTGCGCGCCGCGCTGCCGGCCGGCTCGCTGATCGGTGGCGCGGTCGCGGAGAACCACGATCTCCAGAACGCGCTGCTCGACTCCGCGCTGATCCGCCTACTGCTGCTCCCCGTGCTGCTGCGGGTGATGGGCAACTTAGCGTGGTATCTGCCCAAGTGGCTTGACCGGATCCTCCCGGACGTCACCTTCGGCCACTCATGACTCCCGGAAGGAGACAGGAGAGATGACTGCAACGATCGAGCTGTGGCAGACGGAGTGGTGTCCCGCCTCGCACCGCGTCCGCCAACGGCTGACCGAGCTCGGCCTTCCGTTCCTCGCGCGCCCTGTCCCGGTGGCGCGGGAGGACCGGGACGCGCTCGAGCAGGCGACCGGCACCCAAGCGATCCCCGTGCTCGTCGCCGGCGGCGAGACCGCCACTGGTGAGTAGGCGATCCTCGCCCACCTGACCACCCACTACTGCGAACCGCCCGAGGCTGCAGCACAGCGAGGCAAGGCGGCGATGGCCAAGCGCAAGGAATTGGAGAAGGCATGTCCGGAGTTGATGTCAGTTACACGTTGAGCACCACGACCGCCCACCCGTTCGAGGAGGCGCTCGCGCGCGTGCGCGAAGCGCTCACCAAGCAAGGGTTTGGGGTCCTCTGTGAGATCGACGTGCGGGCGACGCTGCAGAAGAAGCTCGGCGTTGTACGCGAGCCCTACCTGATCCTCGACGCCTGCAACCCGCAGCTCGCGCACGGCGCGATCACGGCGGAGCCCTACCTCGGCACGCTGCTGCCATGCAACGTCGTTGTCTACACCCAGGACGGTACCACGCACGTCGCCGCGGTCAACGCCGAGAAGATGCTCTCGATCGCCGAGAACCCCACCCTGGCGGACACCGCCGCCGAGGTCCGCCGCCGGCTCGAGGCTGTCGTCGAGGGGGCCGCGGCGGCGTGAGCGCGACCGTGGACAGCAGCGCCTGAGATCGCCGCTACGCACAGGACGCGTTCGTCTGGACACTGGACCGTGGACGGGAACCGCTTCCTCGTACAGCAGGCGGCGGTGCTGCGAGCGGGCTCGGCGCTTGACCTCGCGTGTGGCGAGGGACGCAACGCGGTGTGGCTCGGCAGCGCGGGTGGGAAGTGGGCGGCGTCGACTTCTCCGCGGCCGCTATCGCGAAGGCACGTGCACTCCGACCGAACGCGGCGTGAATCCCCAGTGGATCGTCGCCGACCTGCTCGCCTACCAGCCCGAGCCGCGCGCCTTCGACCATGAAGACGGACAAGACCGAATACGTCACCGACCGACCCGCCCGACGCTGTTCATGCGCACCTTCCTGCCCTACCAGGCTTGGCGCTTCGCGCGGATCAATTCAGATCGTGATCGTGGTGCCGACCGTGCTCATCACGAACGCGTCGGGGAACCGCGCCGCCATTTGGTAGCAGGCCTTCCATCCGGTGCAGTGGGCCGGCACGAGCATCGACGGCGCGAGCTCGGCGAGTGCCTCGACCGTTGGTCCGATTCTCGGCTCGAAGCTCGGGCCGCTGAGATGAAACCCGCCAATAATCGCCGCGACGTTGTCCTGCCCGGTCAGTCGCCGCGCATAGCGAGCGGTGTTGACAATCCCGGAGTGGCCGCATCCGCTCAGGACGACCAACCCTCGACCACGAACGTTCAGCACGAGCGCTTGGTCATCGAGGATCAGCGGATCCGGCTGCCACCCGTCCTCGCGCAGCGCCTCGTGCCCCGGGAACCCGGTCTCGAACGGAGTGGTGCGGTCGACCTCTCCGGTAATCAGCACCGCGCCGTCGAGCAGGAACGACGGTTGGCGCTCCTCGACGATCGTGAACCCCATCTCCTGCAAAGCGCCCTGGCTGGTCGCTGGGAACTCAGCCGCGAACAACGCGGGAAAGCTGACCCGACGCCGGGCCCAGAACTCGGGGTGGATCATCACCGGCAGATTGGTGGGGCCGAGGACGCGCAAGAGCCCCTCCATCCCCGTTATGTGATCCCAGTGGCCGTGGCTGAGCACGATCACCTCGATCTCGCGCGGGTCGATCCCGAGCCGCCGCATGTTCTCGACCATCCCGTTGGGCGAGACCCCGGTATCGAACAGCAGCGTGCGGGTCCGGCCAGTCTTCTCGATCCGGACGAGTGCCGAGAAGCCCGGCTCGGCGATCAGCGCGTCCGGCACACCGATGCCGGGACTCACTCGCGCCTCCCCGGTCGGCAGCCCGCCGAGGATAGCCTTCGGCCAATTCATCCGCGCGACGGACTCCTGATCGACGAGCAGCGGGTCGGTCACGTTGTCCATTAGCACCGTCAGCTGGACGCGATCGAAGCGGCTCAAGCGCGACACGCTGCATCGGAACCTCCACCCATGGTGAACAGGACAGCTGTCAACGCAATATACGGCGAGGCGCCGACCCGGCAGGCTTCAGCGGCGGGCTTGGCGCAGCGCTGATGCTGCGTGTGCGTGTAGAAAGGCCTTCTGCTCGTCGTGCATATTCGGCGGCAGGTCCATGAACCAGCGGCAGGCGCTCGGAAGCTCGCGCGGCTCGGCGATCCGTGTGGCGAATGCCAGGCCAACGGGCGAGTCGAGTCCGTGCTCGTAGTGGCTCGGGTACTCGATGTAGCCGAGGAGCTCTCCGACGTCGACCGTCAGGCCGAGTTCGGCCTGCGCAACGCGCTTGACGGCGTCGACTGCGGGCTCGCTGAACCGGACGGTGCCGCCCGGCAGGTGCCACATCCCCGTGCATGGATCGATCTCACGGAGCGAGAGCAGCACGCCGCGACCGGGATCGGCGATGACGACCTCGACCGTCAGCCGCGGCACGCGGGCGAAGATCCAATCGAATTCCTCTTTGGGCAGCGGTCCTCGCATCGGTCTACACAACTACCAGGCGGAGCGCGACCGATACGGACAGCGAGCTCGCCGCCGCTAGCGGGCGTGCTGTAGGACGGCCGGCTGTGGACGTAGGAGCCGTCCGCGGAGCGTGCCGTGCAAGGTGCCTGACGCGGCGGTGAGCCAGGCGAGGACGAGGAACGCATACAGCGCGATTGCGATGTTCTTGAAAGCGGGCGCGCCTGTGTGGAGGGCGAGCTGCGAGGTTCCGGTGACGAGGGTGCCGAGGGGGAAGGTGAAGCTCCACCAGGTCAGTGAGAACGGCAGGTGGCGGCGTGCGGTGCGGATCGTGATCGCGGCCGCGATCGCCACCCAGGCGATCGCGAACCCCCAGGTCGGCACGCCATAGACGATCGCGAACGCTCGCAGCGCCGGGCCGTAGGGCCCCCGCACATCCTGCCACACCGCACTGAATTATTCGCGACGCCTCAGCCCGTGCGCGCCTATGTGCCCGCATCCCAGCCGGCGTGGCTGTGAGCCCGGAAGTTATCACGTGGCGTTAGTCGTGGGGTTGGATGTTCATCGTGTCGTCGTCAGATCACTTTCGACGCGTTTGATACCGACTCACGCTTCTGACCGAAGCGCCGTCAAGGCGCAGAGCTTGGCAAGTGCCGTACTGGCGTGCACGTCGCCCTCCCTTGTAGTTGCTGGCCTTCCCTTGCCAGCGGCATGCCGCAAAAGGGGCGGCGGCGCGTCAGCCAACCCGTGCGCACCTTACGAGGTCCTCCAAACCCCACGAAAGCCCTGCCAAGCGGCAATCAGACTCTCATCTTGGCCGTAATTGTGCCGGAAGCCCCGGGGTTCAGGCGTGTGTGCCTTGGTCCATAGGTGATGCATCCGTGACTCAGAACTAGCGGTGAACTGCGTGGTCAGGCGGGATCATGCAACGGGACTACCTCGACGTTACGAAAAAACGGCCACGAGCGCAATGATGATGGCCAGAACGACGAGGAAATCGAGGATTTGCAATTCGGCTGTCTGTGCTGGGTACATACTCATTCTGGCTGTCTGTACTGGGTGTATGCTCATTCTTCCTACCCCTTCGGTTTGACGGAGGCTGCAGTATCGGGCGCTGAAGTTTGAGTCGGCGCCGCCGTGACGACAAGCCCGCGGATCCTGGTTCTACCGCTGGCAACCAAAAGGCAGGTCGTGATTGTGAGGAAGAGCGTGACTCGCCGGCAGCGCGTGCGTGAGGTTTGACTGATCGGGATGCCTCGGCCTTTCGTTCCAGTCGCTGCAACGCTCCGCTCTCCGGAATTTCGCGCCCTCATCATCGCCACGGCCTTCTGCAAGATGCAAGCTCGATCCGCTCGCAGCGCTCGAAACGAGCGATACAAACACGGACACAAACATCGGCATGCATCATCGGGGACCTCCCCTTGGCAGTTGCCGCGTCGACCTGGACAGCACTCACTTTGATCATCAACTGAACTCTCCGAACCGGTCTGACACAACCGGTACTGTCCGTACGCCATCGCGGCAGACTACGGATCTCGGTGCCCGTAATTGGCACACGAGCGGCCCTGTGCTTACAACTCCGGTTTAGCCTCCGCGATTTATCGCTGAGCGGGCCGCGATTCGGGGCAACACGCACCTGCTAAAGACGCTGATCGGAGTTCTCAGCGGCGGAACCGTAGGCTCCGGCGCGGATCTTGCGCTCACTCGGATTGGTGCGCCGGCCGCAGCGCGTCGGTTAGGCTGGACGGGGAGTCAGCTGTGAGGCGAGACGTCGGCGCGGCGCTGACGGACGAGGCGGCGCCAGGTTCGAGCGTGTTCGCCGGTCGAGGTGTCGATCTCGTTTGATGACCATCGCGTCGTGGTCTGCTGTTGCGCAGCGGGCGGCCCAGGCCCCGTTGGGGGTGACCACGCCAGCTGGCGGGTGGTGTGGGCCGACCGCGCCCGCGTAGCTCACCACAAACTGTTCGCGGCGGCGGGTCCCGCGGCCTCGACCGCGAACACGTCGGGGAACTCGGGGTCGCCAGCGGTTGATAGGAGCACGCAGTCCACGTCGTCTCGCTCGTAGGCGCCGAACAGTTCGGCGTACTGCGGTTCCATTCCCAGCACGCAACCGAAGCGCACCCCGTCAACCTCGAATATCAGCGGTCGCGTGCCCGCCTGGTACATGTGCAGCGATTTGGTTCTCGAGAGCATCCGCTCGTCGTAGCGCCCGACGATTCAGAACATAGAAGTACGCCGCCAGGGTCGACGGGACGAACGCGGGAATCAGCAGCAGGTACAGCAGCGACAGGCCGACCCGCGCGTCGAGCTTGGAGCTGGGCTCCGCCGCCGGGGCGATCAACAGCTGCACGATCGGTAGGGCGATGAAGAGCACCGGCAGGAACGCCATCGTGCCGATCACGAAGCGGTTGTGCCGGTAATCCCGCAGCTCCTTGACGGCGATCGCCGCGATGCGTCGCCTGCTGAAGCTCACCGTCGCCTCGCCTCCACGTCCTCGTCGATCAGCTCGAGGTAGACGTCCTCGAGTGAGTGGTGCGACTCGGCTATCGAGAGGATGTCGGCCCCGGCGCCCACCAGCGCACGAGCGACCGCGGGAGCGGCGCTGTCAGGGTCGGACACCGTCAGCGTGTAGCCCGAGGGCGCTCGCTCCCATCTTTCGCACGTCCAGGGATCTCGTAAAGAGCTGCGCGCGGAGCTCGTCGGGGCGGCCGATGAGTCGCAGCGTCGTGTTGAGGATCGCCACCCGGTCGCACAGCCGTTCGGCCTCCTCGAGCCGGATGCTGCGCGCCTACATCGAGTCCAACCTCGAGTTCATGCAGGACAACCCCAATCAGCTCAGCGCCCTCGTAGAGATCGTACGCGCGACGATCGCCGGCGCCAAGAGCCCATTCAGCGGCAACCGCGACGGGGCCGTCCACATCCTCGCCGAGCTGCTCACGCGCTTCCAGACCGCCGGCGATTTCCGAACTGACCTCGATCCGAATGCGATGGCGATCGCGATCCGGGCGGCATCGACGCGGACCCAACGTTCGACATCGACCAATACGCCCGCGAAGCAGTCACGATCTTCGACCTAGCAGCGGCTGACCTTAGCCCCCAGGGCCTGCGACGAGATCTGCGCCGGGCGGGGCGATCCCCGAGCAGGTAGGCCGTTCGGAGCGTGGTCGAGCAACTGGCCTGACCCACTCGTGCGATGATCCGCCGCCCCGCGGCGTACCCGCCTGACTTGAAGTAGACGTCGGCATATCCAAAGGCGTCGGTGTGCCAGCTGTCGGTGTGTCCCTCGGTGTCGCTGACGATGACGGTCTGGTCGGGCTGGTTGGAGTGGACGTACACGTCGTAGTCGCTGTAGTTCGAGCTGTAGGAGTCGGTGAGCGTGCATTCGGCGCCTCGGGCAGGTGCGAGAGTGGGGGGCGGCGCGGTCGCTGTAGGTGCCGAGGAGGGTGACGCGAGCGAGACCCAGTTGGTGACGATCTCAAGCTGCGCTTCGGCGAGGCTGATCTGGTCGTCGCACACCTCATGGCGCAGCTCGTCCTCGACCGCGTCCTTGGGATTCGGCGAGGCGCCCGGCTCGGGCCAGAGGTTCCGAGGATCGTTCGTCGCGCCTCCGAGCTCGAGCGGCACGAAGTGGTCGTACTCGTAGCCGCCGGGTGATCCGGTGTCGCCGTAGGCGGCCATGCTCGCCGTCTTCTCCTGCTCGGTGATGCTCTCGGACGGGCGCATCGTCCCGGTCCAGCCGTCGACGCAGATCGTCCGATCGATCGTGGCCTGCGTCACGACGGGGTTGAGGGCGCCGGGCGTGCACGCCGGGTCCGGCCGGGAGTAGAGGCCCGTGCCGATCGCGTGGCAGGAGCCAGGGACGGCTTGCGGCTGCACGATGTCGTTGCTCGCCGTCGAGTACGCGAGGCGAGGCGACCGGGCGCTTGTCGGCTTGGCCGGACGCGCACGATGCCGCCGATGCAGGCGGTGCGGGGGCCGTGCAGCGGGCTGAGTTTTCGAGGCGGGTAGCGCTGCCGACGCCGTCGGTGAGGTCGACTCTCTTAGGGCCGCGCCCGTCGAGCCGGCGCCGGTAGCGCATCCCGACACGCCGAGCGTCGCGAGCAGCAGCGCACCGACCACGGTGCGCTGCCTACGCTCTCGCATCGACCGCGAGTTGTTGCCAGACTGAGCTGTTCCAGTAGCCGCGTGCGGCGGCCGAGGTCGACGGAAGGACCCACACGGCGGCGTCCGCCAACCCCTCGGGTTGGCGACCATAGCCCACCGGCCGATCGAGCACGACACTCGCGGAGCGCTTGCCGTCGAACGCGACGATCCGCGGCTGGTTGGCCTCGACCAGCGCGACGAAGCGCGGGATGTCGAAGCGAGCCGTGCCGACTTCCTGGTCGGAGCCTGAGGCGACCTTGCACATGTCTGTCACGCCGATCCCGAACCCGAGCAGGGCGCGGTACTCGCTCGGCGCGAGCCGACGCGGCGTCAGACCGATCGCGTGCAGCGTCGGCGAGAACGCGTTGCCGGGGCCGGCGTAGTAGGCGCCGGCGCGCGCGGAGGCGGAGCCCACCACGGTGCCGGTGAACAGGATGCGGAGGTTCGGGGCGATCAGGTCAGGGAGAACGTTGCTCATCCCGACCTGATGTCGCTCAACGGCGCTCGAGTTTGACGCGCCGTGGTCGCGTGGGACACATCGCCCCTTGGCAGCGTCGCCAGCACGGCTCCGATGCACGTGCTGCGGTAGCCGACGATCTTCGTGTCGATCAGTAGATCCCCTGAGCGCTCGATGGCCGGCAAGCACGAGGACCTCTCGCGGCGACTGCTTCCCGGACACGGCTCAGAGCCTACAAGCCGCCCAACGTGCCATGTGCGACCTGGCGAGGTCGCCGCGGCCCGCAATGCCTCCCGCGCGGCGGCGCGCAGTCACGCACCAGACCAGACGGTGCCCGCATCCAAATTCTCAACGAGCGAGGAGGAACCGATGAAGCGAACGCCGCTTGGCCGGCACGGCGCTCAACCGTCAGACGGTTCCGCTGCGGGGAGGGTTGCCGGCGTTCGGCGGGCCCGCAGGGCACGCTCGTAGGAGAGCGCGAACAGCTCGATCGCCCGCTCGACGCCGTCGGGCAGTTCGGTCGACAGCGTCACCCAGCCAGACTCCGGCAGGACGTGGTGCGGTCGCGCACGCCCCGCCGCGACAAGCTCGTCGCGGACCCGGCGCGGGAACGGCAGGTCGGCTATCCGATCACCATGCAGGTGCCCGAGCTCGCGCCGCCCGAGCCTCAATTCGACGCCGC
Source organism: Solirubrobacteraceae bacterium (assembly GCA_052147535.1). Lineage (GTDB taxonomy): Bacteria > Actinomycetota > Thermoleophilia > Solirubrobacterales > Solirubrobacteraceae > Palsa-465. The sequence goes on along the minus strand of JBKQKK010000321.1, from coordinate 1,872 downwards.
CGAAGCGGTGCGGCGCGAGCTCCACGCCGGACCAGGATCCGACGGTGTCGATGATGCGCGTGGCTGGTCCGGGACGATCACCGGCTGCTGCGTGTTCCTTTGTGGACATCGACGCTGAGGTTACGAGATACCGCTCCGGGCACCAAGAGCAATTGGTCCTAGCCGGGCGGCGGGGTAGGAGCCGGAAGTGAGGATGCGGCGACGCGGCGAGGTGCCGCACGCAGGGCAAGCGCATGCCGAGCGCGATCGGTTTGCCGTGAGGGACGGCGGTGGCGGGCGTGCGGCAGGTGTTTGTTGCCGCGGCAGGGGCGGGCGCGCGCGGTTCTTGCTTGCGCCGCGTCCTGTCAGGCGAGCCGTTTTGGCGTAGTAGATCAGCGCGACGCCGGCGACCTGTCCGCGGCCGACCTCGCGGTAGCCCTCGCGTTCGGAGAGTCGTGGGGCGGCGATCTGTAGGAGCGTGGTCGAGAGTCTGAGCCGGCCGTAGCCGTGTTGCCGTGCGTAGTCCTCGAGTTGGGCGAACGGCCGCCTAGTCTAGGGAGACCTCGCCCTACCCGGCCGCCTGCCCTGTCCCGCCCTGTTTGACGTCACGGCCGTCGCGAGGGCTCCGATCGAGGGCCGGATCGAGCGCATCGCGCTCGACGCGCTCGAGCTCGCTCCGAACGCGCGGCGCGAGATCTCCCGCGAGGGAATCGAGCGCCTCGCCGGCATGCTGATGCGCACCGGCCAACTCGTCCCGTGCATCGGCCACCGACCCGACTCGACCCAGCCCCGCACCGTGATCTACGACGGCCAGCGTCGCCTGCTCGCCGCCCAGGCGAGCACCCAGCTCGCCGGCACCAAGGGTTACGAAGACCGGCGGATCTCGTCGGCGCCGGGCTCGTGGTCGAGCAGCAGCACGATGAGACTCCGGACTATCCAGGCGCAGGCCAACCAGCGCGAAAGCCTGTCGCTCGTGGACCAACAGGAGCAGCTACGCGACCGCTGGGAAGCCCGCGCCGGGCTGCCGGAGCCCGACCGGATCGCCGCGGTGTGCGCCGACCTTGGCATCTCACCCAAGCGCGCCCACAACCTGCGGCGTCAGCTCGCGATCCGCGACGCGATCCGCGCCCGCGTCGCCGAGCGCCCCGCCGGCTACCAGCTCTCGGTCACGATGGCCAACCGCCTAGCCGACATGCACGAGATCGCCCCGGCGCTCACACGGGCTGTCGCGAAACGGATCACCAGCACCGACCTGCACGACAAAGCGCTCCAGGACCTCGGCGCGTTCGTGCACCGCACCATCGTCGAAGACGAGCACAGATACGCCGTGCGGATCGACGACGGCGCGTTGCTCGACGCGGCCGAGCAGGTCCAGCACGCCCGCGCGCACCTGGACCCCGAGGGCCAGCGGCAGATCGCGAGCATCCTCGGCTGCCAATACCCGTTTCCGGAATGGGTGTCACGCCAGGCGATGCTCGGAGGTGCGCTACGCTGGTAGGGTCAGATAGCGAGGGCAACCAGAGGGCGAGACCTTCACCTGAACGTCCCCTTCCCGCGAAAGCAGCCTGATCTTCTGATGGCCGAGGGTCCACCTAAGGGTGGGCTTTCCGCGTTTACAGGCCTTCAATCGACCCCCTTGTCGCGCGGCGCCTCTCCAGCCCTCACACGCCGGCCCGCCCAGTTCGGGTACTCGGAAGCGACTCGAACCTTGCCAATCGACGCTTGCGGTGCGGTGTGGGACACGTCTCTGGAGGACGGCCCGCGTCTTGCCGAGCATCAGTCCGTCGAGCCCGTTGATCACGGACTCGACGAGCGCGAAAGCCGCGCCGGAAGGCGGTGGATCAGGGCAGGATGTCGTTCAGTGTCGCTGTGAACTGCTCGCCCGATTCCTCG
>JBKQKK010000320.1:0-2756 GCA_052147535.1 Solirubrobacteraceae bacterium | reverse complement strand
AGAGCCAGCCGTTATCGTCGGCCGTGCCGTTTTCCCCAACTTCGGCGAGGGCATCTTCACGTCGACCGACCTCGGCGACGGCGCAGTAGTGACTGCGGCGACGCTCGAGCCGCTGTCTTCGGCTGGCGACGGGAGCGGCTACAACTTCGTGCTCGTCCGGTTCGCTCCCGGGCCGCGCCGCGCCGCCGACATCGCCGACTTCGACCGGGCCATCGGCCCCTTCTGCTCCACGGTCGAGCAGTCGACGTGCGTGGTCAGTGACCAGCGCCCGAACGGCGTGACCAGCTATGCCCGCATCGACGGCACGCCCGAGGTGCTGGCCGGCATCCTCGCCATCCTCGGGCTCGCTGTGCTCGGCCAGTTCGCCGTAGTATCGGCGCGCCGGCGCCGCCGTGACTTCGCCATCCTGACAACCCTCGGGCTGCTCCGCCGGCAGCTGGCCGCTGTCACCGCATGGCAGGTCACGGGGCTGACCGGGCTTGCTCTGCTCGTCGGCCTGCCAGCGGGCGTGGCGGCTGGCCACTGGACATGGGGGCTCTTCGCCGGCGATGCCGGCATCTCAACGGGTGCTATCACGCCAGTGCCGCTGGTGCTGCTCATGGTGCCTGCGGCGATCCTCGCCGCGAACGCGATCGCGCTCCCGTCCGGACAGCATTGCGCCCGCCTGAACCCGGCGGCGGTCCTGCGCTCAGAATAACGAGCGCTCTGAGCTGGTATTTTCTGCGCTCGTCAGGCCGCTCGCCGATACTCGTTGATCAACCCGTGGACGACCTGCCGACGCCTGATCCGGCTGGTGGACGATGCAAAGGAAGTCGTCACCGGCCTGCACTACTCCCCCAGCTACCCGGCCGCGTCCCCGGTGCGCAGGTCGGCAATGACGTGGCCTGCGGAAACGTTGTCGCCTACGGCGACCCGGACGGCGGTGATGGTCCCGGCCACGGGCGCCGGGATGTCCAACGTGGCTTTGTCGGACTCCAGGGTGATCAGCGGGTCTTTGCCGCTGACCACGTCACCGGCGGCCACATGTACCTCGATCACTGGCACGTCGACGAAGTGGCCGATATCGGGGACCGTCACCTTGATGACCCCGTCAGTCCCGCCAGGCGAGCCATCGCCTGGTGGTTCGGCCTGCGCAGCGGCCGCGTCCTCGGCGACGCGCTCCTTTACCGGCGCGGCGGCCGGGCTGCCAGACCCCGGTCCGGCGTCGAGCCGCAGGATGAGGTCCCCGGCGGATACCCGGTCACCGACCCGGGTGGCGACTTCGCCGGCTGTTCCCGCGACCGGGGCGGGAACCTCCAGGGTGGCCTTATCCGACTCCAGCGTGATGAGAGGATCCTCGGCGGCTACCACGTCGCCGGCGGTCACATGCACCTCGATGACCAGCACGTCGACGAAGTGGCCGATGTCGGGAACTGTGATATCCACGTGAGGCTCCAGGGACGAAGATGAGGCGCCGGGAATGGCCTGCCCAGGCGGCGGTCAGAGCCCGGCGCATTGAGGTTTTCTCACTAAGGTCGATTAGATCATCCGGGACACGACAGGGACGCCAGGCAGACACGCAGATATTAGGGTATATCGGCGGGCAGGGGCCGAGCCGCCGGTAGGAGAAGCCTCGCTGAAGATCCCCGGGGCTGACCGCGAGGTGAGCGCGGAGAGTCACCGGCAGCGTCGATGAGGTTCGACGCAAACTGGGATGCGGTGTCACTCGCAGCCCCGATCGCCGCTCCCATGGGCACGTACACGGTGAGACGTCCTGCAAACGTCGCCGAGGAGGCCCACGTCGCGGGAGTACCGGTGAGCAGGCGGTGCGCCCCGTAGGAGAACTCCGCCCCGTCCTTGCCGATGAGGTTCCCGGACTCGTCGTAGGAGAATGCCCCCGCCGTCCCCCCGGAGGCGGCGGTGAGCAGGCCGCGCTCGTAGCTGAAAGTGCTGTGGGTCTCGCTGTGCGCTTCGGTGACGAATGCCAGCTGGTTGAGGTGGTCGTAGCCATACCCGTAGGTCTCCACCGTGCTGCCGCCGACCGAGAGCGTCTCGGTCAGCGCCAGGCCAGCGTTGCTGAAGTTCAGCTGGCTCGAAAGCGCCGTGCCGGACCCGGCGTCGACCGCTGTCTCCGCAGCCGTCCCGAACGGCGTGAACGACTCGAGCAGGTGGCGCACGGTCACGCCGTCGAGGTCAACATCGCCCGGCGCTGCTGGCCTGGCCCTGGTAGCCGTGGCTGACCTCTCATCACCCTGGCTAATGGCCCGGCGATCTTCGCGCTTTCCCTAGCTAGGAAAGACACACGTCACAAGCGAGCAAACAGCCAAAGGTAGTTGCTCTCCGGTACACGATTCTGGACCGGGCTAACTAACGGTGCGGTCCACCCGGCCAGAGCGGATGCTCACTGACGCCGCCATTGTCTCCGTTAGCGGTTCTTGAGGACATCGTGAGCGCTCCAGGCGGTTTCAGCTGGTGTTCGCGCAGTCGAACGTGAGCGGACAGGCGCATAAAGGCATGGGACCGGCGAGAGTCGCCGGCGTCGCGCCTGGCGCGGCATTCGCGAATGGAGAAGATCATGCCGAACGACACCACGAACGTCGGAACCACTCAGTGTATTCTCGAGCCCCGGGCCCACCTCTGGGACCTGGGCGGCACGCTGACCGCCACCTTCGCCGACAAGTCGGACCCGTCCGAGCCGGTGGGGTTCATCGATTCCAACCAGGTGCTGGTGGTCACGGTCACGGTGACGCTGACCGGCCGGATCCGGTACTACCTGT
>JBKQKK010000319.1:0-5302 GCA_052147535.1 Solirubrobacteraceae bacterium | reverse complement strand
AGCTCGGCGGCGCTCGCCGATTTCTCGGACGCTGCCGCTCACCAAGCAGCGGGTTGCCGAGAACGAAGACACCGGCGACTGCCAACCTCGACGGAAAGTGGCGTCATCGCGTACGAGGAGAAATGGCGTGCCGCGGATACTTACCCTAAAACAAGCGATTGGGTCGTCTGAGGCGACACAGAGATCGTAAGGATCGGACCGATCGGCGCTGCAGCACGCGATTGGGTCCGCCCCGCCCCGAGCCTCATAAGAGTGACCCACGAGCTCGCGTCCGAGCCAGCGAAGCGGCACGAGCCGGAGTGCCCCGCCTCGACCCGGTGCTCGCCGCAAGCAGGGCGGGCAGGACCGGGTGCAGAAACGCCGATCTGCATAGGCACGCTGGTCCGTTATCGGCATCGGTCCGGCCGGTTCGGACGGCACGACTTGCGCGTCAGCCGACGATCAGCTCGGTCTAAACGCGCTGCCGGATCGCATGGAAAGGAGCAGCGCGGCGGTCGTCTGGCCTGACGGCTGCGTTTGTCCGGAAGCGACAGCGTTCGAGATCGGCGTTGGCGTCAACATTGTCGCTGCTTCGTCGATAGGAGAAGCCCGCTCGGATCGGCGTCGGTCGTCGCATCCAAGCGGAGGCGCAAGCGCGCTGCGCGGTCTAATTCCGACGAAGGCGCAAGCTATGGCCGGGAAGTCGAGCGTTGTGGTACGCCGACCGAGGTGCTGGCCGCGGACACGATCGCGGCCGGCACCCCACGTTCCGCCTCTAGGTCAGTCTCCGGCGCCGATTACTTTGAAGTCGCTGTTGACGAAGATGTGATGGGGCCAGGTGACGCCGATGTTGTGGACCTCGTAGTCGCCGTTGCTGAGCTGCACGACTCGATCGACGACGCCGCCTGGGTAGGTCAGCAGGGCGGCTTCGGTGGCCTTGTTCGCGGTGGTTCCGCCGAGGATCGTGCCGGTTCCTTGCTTGTAGGCGGACGGGATCTGACCAACGGTCTTTGACTCGTCGCCGGTTCCGCGGCTGAAGGCAACTACCTGGGACCCGGCAACCTCAGGGTGCGGGCGCACCCGTTCCCGCGCGGCTCTGGCTCCTCGCGCATTGCGCGAACGCTGCACTCTCAACGTCGGCTGCTCCCTTTCGTCCAAAGCAGCAGCGACGGATCCCCGACCGACCCCTGGCTAATGGTGGCGAGGCCGAACGGCGGGGAGAAGCGAAGGAGCCATGTCGGTCGTCGCCCGAGCGCGCTCATGACCTCGGCGTCGTCGATACTCGGCTAGTGACGACCCTTCCACGAGCCCAGGCCTAACGCGTGGACATCCGCAGCAAGCCGTGCGACCAGACCCGGACGGGCCGGCGCCGATCCGGACAGGGGAGTCCTGTACGCGCCGCGCTGAGACAATTCTAGAGGACCTGCTCACCTCGTCCGAAGCAGCAGGATGCGCCGGGCGGCCGGTGCCCCCTTTCTACGCGCTAAGCCAAGCAGGCCGGGCGGTCGTGGCGGCCTTTGGCGATAACCCGACAGTGGATGGTGATGGTCACGGCTTGCGGGAATTCCGGGCCGATGACCCGTCGCTGACGCCGTACGCGCGGACGAGTGCCCGTACGGGCTGGCGTCGATGACCGAAGGCGACCGATGCTGCGGATCTGGAGCGGCCGGCGAGGGCGCGGAGCGACCGGAGTCCCGGTGGCGTGCGAAGGCTCACGACGACTGCAGCGCGATCGCTTCTCGCGTGGTGTGGCTCTTGTGCCCGGTCATCCAGCTCACCGTGAGTGTGTAGCGTCCCGCGGGCAGCGTCCGCGTGCCGCTGAACGCAAGCTCGGGGTGCTTGGCGCTCCGCGCCTCGATCCCGGTGGCGTAGATCACGCGGCTGCGTGAGAGCTGCGCTCGACCGGCGTTCGAGGTCGCGAAGCTCACCGGCGCGGACACCGATTTGGTCGTGCACACCTCGCTGGAGACCTTGACCTTCGTGCGCTTGCCGTGCAGGTTCTTGACGACGGTCTGGCTGACCGTCTTGCAGTTCATCAACTCGACCGGACCGTTGCTCGCGGCCGGGACGGTCCGGTTGGCCGTGGCGGCGTTGGCGGCCACACCGGTGCCGATCAGCGCGATCGCCAACGACGTGAGCGAGCTCACCTGGCTTGCAGCCAGGTTCACGGTAGCGCTACGTACCCCGGCCGCTTTGGGTGTGAACCGCACGCCGATCCAGCACGACTGGCCCCGAGCGAGCGTCTGCCCTTCGCAGAGGTTATCGCCGCCAGGGATCGCGAAGTCGCCCGGGTTGGTGCCGGTGATCGATGCCGCGCCAGTGAACCGCAGCGGCGCCTTCCCGGAGTTCTGCGCCGGTATCCACAGGACCGAGCCCGGCCGCGAGACGATCTGTGACCGGAACGCCAACCACTGCGGGCTACCGGTCGCGATAGCGCCATACACCCACGCCGCCCCCGCTTTGCCGTCAACGGGGCCGCCGATCAGCGCGGCGCTCCCATCCGCCGAGAGCGCCACGCTGGAGCCGAACGCGCTGCCGTCGCCAGCCTCGTCGTTGGGGACGATCTTCTGGTGCTCGTCCCAGGATGCGCCCGACCGTGTGTACACCCACGCCGCCCCCACCGTGCTGCTGATGCCGTCATCGGGGCCGCTGATCAGCGCGGTGCCGCCATCCGCGGAGAGCGCCACGCTGGAGCCGAAGTTGCTGCCGTCGCTGGTCTCGTCGTTGGGGGCGAGTTCCTGCTGCTCGTTCCAGTATGCGCCCGACCGTGTGTACACCCACGCCGCGCCCACGTAGCAGCAGATGCCGTCATTGGGGGCGCCGATCAGCGCGGTGCTCCCATCCGCGGACAGCGCCACGCTGGAGCCGAACTGGCTGCTGTCGTCGCCAGGGCCGAGATTCTGCTGTTCGCTCCAGGATGCGCCCGACCGTGTGTACACCCACGCCGCCCCCGCGGGGCCGATGTCTTCATCTACAATTTGGCCGTCACCGGGGCCGCCGATCAGCGCGGTGCTCCCATCCGCGGACAGCGCCACGCTGGAGCCGAACTCGCTGCCGTCGCCGGTCTCGTCGCTGGGGACGAGCTTCTGCTGCTCGCTCCAGGATACGCCCGACCGCGTGTACACCCACGCCGTCCCCACGGTGGCGCCGTAGCCGCAGCCGTCACAGGGGCCGTCATAGGGGCCGCCGATCAGCGCGGTGCTCCCGTCCGCGGACAGCGCCACGCTGGAGCCGAACTCGCTGCCGTCGCCGGTCTCGTCGTTGGGGACGAGCTCTTGCTGCTCGCTCCAGGATACGCCCGACCGTGTGTACACCCATGCCGCCCCCGCGTTGCTGCTGCCGTCATCGTCTCCGCCGATCAGCGCAGTGTCGCCATCCGCGGAGAGCGCCACGCTGAAGCCGAACTCGCTGCCGTCGCCAGCCTCGTCGGTGGGGACGATCTTGTGCTGCTCCCGCCAGCCGGTGCCCGACTGCGTGAACACCCACGCCGCCCCCGCGCCCCCGCCGGGACCTGTTCCGGTACTGCCACTGCCGATTCCGCCGATCAACGCTGTGTTCCCATCTGTGGAGAGCGCGACGCTCGTACCGACCGCGCCTTCGTCCGCGTCGTCGGTCAGATCGCGGGGGACGATCTTGTCCTGCTCGATGAACGGGTCGATGATCACCGGGTAGCGCGCGGCGCGCGCGTCGACGCGCAACAGCACGCTCCCATCGCGCGTCTGGATCGACGCGCCAAGCCTGCGGCCGCTGGCGTCCCATGCGCTCAATCCGCCATAGCGCAAGACGACGTCGCCGGCGCGCGAGGTGAACAGCACCTGCGAGCCGGCCTGGCGGATGTTGAGCGATCCGCCGACCCGCAACCTCAACACCACCATGCCGCCCGCACGCGCGCCCGCGCCGCCGCGCGCGACCGTGAAACCCTGCTCCAAGCCAAGCGGCCCGTTGCGATACCACTCCAGCACCCCGCCGCGGCGATAGCGCACCAGATCACCGGACGCGAGCGGCGTCACCCCGGCCGTCAGCGCCGGCAGACCGCGACCACCGACCGCGACCAGGCGCAGATCAACGCTCCCGCGCGAAGCGCTCACCCGTACCCCCGAGGCGGCGAACACGCTCGACACGCCGCCCCCGGACGCGACCAGCACCCGACCACGCCGAGCCACCCAAAACGCGCGGTCAGACCCGCCGATCACCCGCTGCGCGACCGCCGCCAACCCCGACGGCACCCCCGCCACCCGCAACCCACCCGCCGCAGCCACCCGCGACCCGCGACCCGCGAGCACCGAACCCCGCCCGACGAGCACACCACCCGCCAACAACCCCACCAACAACACGACGCACACCCACCAGACCGCCACCCCACGCGCAACGCGCACCGACCGACCCGACCCCGACAGCACCAACACACGCGGCCGACCGCAGCCAGCTACCACGGTCGCCCCGCTCACCAACGAAACCCCCAGCAAACGCAGCACGGCCACACTCGCGAGACAGCCGGGTTGATCGCTGCTAAGGATGTCGTAGATGCCATCGCCGGCGCTGCGCGGGCGACGAACATGAGCCCCACCACGACCTTGACGATCCTCTTGACCCCAATCCTTCTCCGACATCTCGACTGCTTTCGTTTAGAGGGGACGGGAGCGCGTGTAACGCGAGGCGGAACTACCGGGTGGACAGCGTGGATTTCTCAGACTGGTCTGCGGATTACACCAAACGCACGGTTGCAGGTCGACCGTGCGACTAGACCGGCCGGCCTCTCGCCCGAGACGGGCTGATGGCGCGCGTCGTGCGCGATGACCCACACACTCGGCATGACCGAGTGTTCGGCGTCTCGCGTCGCCGCTTTAGTCGGAAGTCTTCGGTGGTTGGACAGCAACCACCGAAAACTTCCGTTTAGTCGATGGCCCGCCAGTCAGGGGACCCATACCCCTCCGCGTTGCATCGGATCTCACGATCTCACCACAGGCCCCGGACCTGAGCGCGCGCCTCGCTCCGCGCGCGCCGCGCAGCAGAGGCATTCGCACCCGCGAATAAGCTCGACGCCGCGCTCGGCCTCGCGTTTGCGCTCTGAGCGCTGCCGTCGACTTGAAGGGTACGGCGACGGCTGGCACGCATCGGGAAGCTGCGCGTCCCGCTCGTTTACGCGCGACGGCGACGGGCGGGGCAGGCATCGGCGTCGCTGCTGCTTACTTATGCGGCGGCCCTGTGTCAAGGCCTCGTCCTTGTGCGCGTTCTGTCTACGTCATCGTTTCGGGGGGGTGCGTGGGAGCGTTGGGTCGGGCGGATCGTGTGCGCGCGGGCGCCCATGCTTACTTCGGTCCTC
>JBKQKK010000318.1:0-5392 GCA_052147535.1 Solirubrobacteraceae bacterium | reverse complement strand
GCACAAGCAAATACTACCATATTCAGCCTGGCTAAGTGGAGATTCTTTGGCTACATTCTCCGGCCCAAATCGGCCTGGTCGCCCGTAAACAAAGGCGATCAGGCCCCCAACCAGTGAAAACTTCGGGATAGTGCAGCCGGGCGAGCTCGCGGACCCCGGTGAATGCCGAAACCAAGACGAGGCCCGCGGGCGGGCAAGCGAGCGCGAGGTCCAAAGCGACCGCACCGCCAAGCGACTCGCCCAGGTAATACAAGCGCCCTGAGTCGACGTCGGGCTGGGCCAGCAGGGACCTCAGCGCCGCGCGCGTCGCGGTAGGTGCCCGCTTCGCTGGGCGTCCCGCTGCTGCGGCCGTAGCCGCGATAGTCAAACAGCAGCACATCGAATCCCGCGGCCGTCAGCGGCGCGGCGTGCACGAGGCGATCAGCCACGTTGCCAGCGTTGCCGTGGCAGAGCAGCAGATGCCCGAGCGTACCGGTCCGCGCAGCGATCCACCAACCGTGCAGCCTCTCGCCGTCGTCCAGAGAGGGGTCGGTCTGGGGCGCCAGGTCGCGGTAGACCAGTCCCGCTTGCTCGGGCGTCTGGATGAACTCGCGAGACGGGAAGTACAGCAGCGAGTTGAGAAGCGAACGGATCATCATACGCAGCCTGAGCATCAACCGATACCACGACACAAAGGATCCGACGATGAAGATGAAGGGCCCGGCGGACTGGTTCACCGGCGACGTCTACATCGACATGATCCCCTCGGGCTCAGCACCCTCGCGTCTCGGGGCGGCCAACGTCCACTTCACCCCCGCGGCGCGGACGGTCTGGCACACCCACCCACTGATCCTCAACGTTCCCCGCCAGCCAGATCGTCGAAGCCCAGTGGGTCGCCCGTGAGCGCGGGCTGCAGCGCTTCGTCACCGAAGAGCCCGCCTACTCGATCCTCGCTCGCGCGAGCGAGAACGACATCCTGCCCACCGTCACCCGCCATGGCATGGGCGCCCTCTCCTACAGCCCGCTGACCCGCGGCTGGCTGACGGGCCGCGGGCGCAAGGACTCCGGGCAACAGTCGTCCTCGCGCGCAAGCCGACTCCCTGAGCGATTCGACCTCTCCACCCCGGAAAACCAGCGCAAGCTCGACGCCGTCGAACAGCTCGCCAAGCTGGCCGACGACACCGGGATCACGCTCATCCAACTCGCGATCGCCTTCGTCCTCACCCACCCGGCGATCACCGCGTCGATCATCGACCCCCGCACAATGGAGCAGCTCGAGAGCCAGCTCGCCGCCGCCGAGGTCACGCTCGACGCCGCGACCCTGGACCGCATCGACGAGATCGTCGCGCCCGGAACCACCATCAACCCCGTCGACAACTCCTTCGAGAACCCCGCGCTGATCCCGACCGCGCGACGGCGGTAGACCGCGCGTCAACGTGGATCAGACCGACAGCCAGGCAACTATCTCGTCCATCTGACACACCAGACGGGCGGCCTAGGCGTCGCGCGTCACCAGCCCCAAAGTCAACACAGCCCCGACCCGAAAGGACACCACCATGCCCGAGAACACCGAACCCCCGGCGCCCAACGCATGTTCGGCGACTTCGCCCCCGCGCTGGTCAACTACACCGACGATGTGCTCCTCGCAGACGTCTGGAAGCGCCCGGACCTGGCGCCCCGCGACCGGAGCCTGATCACCGTCGCCGCGCTGGTCACCAACGGCAACACCGGCCAACTCGTCTTTCACCTTGGCCTGGCCAAAGAGAACGGCGCCACCGAAGCTGAGCTGATCGAGGCCATCACCCACCTCGCGTTCTACACCGGCTGGCCCCAGGCGATGGCCGCCATGGCGGTCGCCAAGCAAGTGTTCCGCGGAGAAGAGGCCTGAACCACATCAAGGCGACCAGCGCGGCCGAGTCGCCGCCGCCGAACTCCTCCCCGCAGTGGCCGACAGCTGCGTCCGCTCCGTCATCGACACTCGACCGGATCCACCAGCAGGGCGCGGACCTGCTTTCGATCGTCGACGAACATCTGCACGTCGATCCCAACGGCCCTCCTTCGCGCGGAACCCAGGGCTGCGGGCCCCGCTCCCTGACGCTCCCTTTCGTGTTTCAGGATGGGCCTTCGCGGACGCATGCAGGCGGCCCTTGTCAAGCCTCCCGGCGTGAAGTTTTTCTGGTGCTCAGCGGGGTTCGTCTCCGGGCCGGCGTCGTGATTGTGTGCCTGTTGGGGGTGTTGGTTGTGTGCGTGTGGGCGCCCAGGCTTATCTCGGTCCGTGGCCTGGGGTTGGCTCTCGGCCGGCGACATGATGGTTGATGGGGTGTTGTTCGCGCTGGGTGTAGCGTTGCGGCCGCTCTGTCTTTGAAGGCCGTCCACGCGAGCGTGGCGGCAGCATACTGCCGGGAGCCGGCCGCGGAGCATCGGTGACGTGAAGGCGTCGTGCGCACCGGAAGTTCTCTAGACGGGCGCGAGCGCGTCGTCGCCGAGGTCTCTGAGGGTGTGGTAACAGCGCTTGAGGAGCTTGCGCGCGACTGCGAGCAGCGCCCGGTTATGCCCAAGGCGAGCCGCGGCCTCGCGGTAGTAGTCGTGGTCCGGGGAGCCTTGGCGCGGCGCGACCTGCGCGGCTTCATTCAGCGCCCAACGCAAGCTCGGCGGGCCCTGACGGGACAGATGCCCGGGAGCGCGTCTCTTGTCGGAGGCGTGCACGGTGATATCCAGGCCGGCGTAGCGGAGGGCTTGCCGGGAGGACGAGAACCGCTGGCAGTCGCCGAGCTCGGCGAGGACCGCGACCGCGGTCAGCGGCCCGATCCCGTAGTGGGTGTCGATCAGCGCTTTGCACCCCGTCTGCCGGCGCGCGTACGCCTGCAGCTCTGTGGTGAGCGGCGCGATCTGAACATCGAGTGCGTCGATCACAGCGAGCGCGACGGTGATCTGCTCACGCGCGACCGCGGGAACCTCCAGCCCCGCCAGCCACTCACGGCCGGCTGCCCGCAAAAGCTGCAGATCAGACCGGGCGGGCAGCCCATGGTGGTAGAGCACCGCCCGAATCCGCTGCTGAAACTCACCACGATCGTCCACGAGCGTGTGGCGCAACCTCACCCGTGCGCGGAGATCCAACAGATGGTCCGGCGCGATCCAGCACTCCGGCAGCCTCCCCGGCCATCAACAGCTCCCGCAGATGCCGCGCGCTCGGCGCGATCATTCTTGGCGTGCTGCTTGGTCCCCCGCAGCGCGCTGGTCTCCGCCGCCTCCGCCAGGTGCACGCTCGCACCGACCGCCCGGAGCTCCTCCACCACGAACCGCCAACCCGTCGTCGCCTCCAACGCCACCTCAAGCTCCCTGCCGCCAAACCGCGCCAAGAACCTCCGGACGCCGTCGCGGTCAGCCGGCACGATCCGACCGCGCGACACCTTCCCCGTCGCGGTATCGATCCACTCCGCGGTGATCTGCGCCCTGTGCTGATCCAACCCCGTCACGATCGACATTGCCCAGCTCCCTTCCGTGTGCCTTGAACCCACCGCGCATGCAGCGTCCAGCCGACCCACCACATACCGTGGGTCACGGTCGGCCCTCCGTGTTCGATTGACCGGCCGCGCGGCTGGTATCCGCGCGCGCCTTCAACCCATGTCATTCGACGCGAAGCGCCGGCCACCTGCACCAACCGCCCACGTCACCTGCTCATGCCATCTTGCGACGAACTGAGGCGTCCGCTCGAAAGCGCCGTGGCGCTCGCTCCTGGCCACACCGCGATGGCCAGCGGACCCGGCCGCCGGCCGCATCGTCGTTGCGGAAGCGATCGTGATCCTCGCCGCCGATCGGTCCGGCCTCGTGCGATCGCGGCGGCGCCAATGCACTCGCTGGCCCACGGAGCCGATGGGAGCAAATGACAATCGTCAGCGTCGCGGCGCGCCGCGACGACTCCGTGGCTTCTCGCATGGTAAGTGCTCGTGCTGTGCGGGCTGCTGGCGGTGCACATGCGCCGTGAGGCGATCGCGAGGCTCGTTGGCGAGCCCCGCTCGCGTGGCGTTCAGGCGAGTTGTGCTGGGGGGCTCGCGCGCTCATGCCACCGAGGCCAGCAGGGCCCGGACCAGTTGCTGTGTCAGATCCGCGGGTCAGCTCTCGGCGAGGATCTTGGCCTTCTCGCGGGCGAACTCAGCGTCGCTGAGGACGCCGCGATCATGGAGGTCCGCCAGCTTCTGGAGGCCTCGAGCGAATCGCGCGCGCCCGCGCCCGCGCCCGGCGCGAGGGCGTCGCCGGCCTGAGGAGCGGCTGATCCCTCAGCCCATCGGCTCGCAGTGTCCGATTTCAGACGGTTGGCTTCATCCGCATTCCCCGATTCGCGCGCGCGTCGCATCCTCACTGCGATGTCGGCGAGCTCGCCGGCGTCGGCCGAGATCCGGCCGACCATCGTTGAGATGTCGGCGGGTGGCCCCGGCAGCGGCCCTGCTTGTGCTGCCGGTAGCGGCGTGCCAGGCGCCGCGCTTGCGATCGCGTTCCAGCGCGCCATCGCCTCGGGCGAGTTGGCCTCGGCGACAGTTGTCATGTCCCGGATCCTGTGTCGAGAGCTGCCCGTATAGAAGACTTCCGGGTCGGATTTGTCGAACTTGACCTTTCCGTCCTTGAACTTCACGCGTACGAGCTGCCCGATATTAGGGGAGTGGAAGTGAGCCGCGTTGAACGGTTCCTTCAGCGTGGCCCGGAACGGAAGTGCGCCGCTGTCCGGCTGGATGTCGGCGATGTACGCAAAGCTCTGGAAGTAGACCTCGATTGCGTGGTCCATCTGATCCCCGCCCATTTCCCCTCCCGGGGCAACGCGATCGTGATCTTCATCAACGAGTCGGCGTGTGACGATCCTAGCCTCCCCCGACTCCCAACCGTGCTCGAACACCGCTTGCTCCAGACTTCGCCCGTGTGCGGGCGAGATCATCGCAGAAGCCCGGGCCCTCGACAATCCAGCTTGGAACGAGCAGCGTTGTACGCCCAAGGCAGGACTCTCTGCCGCTCGGCAACACCAGCCAATCGCCAACTGCACAGCGCAGTGGGAGAGGGGGCCGGTGCGCGCTTCGCCCGCTGAAGCGGCGGTCCACGGTATAGGCGTCAGGCGACTGCAACTCGCGGAATGCAGTCACAAGATTCACGCCGGTCACATGGTCCCCTGCGGCGCGGAGCGCTCACGATCCCAGACACGCCATACCTCACGACCGCGACCGCTGTCGGACAGGTCAAGCCACAGACCGAGACAACAATCCGGTTGCCGCATGCACACACGCGCATAGATAGCTTAGCTAGTTGATCCGGAAAAACTTGGCCGGTTGTTGACGGTGTAGGGAGCAGCGGTCTGGGTGTGCGATGACGGGGCCTGGATTTGGTGTTTTGCCTGGTTTGTGGGTGTTTTTGAGCACGCCGCGACCGG
>JBKQKK010000317.1:0-20205 GCA_052147535.1 Solirubrobacteraceae bacterium | reverse complement strand
ATCAAGGATGACCTATAGGCATTGCAGCGGTCTCATGCCTTTCGATCAGACCGCTGCTTCTCGCCGAGAGCGGCGGTCGGCGCTAGCAAGAATCGAGCAAGCGCTGGCTCTCGCTTTCCACGAAACCAGGGTCCGGGCTGATTGATGAAGCCGCCGATCGGCCGACGCAGCCGGCGAGTTCCGGGTTTGGCGATAAGCAGGTTGCAACCGCCGTTTCGGGCAGACACCCGCTTTTCCGATTCGACGCAACTCTTGAGCCTTGTCGTCTTCGCCACTCGATTTGTGCCGGACGGGGAAAACTGCGGTAAACCGGGAAGATCAAGTCGGATCCACGCCCTCGGTTGGTAGACGTGGAGTGCCGCCCCGCTCGCGAACGTCCTTGCTTCGACGAGCTGCAGCTCGATCGGATCAGACAGGTCCTTGAACAGCGGCAACCCGTTGCCCAGCGCCACAGGGTTGATCACCAGGCGGTATTCATCTACGAGGCCCTGTCGTGAAAGCGCCTGCACGAAGCTTGCGCCGCCCCAGGCAATGATGTCGCCGCCGGGCTCCAGTCTCATTGCTGAGATTTCCTCGGCGATGTCGCCGCGGGCTACTCGTGAATCGTTCCAGTCGGCGCTCGCCAGGGTCTTCGAGAACACTACCTCCGGCACATCGTTCATCGGCGCCGCGTACTCGTCGGTGGAAACCGGCCAGTGGGCCGCCATCTCGTTGTAGGTGACGCGTCCCATCGCGTGCATGCCGGCCTGGCGGAGCAGTCGAGTTTGATTTGTTTCAGCGCGGGATCCTCGGGCAGAGACCGGTGATCCGGTGCGTCTCTCGCCGGAGCAACGAACCCATCCAGTGATATGGACATTGCGACAATCACTTTTCGCATCGCTGCTTCCAACCCTCCGGTTTGACGAACTAGAACTGAGAGCGGCCCAGGTCACCGAAGTCACCGGCGGCTTCCCAAACTCGACGGCGTTGACCCGTGGCCGCGTCTGCTGCGGAGACCTTACGCGCTCGGGAAGATCTACTTTTGTTTCGCCACGCGTCTGGACGGACATCCGTCCGAAGACCCCCAATGCGCGGAGAGCACGTCTCAGCCGCCCCTCCCACTGCCTTTCAGGTCACGAAGCTGCTCCGAGCCCTGAGTTCCGCGCACCGGAGGGAGACGCCGGCTGCAATCGAGATGCACGTCTCTTCCTGAGAGCGGGTCTTGCGTGGCCTTGCGATCCTGGAGGACGGTGGTTATCGGCCGGCTGGTTTGATGCCGATCCGGGCGGATATCCGCGCGAGCTCGGTGTCGTCGGAGATGCCTTGGAAGTCGTGGCGGGGGGTGTACGGTGCTTCGAGTCGGCTGGCTTCTTGGTCGGTGAGTTCGAGTTTGAGTGAGGCGATGGCGTCGTCGATGTGGGATGGCTTGCTTGCTCCGACGATGGGGGCGACGATGACGGGGTTGCGTCGTAGCCAGGCGAGCGCGATCTGGGCTCGGTTGACGCCGCGCTCGGCGGCGATCTCGCCGACCGCGTCGATGATCGCGTGGTCGCTGTCGGGCTGGGTGTAGAGCATGTCGGCGAACGGGTCGGACGCGGTGCGCTGGGTTGTCTCGCCCCAGTCTCGGGTCAAGCGGCCGCGCGCCTGTGGGCTCCAGACGATCGTGCCGATTCCCTCGGCGGCGCACAGCGGCAGCATCTCTCGCTCTTCCTCGCGTGCGAGCAGGTTGTAGTGGTGTTGGAGTGTGATGAAGCGAGCCCAGCCGTGTTGGCGTTGCAGCGCGAGTGCGTTGCCGAGTTCCCAGGCGCGCATCGATGGGGCGCCGAGGTACCGGGCCTTGCCGGCTTTGACGACGTCGCTGAGCGCCTCGAGTGTCTCCTCCAGGGGCGTGGTCGGGTCCATGCGATGGGGCTGGTACAGATCGACGTAGTCGGTGCCGAGCCGGCGGAGGCTGTGGTCGATCTCGGTGAAGATCGCCTTGCGGGAGAGTCCCTGGCCGTTGGGGCCGGGGCGCATTGGGTGGCGGAGCTTGGTGGCGATGACGATCTCGTCACGGTCGGCGAAGTCTTTCAGCGCGCGTCCGAGGATCTCCTCACTGGAGCCCTGCGAGTACATGTTCGCGGTGTCGAAGAAGTTGATTCCGGCGTCGAGCGCGTGCTTGATCAGCGGGCGGCTGTCCTCCTCGCTCAGCGACCACACGGGATGCCCGCGGCTCGGATCGCCGTAGGTCATCGCGCCGATGGCGATCGGGGAGACGTCGAGGCCCGAGTTGCCCAGCTTGACGTAATACATGGACGCTCCTTCGGTGTGCCAGAATCATTCGGAGAGATCTCCGCTTGTCGTATGGAGAAGATATCGGAGAGATCTCCGGTTAGCAAGTTGGGAGCGTTTCCTATTTCTGAAGGGTGCAGGTCCCCTGGAGGGACACCGCGGCTTGAATCTACGGGGGATTCGAGGGCGCGGCATGACCTCTTAGCGTCGATTTCGTCCGCCAATCCGAGCCGCGAGATTACGAAAGGCCGCAACACCGGCTTCGCGTCGCTGGTTCTGCAACCGAGTGGCCCCTTGCCGAAATGGGTCTAGGTTGACCCCAAACTACCCGCTAAAGCAGCGTTGTCGTCTCGATCGGACTCTTCAGGTCTGCCTCCCTCCAGGGGACCTGCACCCATTTCTGAAAGCCCGGTGAGCGGTATCGACCAGGAAGTCCTGCGCGCCGATGCGCGCGAGAACCGACAGCGCATCCTTCGTGTCGCGCACGACCTGCTCGCCGTTTCAAATGATGCATCGTTGAACTCGATCGCGAAGGCTGCGGGCGTCGGCGCGGGCACGCTGTATCGCCACTTCCCGACTCGCGAGGACCTCGTGCTCGCCGTCTATCGCAACGACGTGCAGCTACTGGTCGATTCGGTTCCGGAACTGCTGGAGGAATATCCGCCGCTCGAGGCCTTCCGTCACTGGTTTGAGCGTCTCGCCTCCTACGTGAGGATCAAGCACGGACTCGGCGACGCCCTCGGCCCAGCCGTCAGAGAGGACGTCGTCCGAGACACCTACGAGCCGGTCCTCGCCGCGATCGACGTCCTGCTCCGAGCAGGCGTGCAAGCCGGCGCGATCAGGCCCAGTCTTGACCCGGACGACGTTCTGCTCATCATGGGCGCCCTGTGGCGAGTCCCACCCGGTGAAGCTGGCGAAGCGCAGGCACAACGACTTCTCGATCTAGCCATCGACGGGATCAGGTCGCGCTAAGCGCCCCCACGACCACCCCACCGAGCGACCTCGCCGCAAGAACCAGCCTTCCGCGCAAGGCAGGGAAGTCGGCGTCCCGCCCGAGATGCTCGCGGGACTCGCAGAGCAGGTCTTTCGTGACCGATCACTCGCTCCCACCACGACCGACCGGCGCTGCCGCCTCACACCTATAGGGGTCAGGCGGTCGGCGCCGATCTCGTGGCCGCATTCCGCGCCTTGCGGTCCTCGGCTCAGGCGCTGGTGTAGCGGCACTGCGGCCATGTCGGCGCCGGCGAGCGACTGCTACTTGCAGCCCGATGCGGTCGCGAAGCCGAAGCCGCGCGAGACTGCCGCTCCAGGGACATTGCGGAACGGCCTCCGTCTCGGTGGGACAAGCGCCCACGGGTCATTCAGACGAGCATCTAAGCGGGCTGCTCGAGTCGACTGAGGCTCTTTGGTAGATTGTTGGTCAGCCGACAAGTAACTAGAGAAGATGAGGGGTCAGTTGATCGAAGAGGCTGAAAAGAGCGGCGTGCCAATTGTTCTGGTTCACGGCAACCCGGAGACCGACGTGGTCTGGGACCTGTTGGTGGAGCGGCTGGTCGAATCCGGTCACGATGAGCCGGTATGCCTCTCGCCGCCCGGGTTCGGTGCCCCGGTGCCCGGTGGGTTCGGTGCGACCTCTGCCGAGTACGTCGCGTGGCTGATCGCTGAGCTTGAAGACATTGGCGAACCGGTCGACCTGGTGGGCCACGACGTCGGCGGAGCGCATGCGATCGGCGTTGCGATGAGCCGGCCGGACCTCCTGCGCAGCTGGAGCGTTGACGGTCTTGGTGTGCTGGACCCCGACTACGAGTGGCACGAGCTGGCGCAGGTGTGGCAGACGCCGGGCGCCGGCGAGGCCTGGATCGCCGCCAACCTGAAGCAGAGCCCCGAGCAGCGTGCGGCGTTTCTCAACGGGCATGGCATGGAGGCGTCGATCGCCGCTCGGGTCGCGACGGGGTTTGACGAGGCCATGGGCGCCTGCATCCTCAGCCTCTATCGCTCCCGGCGCCGGGAGGACCTTGACGTGGTCTCGGCCGATCTTGGAGCTGCCGCGGCGCGTCCCGGCCTCGCGGTGCTGGCGACGGCCGACAGGCTCGTCGGGAGCGACGAGCAGAAGCGCCGCTCCGCCGCGCGCGCCGGCGCGGTCGTCGCCGAGCTGCCGGGCCTCAGGCACTGGTGGATGACCGAAAACGACGGCCGTCCGGGCGCTGAGGCGCTGTCGGCGTTTTGGTCCTCCCTGGCGACATGACCGGCGCCGGCACCCGGCGGCGTACGCAGGCCGAGCGACGCGCCGAGGCCGAACAGCGCGTACTGGAAGCGACCAAGCAGCTGATCAGCGAGCACGGCGTCAGCGCGGTGACCTTCGCGGCGGTCGCCGCCAAAGCCGGCTACAGCCGCGGGATCATCACCCATCACTTCGGCAGTCGCCGCGGGCTGATGCAAACCCTAGCCCGCGCCCTGCAGGGGCTCGTCCCCCCCGCGCCTGTCGAGCTCCACGGCCGCGAGCGCGTGCTCGCCCAGGTCGACCTTTACCTCGCAACTCTGCAACAGCACCCGCGCGACACCCGCGTCTTCGCGATGCTGTGGGCACAGGCGATCGCCGACGATCCCGACCTACGGCCGATCTTCGCCGAGCGCGACGCGGACTTCCGGGCCAGCTTCGCGCGCGCTCTACGCCAGGCCGCTCCCATCACCGCCCTCGATCCCGACGCAGCGGCTTTCGCGATCGTCGGGCAACTGCGCGGCATCAGCCTGCAGCTGGCGCTCGCCGACGAGGCGCCCGACTTCGCGCGCCTGCGTCACACGATCACCCTGCTGCTCGGGACCGGCCTCAGCTGAGACCCGTCCCGACCGAACACCGCACCAAGACGAACACGCGATGCACGAACACGCGGCGACCAATCAGCGAGACTTCCCCAATCAGCCGAAAAAGCAGAAGCGACGGCCGGATGGGCGAGAGGGTTGATCTGATCGACAACCAGCAGTCCAGGCCCACGGCCGGTGTGCGCCCGGTTGCCGCTCAGCTCAGGAGGGGCTGTCTGGCCGCGGCGATTGCGGATCCCACTGGGCAGAACTCTCGTCGTCGGGTCCCGGCATCGAGTCGACGTCAACGGGCGGCTCATCGAGAAACACGAGCTCGCCATCGACGATCTCAACCCGAGGGCCGAACGGCGCGCCGCCTGGCGTGTAGCCGACCGCGAGAAACAGCTCACCCCCGGATTCGAAGACGTCCTCGAGCGGATCACGCGGATCGGACAAGCCCGGTGCCGCTCGCAGACGAAAGCCGACACGGGTAGACCAAGGTCGTTTGCGGGCCCGGCTCACGTCACAGCGAGCAAATCTAACGTCAGCGATCGAATCGCACGAGGACTGGAAGCAGCCGCGCGTGGCCACATTGCCGCTCCTGCGGCCACGTGGGACGCTGCCCAGAGGTCGCTGCTCGGCGCGGAATGCGGCCACGAGATCCGCGGCCACCGCGTGGCCCCCTCGAACAGAGGTCACTACGACCGCACCGGCTCCAGCGATGCGCGCCCGGACACGAATGCAGGTGTCGGCACCGTAGACTCCGTCCGCCTCGCATCTCGCCGCGAGCATGACCCGCGGCTCCTTGCCCGCCGGCTCATGTCGTTCGCGCCCTGCATGCCGCGCGATGCGAGCCCGGCTGCGGCGGCGCCAAGATACCCGTGCGGGCACGAATGCAGGGCCGCCGGTCGGCAGCCCTGCGGGGCACTGCTGCTGCTCGACGCCTATTGGGTCACACCGTGGCCGCACCCCGTTTCATGGCGTTACCGGTGCAGGCGTCGAACGCGCCGAGGTGGTCCCTTGTCGGGCTGGGTGGATCCGAGCCGCTCCTCGGCGCGTGCGTGGTTGACGCTTAGGTCGTCCGGGCGATTGTGTCGGCGTTCCTGTCGCGCTGGCGGGGATTGGGTGGTTTGAGGGTGTCGTCGAGCCAGTCGAAGGCATGATGGTGGAGGGTTAGCATCGCTCCCTCGTGGCAGTGTTCTCCGCCGCCATCGCTGTCGGTGAGAAGGATGTGCTGGTGCGTTGTCCGAAGGGCCTGTCTGACGCGGTCGGCTTCGCCGGCGAATTGATGGTCGTTCTCGGCTTCGAGGACGAGCGTCGGGCAATCGATTTGTGAGGCGATGCCCTCGAGGTTGTAGGCGTTTGCCGCGCGGATCAGCGCTGCTGCGGATGCGGTTCCGAATGCCCAGGCGCCGTTGCGCAGGAACCAGCGCAGGAAGGTGCTCTGTCGGATGAGCGGTTCGACACCTCGCGCGAAGTCGTCGTCCCTGCCGTCGTCTGCCATGTCGAGGAGCTCGGTCGGCAGGGACCGCAGTCCTGAGCGGATGTCGAAGATGGCGTCGTGGAGGATGAGCGCGGCGAGGCGGTGCTCGAAGGCGGCGGCGCGAGCGGCGAGGAACCCGCCGAGGCTTGTGCCCATGAGCGCGATCCGGTCGGGATCGACCTCGGGCCGCCGGAGAGCGGTGTCGATGACCGCGCCGACGACCGTTTCCCAGTCGGGCCGGAACGTGAGACCCTGGTCGCGCAGGACCGCGCCCTGCCCCGGACCGTCGAAGGCGATGCAGTTGTAGCCGCGGCGGGTCGCGGCGGCCGCGGCGACGAAGTAGGCCTCCTCGAGGACGGAGTCATAGCCGCCGTGGTAGATGAGGGTCGGCCGCGGGGTGTTCGTGTGGTCGGGCCGGAAGAGGTAGCCGGGGAGCGTGGTTCCTTCGAACGGGATCGCGAGTTGTTCTGCGGGTGGGTCCAGCAGTCCGGCGGCGGCCGCGAAGCTTTCGCGGACACGCTGGCTGAGGAGCGCGACCTCGGGATCGTGGGCGGGGTCCTCGCGGAGGTAGAAGTCCGCTGTTCGGTAGTAGTTGGAGGCGCGCAGGAACGTCTCCCGCGCGGTGATCCGGTGTCCGTTGCGGAGCGCCTGCTCTCCTTCGGAGTGCAGGCGCTCCGCGATCTGCTTCCAGTGCGCGTGCCACGCGGCCTCGTCCCCATCGGGAATCTGTCGTGCCGTGACGATCACCTCACCGAGGTCCGCACCGCCGTAGCAGGCGTAGCCGGTGACCCGTAGCGCCTCGAATGAGAATGCGTCGTCTGTGAACAGAAACGTCATGGGGATCTCCTTTCTCGTTGCAGCTGGACGACGCGTCAGCTGTGCGCGCCGGGGAGTTCTGTGACACCGAGCTGTTGCACGAACAGCAGGCTGTCGGCGTTGGCCCAGTACTCGGCAAGCATCCCGTCGATGACGCGGAGCGTGTCGGTGCCGGTGAATGTGATGACCGAGCCGACCGCGTCCTCAGACGCGCCGGGGAATCCGCCGCCATAGGTGCCCCGGGCCGTCCAGCGCACGACGAGGTAGTCATCGGTGGCGATCGGTCCGACGGTGATCTCGAAGTTCAGGTCGGGAAGCGGCATGTTGATGCCGCTGACCCATTGGTTGAGCGCTTCGCGCCCGTGGATCTCGTCGCCGCCGACGCCGGTGATCGGCGCTGCGTGCGCGACGAAGTCCTCGGCGATGATCCGGTCGGTGATCGACAGATCACCGTTCCAAAGCTGCCGCCACGGCTC
Organism: Solirubrobacteraceae bacterium; assembly: GCA_052147535.1. Taxonomy (GTDB): domain Bacteria; phylum Actinomycetota; class Thermoleophilia; order Solirubrobacterales; family Solirubrobacteraceae; genus Palsa-465. Next base: position 12,381 of record JBKQKK010000317.1, on the reverse strand, counting down.
AGCGAGCTCGGCGTTGAGAGTTGCGGCGTTGGTGGTGCGTGCGGACATGGTGTGATGATCCCTTGTTCATTAAGTGATATGCGAGAGTTTTAGTTAGATGCTCTAACTTCAGTATGCACCTGTTAGGCTCGTTGTCAAGGCCATCGTGAGCACTGCCCCTGAACTCCCACCGAGCACTCCCCGCAAGCGTTTTCGCGCCCAGATCCGCGACGAGATCAAGCAGGCGGCCCTCCGCCAGCTCGCGGCATCAGGCCCCGCCGGCGTGTCCGTGAACGCGATCGGCAAGGAACTAGGCGTCTCCGGCCCGGCGCTGTACCGCTACTTTTCCAGCCGCGACGAACTACTCACCGAACTCGTAATCGACGCCTACCGCGACCTCGCCGCATCCCTCCGGGACGTGATTGACGAAACCCCGAACCAACCCACGCGCCGGCGCTTCGGGACGTTCGCCCGCACGTACCGGGGCTGGGCGCTGGCCCAGCCGCACCGGTACCAGCTGCTGTTCGGACCACCGCTCCCCGGCTACGACGCGCACGCCGAGCGACTGATCGAGGCCGCCCAAGCATTGATGGACCTACTGATCCGAACCCTCCCCGCCCCCAGCAACACGCTACGACCCACAAAACCGCTTGCGGCCGAACTCACGCGATGGGCGAACGCGCGTGGCGCCCAAGTCGACCCCTCGACCGCCCTCCACGCCGTACTCACCTGGAGTCATATGCACGGGTTCGTCAGCCTCGAGATCGCGGGCAACTACGCGTCGATGAACATCGATCCGAACCAACTCTTCGAAGCAGAACTGATCCGGCTTACGAGCTGAGAGCCGGGACCCGAAAGACACATCGCCGCACGGCTCGCGGGAGAAGCATCCCTTGGACACGGGCAAGCGACTTCGTCAGCGCCAAACACTGGGAAGTGGCTGCTCGATGCCGACAGCGGCGACCCAGGCCCGCTCGTGCGGGACGATCCCTTTCGCTTTTCCGACGGTCCCTGCCGAACCAGCGCTTCGCCACGATCGCGATAGCGCGTCCGCCGTCGATCACGTTGCCGCTGGACGGGCGAAGCAGTCACCGCTCGCCGGGCAAGACGACCGGCGAGCACTGCCGGAACCGGACACACGCGGTCACGAAGCGGTGCCGGGCTCCTTTGTATGCGCGAGTATGAAAGCGGTCCCGACCCGTGCGTGCGAAGTCACCTGCTCGTCGCCAAACGCGGAACTCGCGAACTCGCCGGCCGACGCGGCCGGCGAGTTCCGCGTTTGGCGATAAGGAGGGCGCTCTGCCCGTTGACCGTGAGACCTGCTTTCCCGTGGCAGCTGTACCCAGCCCGGACATCGCCGACGCTGTCGACATCGTTCCGCAGCAGGAGCGGTGCGAGCGGCAGCATCGACGCCTGTTCCTGCGGGCGAGCGGTACTCACGGCACTTGCTGGCCTGCCGGCGCCGGGCCGGCAAGAGCGAGCGGCCCGGTGGCGGCAATCGCGTCGGACCGTCGCACGAATCTCAGCGCCGTGTGCCGATCGCGAACGTGGCCCTGTTGTCCGATTTGGGCAGCCTCGGCGTGACTGAGCGACGTCGACTTCGTGACTGCTGTGAGCGTTCGGGGACGTCTGGGTGACGCCCCGCGGCGAGGTCATCCTGGCCGCGGGCGGGAGGGACCGGATGGCCTGTGCATTGGACTGTTGGCGGTAGGACGGATTGCGGTGTGGTCATGCGACCCGTGGCGCGTGGTCGTGCGACGCGTTGGTGCTGCGGTCGCCGGTGTCGAGGAATTCGGTCAAGACCGGGGCGAGGCGGCTGACCTTGAGGTTGTGGCCAACGCCCTCGAGTGTGCGGAGTTGCGCGTTGGGCAGCACCCCGACGAGTGCGCGCGCTCCCTTGGTCAGGTTGGCGGGGCTCTTGCCGCCGAAGACAACCAATGCCGGCACGTGCACCGACGACCACTCATCCGGCGTCAACGGGTCGCCCTGCATGTTGTGCTCGCCGAGCGCCGCCCAGTCGTAGCTGAGTGTGTGGGCGTTGGCCGTCATGTCCTTCCACATCGGCATCAGCCGCATCATCGCCACGACCGGAGCTGGCATACCCATCGCGTTGCGCATGAAGTGCTTCACGGCGCCGTTGCTGTCGCCAGAGGCGATCAGGTCCTCGAGCCGCTGACCGTAATCAGCTGGGGGATGCTTCTCGGCCCGGTCAACCATGAACGGTGCCTCGTAGACGGCCACCCGATCGACGCCGATCCCGACGCTGGCCGCGCGTAACGCGAGCGCGCCACCGGAGGAGAAGCCGAAGAGTGCTGCTCGGCCGCCGACTGCGGCGATCAGTGCTGCGATGTCGTCGATCTCGCGCTCGACGGCGAAGGGTCCGGCCTCGTCGCTGTCGCCGCGGCCACGCCGGTCGTAGTTGATGACCGTATGTGACGGGGACAGCAGCTCGGCGAGGCCGATCATCTGCTTGAAGCGGCGGTCGAGCTTGCGGTCGCCGAGCGCGCCGTTGACGAGGATCAGCGGAGGTCCGTCGCCGTATTGGTCGTAGGCGATCGTGGTGCCGTCGGTTGATGTGACGGTGTTCATCTCTGTACTCCTGTTCTCGATGTTCGTGGTGATGATGGTTAGACCAGTGCCGGTCGTGGAACTGAGCGCTGGTGGGGTTCGGGTGCGACCGCGGGCCGCTCGGTGCCCTTGGGGGCCAGGCGCAGGGACAGGACGCCGGTGGTGAACCGGGTGGCGTCGATCACGTCGAACGACGCGGGGCCGCTGACCCCGTCCAACAGCCGCTGCCCGGTCCCGACGATGACGGGGTGGATCAGGAGATGCAGCTCGTCGAGCAGACCATTGCTGAGCAGGAAGCGGATGAGTGTCGGGCTGGCCTGGACGCTGATGGTGCCGCCGGGACGCTGCTTGAGCTCGCGGATGCGAGCGCCCACATCGCCGGTGATCACGGTCGTCTGACCCCAGTCGGCGTCCCCGACCGTGGTTGAGACGAGCACCTTTGGGGTGTCGTTCATGAGCGGCGCGTGCCCGATCCGCTCTGATCCCGGGCCGGTGAACACGGAGCGGAACATGTCGTAGGATCGGCGCCCGTACACGTGCGTGTCGCTGTTGGCGAGCGCGGACTGTACCGCGGCGGTCATCTCGTGGTTGTAGTACGCCGGGTTCCAGCTGTGTGGGTCCTCGACCACCCCGTCGAGGGTGATGAACAGTCCCGAGAGGAGCTTTCGCATGAGTGTCTTCCTCCGTTGATCTGTGATTGAGGGTTGGCGGGTGCGAGGGTCACTGGCTGGCGTAGGCGCGCTTGAGCCAGGCGATCAGCTCGGGGTTCAGGTCGCTGGGGTCGTGAAGTCGGACCCTGTGGGTGACCATCGCGTTCCAGTTGTCCGCTGCCTCGAGGCGGTCGGCGGCGGGTTCGTCGCCCAGCTTGATGCCAACGTCGAGCCGGTCGGTGGTGACCTGCACGATCGCGAACTTCTTCCCGGCTCGGCGCAGCCTCAGATAGCTCTTGCCCGCGTCGACGTCCGTGTCGGGCCCGAAGCCGGCGACGGTGCTCACGAGGTTGTCGTAGGCCGAGCGCCAGACCGCCTTGCGCCCGGCGAAGTGGCGGTCCACCTTCTCGTCGGTGGACGCCTGCGGCTCGGTCTGGCGCCTGATCACGGACACGATCGCCATCGCGTGACCACGGCCCAGCCCAAACTCGTCCTTGAACCAGCTGATGATCGCCTGCGGCTTGACGCCGGGTTCGAGCAGACCCTCAGCACCGGCCAATTCGATGATCTCCTCGGGGGTCTTCCCAGTGTTGGTGGTGATCGTGTCCAGGTATGCCTGCATCGTCATTGAGGTGGTCCTTGGTTCGCGGTGTGCTCGGCTGTGAGTGCTTGGCGCAGTCGGCGCGCGCAGATCTCAGCCTTGGGGATGAACGTGTATTCGTTCGGGGCGGCCTGCAGAGGAGTGCTCGCGGTCAGCACGACCCGCGCCGCGAGCCCGGTGAGCGCGCGTCCGGTCGCGAGAGCGAGCGCTGAGCGGGGGTCGACGTCGACGATTGCGATGTCGGGCCGCGCCTCGGGGGCGAGCCCGAGTCCCTCGGCGGCGGTCGCGACGTCGGCCACGACCTGGAGTCCCTCGGTTCGTAGCAGAGCCCGGATCGCGGCCCGCGACACCTCGTGCGGATCGACGATCAGAACGCGAAGCGCCGGCGGGTTGAGCTCGGTGTCTGGCATGCGGGCAGTGTCGCCTCGCGGCGGACCGCTCGCATCAGGGAGCTCACCAGTCCGCGACCGTCAGCCGGTTCTCGTCGAGAGGTCTCCGAGCCAGATGAGCTCCGAACGAGAGGCGATCCCGAGCTTTGTGAACACCTTGCGCAGGTGATACTCGATCGTGCGCGGGCTCAGAAACAGCTGCGACGCGATCTCGGGGTTCGTCAGCCCGCTCGCCGCGAGCCCCGCGATCTGCAGCTCCTGCGGGGTCAGCTGGTCAAGCGTGGAGGGTTCCCGACGGCGCGAGGTCTCCCCGGTCGCACGCAGCTCGCCGTCCGCGCGCTCGGCCCAGGGCGTGGCGCCGATCGAGCGGAACCGCTCAGCGGCCTCGCGCAGATGCCCACGCGCGTCCACACGCCGGCGCTGGCGCCTGAGCCATTCGCCGTACACGAGATGGGTGCGGGCGCGCTCAAAGGCGGTCAGCGCCTCCCCGAGCGCGACCGCCTGAGCAAAGCGCTCCTCGATAGGACCCGCTCCGACCAGCGCTTCGCAGCGCGCGAGCCGCGACCGGTTGGCGTCGCTGGGCGCGTGCTGCGCCCAGTCGCGCACCAGACCCAGCGGGGCGACGGCTCGCTCGGTGGGCAGCCCGCCGCGGACGATCGCCTCGATCGCGTCGGCCGCGGGCGCGGCCGTGGCGACGAGGGTCAGGTCTTCGCGGTCAGCGGACGCAACCTCGAGCAGCGCCGCCGCAGCCGCCTCGGGCCGCCCGAGCGTGAGCTCGAGCAGGCCTCCAGCCGCACGCACGCCGGCATCGAGATAGATATCAACGCGGTGCTGAGCGATCTCGAGCGCCTCCTCGATGTGTGCCCGCGAGGCGTCCTCGAGCCCCCGGATCGCCTCCACATGGGCCATCGTCTGTAGATGCCATCCCGAGCCGTGGCCGAGCTCGGTCGACAGGGTGTATCCCTCCTGCGCGGCGACGTAGGCAAGGTCGATCCGGCCCGCCCGCAGCAGTTCCTTGGCGTGATGCTCGAGCGCGACCGGGAGCACGCTGAGCAATCCCTGCGCGCGCGAGAGCGCGACCGCCGTGGTCGTGTACGCCAGCGCGGTGCCAGGCTCCCCGCCGGCCGCCTGGGCGGCCCAGACCTGCGCGCGCGGATCCTCGCCCAGCGACGCCGCGAGCGAGAGAGCGGAATCGAGCGTGGTCCGCGCCCGTTCGAGCTCGCCGGCCACCAGCGCAGAGGCACCGACGAGGATGCGCTGGCTGAACTGGGCCCGCACGCTCTCTGGCGCGAGCTTGGCCGCCCGCTCTCCGATCTCACGCACGATCGCGACATTCCCGATCACGCCGGCGGCCTCCGCCGCTTCGTGCAGCATCGCCAACGCCAGATCGCTGTCAGCCTCTCCGACTGCGTCAAGCAGCGTCGCGACCGCCTCCCTCGCGCTTCCGCAGCGCGCCTCGATGACACCGCGGAGGTACAGCACACGCGACCGCAGTGGCCGATCGCCGAGCGGAAGGTCGCGTGCGATCAGATCAAGTGCGCGTTGGGGCTGCCCGGCGTCCCAGGCGGCCTGAGCGGCCGCCGCCGCCGGGGCGCGACGCGGGTCCGCTCACGGGTGAGCTCGGCGGCGCGTTCGTAGGCGGTCGCGGCCGAAGCATGACCCGCGCGCAGCTGGGCGCGGCGGGCGGACGCCTCGAGCGCCACGGCCACCTCCTCGTCACCGGTCACGGTCGCCATCGCCTGATGCCACACCCGACGATCGACGTGCTCATCGCCCGCGAGCGCCATCGAGAGGGCGGTGTGCACGCGCTGGCGCTCTGCGAGCGTGGCCCGCTCGTGGACGGCGGCTCGCACGAGCGGATGACGGAACTCGATCCGGGCGCTGTCGGTGCGGATCAGCGCCGCACGCTCGGCAGGCCCAAGCGCGTCGCCGTCAAGCCTGAGCTCGCCGAGCGCGCCCAGGACAACAGCCAGATGACCGGTCCCGTCGATCGCGGCCACAAGTAGCGCCTGCTGCGCATCGGCCGGTAGCCGCTCGACCCGCCGGCGAAAGAGATCAGCCAGACGAGGGGTGAGGGGCATCGACTCGGGCAGCGGCGCACGCCCCGCCAACTGGTCCTCACTCAGCGCCGCGGGCAACTCGATCAGAGCCAGCGGGTTACCGCGCGCCTCGGCCAAAAGCCGGGCCCGGACCGCGGGCACCGCGCGCGGTGCGTGCTGCGCCAGCAGACCCTCCGCGCTATCGGACGCCAGACCCCCGACCTGCATCTGCGTCACCCCCTGCGCCTCGAACTGCCGGCGGTCGCCATCGCGAGCCGCGAACAGCATCACCACCCGCTCGCCACGCAGACGACGCGCGACGAACACCATCGCGTCAGCTGACGGCGTGTCCAACCAGTGCGCGTCATCGACCACGCACACGACAGGCTGGTGCTCGGCCGCCGCGGCAATCAGCCCGAGCGCCGCCGCGGACACCAGGAACCGATCCGGATCAGCCGACGACGCCAGCCCGAGCGCACCCTCCAGCGCCGCCGCCTGAACCGCCGGCAGCTCACCAGCGAACGCGAGAACCGGCCGCAGGAGACCGAACAGCCCAGCAAAGGCCAGATCAGACTCGGTCTCCACCCCCGTCACCTCGAGGACCGTCATCCCGGCCGCACCCCGCCGCGAGACCTCAAGCAGCGCGCTCTTACCAATCCCCGCCTCGCCCCGCAGCACCAGCACCCCGCTCTGACCCGCGACCGCACCGGCCAGCAGCCGCTCGATCGCCGCCCGCTCGGGCTCCCGACCGGCCAGACCCGCAGACAACCCAGGTTCGGCGGCCTCAAGCATTGCCTCGCATCGTAATTGCGCGCGGCGGAACGCCGGTCCACCGGACGGCCAACTCACCGCAATGCCGCTTCTCCCGCGGTTTGAGCGGCAAGGCTATGACGCTCCGTTCGCGCGGCGAGATGCTCTCCATCGCCAAGTCCCGGGACGGCGGCAGCCCTGTGCAGAACTTTGTCAGCCAGCTTGCGGACTAGCGGCGTTGATGGCCAGTTGGGCGGCGAAAGCCCGTTGATATGCAGGCCGTGCTTCGCCGCGGGCCACATAGGCCGCCAGTTTCGGAGACTCGTCCAGAAGGCCCGAGGGCCTCAGCCTAAGCAACACCGACACCATCATGAGGTCGCCCGCGCTGAACGCCCCATCGAGCCAGTCGGCATCGCCCAAGCGGGCAGAAAGCTGGACCAGACGATCGCGAATGCGGTCTTTGACCAGAGGCAGGCGCTCGTCGGCCCAGGGCCTGTCGGCCTCCAAGATCTTGGCGGTCACCAGTTCGAGGATCGGCGGCTCCACGGTGTTGAGCGCGGCAAACATCCAGGTGATGGCCCGCGCTCGCGCATTGGCATCATCCGGAAACAGGCCCGCATGGTGCTCGGCGATGTGCAAGACGATCGCGCCTGTCTCGAACAAGACAAGATCGCCTTCCTCATAGGTCGGAATCAGGCCGAAAGGATGAATGCGCAGATGCGCGGGTTCCTGCTTCGCACGCAGCGAAACAAGACGCACCTCGTAACCTTGCCCCACCTCTTCAAGCGCCCAGCGAACGCGCGTATCGCGCGCCAGGCCCGCGCCGCCATCGGGCGACCAGTCAAAAGCGGTGATGATGACGCTCATCTGGGAGTCTCCTCGTCTTGCGGTAACGGTATGCGCATAGGACCCGACCCACTTCGGAAACCGTCACGCTGCGCGATTGTTCTCTCGAGAACGCACGACGTAATCGCTGTCGTGCATCGGCGACGAAAGACCTGCAGCGGTTCGGTGAAGCAGGCCGTGCTTGCTGCCGGACGTTGGGATCGTTGATGCATGCGGCCTCTGACCGCCCCTGAGCGGGCGCCGAGCCGCGAAGAACGACAGGACGGCGGCGGCGTCGTTCGTTGTCGAGTCCGGTCTCCTCATCGGAGCTTCAGGTGCATGATGTGCAGCCCGACGAGGCCGCGCTCTGGGTGGTTGAACGCCTCTGGGACGGTCCCGACGATCGAGAACCCGACGGACTCATAGAGTCTGACCGCCGCGACGTTTGTCTCGGCGACCGCGTTGAACTGCATCGCTCTGAACCCTGCTGCGCGGGCCCAGGTCAGCGCATCCTCGACGAGCGCCCGTCTCACGCCACGGCCCTGCGCAGTCGATGCCACCATGAAGCTTGCGCTCGCGACGTGTGCACCGGGCCCGGCGCGGTTTGCGTACATGTTTGCGGTCCCGAGGACCGTGCCGCTCTCGACAGCGACGCTTGTCCGTCCGGGCGCGGCGACCATCCATAGCTCGCGGGCCTCGCGCTCGGTCAGCTCAGGGCTGTACGCGAACGTGTCCCCAGCGAGCACGACCTCGTCGACGATCGGCCAGATGTCCGACCAATCGCCCGTCGTCGCCTCGCGGAGGTGAGGTGCCATGCGACATTGTCCAGAACGCTCGATCCTCATGCCATCACCCCCTCGCCCTCATGGCGCAGACACGGATCAGCAGCGGCGCCCAGGCGCTCGCCGCCCTGAGCGCTGGCCGTCCATCGGAAGCCGCCACGGCTCGCGAGAGAAGCTCATTCGAGCCATTCGCCGATGAACGTCGGGCTGGCGTGGATGCACACCAGCTTGCAGCGACCGGGGCCATCGTTGGTGAACTTGTGCGCGACTTCTGCCGGGATGATCACGATGTCGCCGGCACCGACCGCGAGGCGCTCCTCGCCGCACTGGAAGGTGAGATGTCCCTCCTGCACGACCCAGGTCTCGTCGTAGGGGTGGCGATGCAGCCGCGGGCCCTGCCCGGGATCGCTCTCGTCGAAGATCAGGGAGATCGACGCTCCGTAGTCAGCGCCTTTGATGTTCCCGTCCTTGCGCGTGCCAACCTTGATTACGGGCATGGGCGACCCCTTTCTTGCGCGTGTTGCTTGTACAGCTGGCGTTCGCGCTCGTTGCGGGTGAGCGTGGCCGCCAGCTGTACTGCGTGTTGGCGTTGCCGGCTGAGGAACTCTCGTTCGGCGGCGTTGGTCGTGAGTTCGATGGCGCGGTCGTAGGCCGCGATCGCTTCGTCGATACGTTCTGCTTGGGTGAGCAGGTCCGCTCGGGCGGCGTGGTAGGGCTGGTAGTCGGCGAGGTTGACGGTGGCGAGCGCGTCCAGTCCGGCTGAGGGACCATCGAGCGCGCCCACGGCGACGGCCCGATTCAACGCGATGACCGAGTTCGGCTGGATCGCGTAGAGCTGGTCGTAGAGCGCGACGATCTGGGACCAATCGGTGTCGGCGGCCATGGGCGCGTCGGTGTGAACGGCGGCGATCGCGGCTTGGATCTGGAACGGGCCGGGTTGGTCGCGCCGCAAGCACACCCGGACGAGTCCATGGCCTTCTGCGATGAGGTTGGGTTCCATCGTGAGCGGTCCTGGTCGGCGAGACGAACCATGGCGCCGTGGGGGTCGACGCGACTGGGCCGGCGGGCTTCGGTGAGCAGCATCATTGCGAGGAGTCCGATGACCTCCGGCTGGTCGGGCATGAGTGTGGCGAGTACCCGCCCGATGCGGATCGCTTCTGTTGAGAGGTCGACACGCGTGAGGGCGGGACCGGCGGTGGCGGTGTGTCCTTCGGTGTAGATCAGATAGATCGAGGCCAGCACGGCGTTCAGTCGATCGGGGAGCTCGGCGGCACCAGGGATGCGGTACGGCGCGTGGTTGTCGCGCAGCTTGCGCTTGGCCCGCACGAGGCGCTGGGCGATGGTCGCCTCCGGCAGCAGGAAGGCCGCGGCGATCTCGCTGGTCTCCAGGCCGCCGAGCAGACGGAGCGTGAGCGCGACCTGTGAGTCGGCCGCGAGTGCCGGATGGCAGCAGAGGAACATGAGCCTGAGTTGGTCGTCGGGGACGACCTCGACGAAGCGGTCAAGGGCTTCGCGTTCCGGCGTGGCATCCGGGTCGGTGGCTTGGGTCGTCATGTCGCGGGCGGCGATGTAGCGATCAACACGGGTGGATTCGCGGCGCAGCCGGTCGATCGCGCGGTTGCGTGCAGTGGTGGTGATCCAGCCGCCTGGGTTCGGCGGGATCCCCCGCTGCGGCCATTGCTCGGCGGCGATCGCGAACGCCTCCGCCACCGCGTCCTCCGCGAGGTCGATGTCGCCGAGGACGCGGATCAGCGTGGCGGTGCAGCGGCCGGCCTCGCGACGGAATACCGCGTCGAGCGTGTCGGTCATGCCTGCAACGGACGGACTTCGATCGGACCGTCGCTGGCCGCGGCGCCTTTCGCGCCAGGCCGAGCGCGGCGTCGAGGTCGGCAGCTTGGATGATCCAGACGCCACCCATCTGCTCCTTCGTCTCGGCGTAGGGGCCATCGGTCATCGAGACGTGATCACCGGCCGGCCGCACGACCGTCGCGGACGACGCCGGGTGCAGACCGCCGGCGAACACCCAAGCGCCCGACCGCTGCAGCTCATCGTTGAACGCCGCGACCTGCGCGACGCGAGCCTGCGCCTCAGGGCTGGAGAAATCGACGACATAGTCCTCGTCGTGCCACACGGACAGCAGGTACTGGGGCATAGGTCGAAAACCTCCGAATCAGCGCGTCGTCTGACGGGCAAGGACAGGGGCGATGATCGTAGCCGCGAGCAGATGGATCGCGATCAGGCCGACCTTGCTCGAAACGTCATCGCCCGCAGCCGCAGGCGCTAGACAGGACAGTGCGGTCAGCGTCACCGCGATCTGGATGAACCGGCGCCGTGGCAACGTGCTGCGGCGATCGAGAACCGCTACGAGCAGCCCGCCCAGCAGCGCCCCGGCGAACGTGAACTGCGCGAACGCCGCCAGCGGGATCCTCCCGCCAGCGGCCAGGTGTAGACCGGCGGCTCCCATGCTCGCGGCCGCAAGTGTCGTGGCGGCGGCAGCGACCGCGGCCACGAAGACGGTCGTGCGCCTCAACGACGAGGCCGCTGCGCTCGTTACGGAGATCGACATTTGTGGTTCCTTTCGGTGACGGGCGGCGCCGGATGCGCCGTCTCATCTCCTCTACGAACAGCGACGCCGAAATCGACAAGCTCCGACAGACCTTCGCTCGCTGTGTGTCGCCAGCAGCTGACCGGCGGTGCTGCACGCGCCTCACCGCGATCCGGAAGGTGCGCTGGCAGCATGCGATAGCGGCGCCCACCTGTGGCGGCGCGACAGATCAGTCCGGCTCGTTGCTGACGTGCGCGCGGTCACGGGGCACCGGGTCGGCAGTTCATTATCCGAACGGCCGCGCCCCGGCGCCGGCGGACAGCAGAAGGTGCCACGTCCTGCCGTCGACAGGGCCACCAGGATGACCGTACAACGGCGCCGACCGCACGATCGCGGGCGCTCCCGAACACGTGGCAGTCGACGGTCTGCGGACTGCGGACGGCGGACTTCAAACAGACCAAGGTCGGCAGCGCTCATCATCGAATACCGAACTCCGAGGCAAGCGCAGCTTCGCTCGCGCCGCGGCTCTGAACCGGTCCTCGGAGTAGGCCGAAGGCTCTTGAGGTCTCGGCGGGCATGATGCCTGCTCGGCCCGGGCTCGGGCGCTTCACGTGGTCGATCACGTGAAGCGCCCGCTCAGCGCTATCTGACCGGCCCGTAGACCAGGTGCAGAGCGCCGTTGTCGTAGGACTCGGTCTCAACGAGGCTGAACTTGGCTTCGACTCCGTCCGAGAACAGGCGCGGCCCTGCGCCCAGGGACAACGGAAAGACGAACAGGTTCAGTTCATCGACCAGGCCATCGGCGAGCAGGGCGCGCACCAGCGTGCCGCTGCCGCTGACGTAGATGTCACCCTCGATCCGCTCCGTCAGCCCCTGAATCGTCTGGGCGTCGTAGGCGCCCAGGATCGTCGAGTTGCTCCACTCGACGTTCTGCAGCGTCGAGGACACGACGTACTTCGGCGACTCGTTCATGAACGGCGCGCCGGGATCCTCAGCAGAGGTCCGGGTCGACCACGCCGGAGCGAACATCTCATATGTGTTGCGCCCCAACAGCACGCCTGCGAGCAGCGGTCTGCACGCTGGCCGACACGACCCGCCACCACAACCCCTGGGCGCAGGACCTCTAGTGTGGCGCTGCTGGCAAGACCGCATCCCGTATGACCCGGCCCGCCACCGCGCCCTGCAACGACACATCACCGTCACCATCCCCACCGCGTCAGGGCCCGTCATCGACCAAGCCGCGACCGAGCGCA
>JBKQKK010000316.1:0-6434 GCA_052147535.1 Solirubrobacteraceae bacterium | reverse complement strand
CGCCGTCTACACCCCCAAGGACTGGGACCTCAACCGGATGCTGCGCGAGATCATCGCGCTCACCGGCGCACGCCACGACCTCGACACCGGCGCTCGGCCTCGACCCGCGCCGTAGCGAGGGCGACTGCGTGAATGCGATCACACATGTCCCACGAACCGCGTTGGCGACCGCTCAACTGACGGCGAGTCCTTTCCGGTCGCGGCGGCGCGAACGTCGCGATGCCTGGCGACATTCCACTGGTCCGAGTTGAGCCCGATCCGCGCCGAGGATCAACGATCGCCTTGGACCGCCAGGTTCGCGCCCGCGCGCGAGTCCGTCGACGATTGGGTCGCCACCGAGCGAACCCCGCCGCGGTCTCGACCGGACGTTCGGAAACGTCGCAAAGGATAAGCAGGGACGGCCTGAAGTCGAAGATCAAAGCGAAAGTGGGGAGGTCTGTCTTGCCCGCGAGCGCGCGGACTCCCGTCGCTGCGTCTTGGATGTGTCGGCCTGAGCCTCTCGTCGGCCCCGCCCGGGTGGTGTCCGCGCTACCGTTTGTCCGTGGCCGACCACACATTCACGGTGGTGCTCGAGGATGCCGGCGACGGCTGGGTGTACGCGCATGTACCCGAACTGCCGGAAGTCCAGACTCAGGGTGAGAGCATCGAGGATGCGCGCGGGATGATTCGCGACGCGATCGGGCTTGTGCTCGAGGAGCGTCGCGCCCGTGGCGAGCCGATCCCCTCGACAGGCTGGGCGTTGGTCGAGTCGGTCGAGATCGCTGCGTGAAGAAGCGGGAACTCGATCTGCCGACAACGTACGCCTCGCAGCCGGCCGCGAACTCGATCGCCGCGACGAACGGGCCGACGTCAAGCGACAATCCATCGGCGCGCATCCAGTATCGATTCTTCTGCAAGGCGATCAGCTCCGCGCCGCCCACCACCTGACGGAAGGCGTGATTGAGGACGTCATAGCCGAACGCTGGGCCAAGATCACCGATGATCACTGCGTCGCAGTGATCATCGGCCTGCCGGAGTTCGGCGAAGTCGCGCTTGACCTCGTCGTTCATGATCAGCGCGACGCGTTGGTATCCGCGCTCGCGGCAGTGCTCCACGGCCAGCGACGCCGGGGTGACGAGCTCAAGGCGCGCGGCCGAGACACCCAGGCGCGCTAGCTTCGCGAGCGTTTGATCGCGCGAATGCGCCGTCGTGTTGGTCAGAAAGCACAACGTGAGCCCGCCACAACGAAGGCGCTCGACAGCCTTCAGGGCGCCGGCGATCGGCTCCTCCTCGACGTACAGCACGCCGTCGAGATCGATCTGAAGCGCACGCACCGTTTCGAGCACACGGCAACGATCGCAGATCCCGTCCACGCTGCACGAGCGGCGAGCCCCACCGGCGCGCGGTCAGCGCGCCCACCACCCGAAACAGCGCTGCTCGATCCAGCGAGACCACCGACGAGACCGGGCTCGCTGACCTTCCTGCTGGCCGCCGTCACCCCCGAGCCTAGCCAACGAGGAAAGATCACTCGCGCCGACCGCTGCCCGGCAGCGGGTGCTCGTCCCGCGAGACGAACGTGCCTGAGCCAAACCTCGGAGATGGGAGCGTGCGAGCGCTCTTTGGAGCCGCCGCGCGCGTCGAGAACGTGAAGGAGTGTCTGGAGCGCCGCCGCGCCTGGCGGCGCTCCATCGCCCTACGCCGAGCGATCTGCGGGCTCGTCCGTTCTCAGTGCCCCGTCGGCCGGGGTGTAGATGCTCTCGTGGCCGTCCTCCCAACGAATTCGGTAACGCGGGTGCGGGTCGCCGTGGATGACCTCCTCGACAACCCCGCGGCGCGAGGGTCGCTCGGTCGACCCCGCCTCGGTAAGAACGCGATCTCCGGGTGCAAACGCCATGACCGTCCCTTCGTAGACTCCTCGAAAGCGTACCTCGCTCCCACGCCGTCGGCCGCTCGTCTTCTCGGCGTGGAAGCCGTCCGAGCGCCTCGCGTCGATGCTGGCGCTCCGAAATGCGTGAGCGAAAACCGTCAGCAACAATTGCCGCTGGGAGTGCCTCACCGTGAGGTTTGCAGGTAACTCTCGAGGCGGCTCAGAGCAGCAATCCGCGTCTCCAGCGGCGGACTGGTGGGCGCGCGGCCAGGCTGGGCTCGAGCGCCGCGAGCGCCTCGACCTCGCGACCCTCACCTCCCAGGCCATGCTCGGGCACGACCCACAGCTCGCAGGCCGCGAGCTCGACGTTCACGCAACGCTCGACCCAGCGCCGACCCCGGGCGATTCACGACTGCTCGAGCGGCTGATCGCCAACCTGATCGACAACGCGATCCGCTACAACACCCCCGGCGGACACCTCGAGATCTTGACCGGGACCCGCGACCGGCACGCCTTCCTGACCATCACGAACACCGGCCCGACAACGCACCCGAGGAGCTCCAGCGTCTCTTCCAACCCTTCCAACGCCTGGACGGCGCCCGCACGGGACACAACAACGGACACGGACTGGGACTCTCCATCGTCCAAGCGATCGCCACCGCGCACCATGCCGAGCTGGACGCGCGTGCACGACCCGAAGGTGGTCTCACCATCGAAGTCTCATTCCCGCCGCCAACCGGCGCCAGCTCCGCGCCGACGTTCGCCACCACCGCCCGGACGAGAAGCGGCAGCCGTGCCATCTCCGAGACTGACGCTCCCGCGGAAGGCTGAACTGTCACATTTGGGGGTGCGGTGGTGCTTAGTGGGTGCGATGGGATTGCAGGCGCGACATAACGAGCGGTGGGAGCGGCCTGACGGCGGCTCCGGCACGGCGCCCTTCGAGTCTTTCTTCCGCGACCACTATTGGAGCGTTGTGCGCTTGGCATACAGCGTGGTCGGCGATTCACAGGGCGCTCAAGACGTCGCCCAAGATGTGTTCCTAGCCGCGTACCGACGCTTCCCCGGCGACTACGATCAGGCCGCTGGATGGGTTCGGGTCGCGGCGGTGCACACCGCGCTCAACGTGCTTCGCGGGGAGCGGCGCCGCGACAGGCGCCAGCTGCGGGTGCAGGTCGTGAGTTCCCTGCCGAGCGCGGAGGACACGGCGATCGATCGGGAAAGACGGGCGGAGGTACGCCGCGTCCTGCGTCGGCTGCCGCGCCGCTCGGCCGCGGTCCTCGTGATGCGCTACGGCGGCATGAGCTACGTGGAAATTGCCGACGCGCTCGGGGTGAAGGTTGGCAACGTGGGGACTCTGCTCAGACGGGCGGAGTCCGCGCTTCGAAAGGAGATTGACCGTGAGACACATTCCTGACGGGGTGCTTCGCCGGCTCGACGACGAGCCCCTAGCCGTTCCGGACCGGGTCACCGACCACTTGGTCAGCTGTGGGCACTGCAGCGCGCGGCGCGCTGAAATCGCCCGCGACACAGAGCGAGCCGCCCAGCTGTTCTCGGCCCCGCAGCTCGTTCCCGACATCGACATCGCGTGGGCGCGGCTGCAGCGTGAGCTGGAGTCCCCATCGGCCGGCGAAGCCGTGAGGCGCTGCCAGCCGGCGCGTGCTGGCGCGCGACGTGCGCGGTTCCCGAGCGTGTCGTTGCGGACCGGGCTGGCGATCGGCGCGATCGGGATCGTGGTCGCGGGCACGGCTGCGGCGGCCACGCTGACCACTATTTTCGCGCCAACCCACGTTGCCCCGGTCTCATTGAGCCAGAGCGACCTGGGAGCGATCGCGGCCTTCACCGGGCTGGACGACAGCCAAGCGCTCGGGGGCTTCTCCACCCCAAACGGATCGAGCACGCTGCGGTTCGGAACCATCACGTGGTCCTCAAGCACCGCCCACCCGACGTCCTCGCTTGCCCAGGCCGCCGCGGAAGCCGGCTTTCCGGTCTCACTGCCGGCTCACCTTCCCGCGGGTGTGGGCGCCGTCCAGCAGTTCGTCGTGCAGCCGCGCCTACAGGCCGTCGTAACCTTCAACTCCACCGCCGCGGGTCTCGCCGGGAGCTCGGTGACCCTCGACGCCGGCCCGGCCGTCGTCGCGCAGTACGCCGGGAGCAGCGGCGCCGACATTCCCACCCTTGGTGTCGCGACGATGCGCGGTCCGACGGCGCAGTCCACGGGTGCGAGCCTGAGCCAGATCGAAGCCTTCTTGCTGGGCCAGCCTGGCATCCCGCCACAGCTAGCCGAGGAGATCCGCCTGCTCGGTGACTTGCGAATGACCCTGCCCGTTCCCGTCCCGCCTGGCGCCTCGGCGCGCTCGGTACAGATCGACCGCTGGCCGGGCGTCCTCCTGGCTGACTCCTCGAACGCGGCTGTCGGGGTGGTGTGGGAGGACGGCCGGGGGCTCCTCCATGTCGTCGCGGGAATCCTCGACTCGCAAGACGTGCTGAATGTCGCGAACCAACTCGGCTGAGAGAGCCGCACTCGACGCGAACGAGCGAGCCGCCGCCGAGGGCCCGGTACGGCTCTCGGACGCAGCCGGCTCCTCCGCGGCCGGCGATCGCTCGCCGGAGTCCACAACGTCGCCAGCGATCTACGCCGTGGGGCTGAGCAAGCGCTTCGGCGACACGATCGCCGTGAACTCACTGTCGATGACGGTGCAACGAGGAGAGGTCTTCGGCTTCCTCGGTCCCAACGGCGCCGGGAAGACGACGGTTGTGAAGCTCCTGCTCGGGCTCGCGCGGCCCACCGGAGGCGAAGCGCTCGTGCTCGGCGCCCCGCTCGGGGACCGCGAGACGAGGCGTCAAATCGGGTATCTCCCCGAACTGTTTCGCTTCCAGGCCCTGCTAAGCGCCCGAGAGGTGCTCCGCCTTCACTGCCGGCTCCTCGCGCTCCCCAAAGCGACGTGGGAGCAGGAAGAGCGCAGAGCCCTGGAGACGGTCGATCTCCTGCAGCGAGGCAACGACCGGGTCGGGACCTTCTCAAAGGGAATGCAGCAGCGGCTCGGGCTCGGCGTGGCGCTGCTCGGGAACCCCGCGCTCGTCGTGCTCGACGAGCCCACCAGCGCGCTGGACCCCGTCGGACGTCACGACGTGCGCGAGATCATTCGCGAGCTGCGCGAGCGCGGGTCCACCGTGTTCCTGAACACACACCTGCTCGAAGAGGCCGAGCACGTGTGCGACCGCGTCGCGGTCATCGACAAAGGGACGGCCGTGGCCACCGGGAGCCTGGACGAACTGCTCGGACACCACAGCAGCGTGCGACTGAAGGTAGGAGGCCTTGGCGGGAACTGGTGGAGTGGCCTGGGACGCTTCGGTAGCTGGGACCAACAGGACGACTGGCTCGTGGTCGAGAACATCGATCCGTCCCAGATCGCCGGCCTCGTCGAGGAGCTGGTCGCGCTCGGCGGACAGGTCCAGGCTGTGATCCCCGAGCACCAGAGCCTTGAAGCCCGCTTCCTCGAACTGCTGGCAGAGCGATGAACCCGACCCTGACAATCGCGGCGCTCACGATCAAAGAGGCTGTGCGACGGCGCCTTCTCCTTGCCTTCCTCGCCATCAGCGTCGTCATCGTCGGACTGAGCGCCTGGGGCTTTGACCGGCTGAGCCACACGCGCAGCCTCACCTCGGGCGAGACAAACCTCGCCGTTCCGCAGGCACTCATCCTGTTCATGTTCATGTTCAGCTTCGTTCTAGCGCTGAGCGCCTCGGCGATCGCCTCCCCGGCGATCTCCTCGGAGGTCGAATCAGGTGTCCTCATGACGATCATGACCCGCCCCGTCCGGCGCACCGAGGTGCTGATCGGCAAGTGGCTCGGACTCGCAACGCTGCTGGCGGGGTACGCCGGCGGTGTCTGCGCCCTCGAGTTCGGGGCTGTTCGCTTGGCCAGCGGCTTCGTCCCTCCCGACCCGGTACTCGTCACCGTATATCTGTTCGCCGAGGGCGCGCTCCTCTTGACCCTGGCGCTGTTCTTGAGCACGCGGGTACCGGTCATCGCCGCGGGGGTCATCGGCATCGCGGTCTTCGGCGCCGGATGGCTGGCCGGAGTCGTCGGCACGCTCGGCACGGCATTCAACGTCGCCGCGCTGCGCACAGTGGGGCAGGTGGGACGCTTTCTGCTGCCCACCGACGGGCTATGGCACGCCGCTATCTACTACCTCCAGCCGCCCTCGCTCATCGCCCAGCACCTGGCCGAAGGCGGACGGCAAGATCCGTTCTATGCCCAGGGAGCACCATCCTGGGCATACCTGCTGTGGGTGGCCTGCTGGTTCCTCATCGTCCTGAGCGCCGCGGTGGCGAGCTTCGATCATCGCGAGCTGTGAACATCAGAACTGGACGTGGCCAGCCCGACTCCCACGCTCGCGCGACATCGAAAGCAGAACACACCCAGCAGCACCACCACCACCACGTCTCCGTCGCCACAAGCGCGCACGCTGCGCATCGCCAACGGATCGGTCAAACCGCTGCTCGGGAGCGCTCACTCAAGGCCGAGCAGCTGCAAGCACGTAAGCAGTCACCGCGGGGTCGACACCAGCACTGCCGCTCGAGGCGT
>JBKQKK010000315.1:0-5502 GCA_052147535.1 Solirubrobacteraceae bacterium | reverse complement strand
CGCCGTCTACACCCCCAAGGACTGGGACCTCAACCGGATGCTGCGCGAGATCATCGCGCTCACCGGCGCACGCCACGACCTCGACACCGGCGCTCGGCCTCGACCCGCGCCGTAGCGAGGGCGACTGGGTCCGGCGGTAGCGTGGTTTACGGATCGCCGTCTGGGGGGTCGGCGTGTCGTGCGACCAGGACCCTAGCGGGAGTGTGTGCCGGGCGGGACCGGCGTCCGGACGCGGCTGCGTAGCTGCCCAAACGGGCAATTCGCGAGTCCATCCCGAAGGAAACGCGCTTCGTGATGCCGGCCGATCAGGTGAGATCGAGGACGAAGATCACCTCGATCGCTGCCGCCATCTCGAGGTCGCCCGGCTCAACAGGCATCTCCACAGCCGCCATCGGCCGCAGCCCAGCCGCCCGAATCCTGGGCTGGGGATGATCGCCAGACTCACGCACGTAAACACCTCGACTCGCGTGATCTCGGGATCAGCCATTCCCGGTAAGCCAACCTGCGCACCCCGATGGCACACAGCCACCGAGTGCAAGAGGAGGCCTACGTCGTGGCCGGTTCCGGACGGATCCTGCTCGACGACGAGATTCGCGAGCTCCGCCAGTGGGATGTCGTACGAGTCGCCCCCGAGGTGGTGCGTGCCTTTGAAGCGGGACCCGACGGTCGGAAGCGGCGCTGTCTGCCGTCATGCGCTTCTCAAGTCCAGCCGATATCGCCGAAACCAGGGCCCGGGCGCACGACCGATCGAGCGCTCATTACCTACGCAAACGCGCGACCTTCAACTCCGGCCTACCGTCTCGGCTGGCCCTCATGTCCCGCATCCGAGTGTTGCTTTCCGCTCATAGGGCAAGTCCGGTCGCGGTTCCAGGACGATGAAAGCGCAAGCGCGCCGCCACACACGACGGGCTTCCCCTTGTGGGCGGAAGCGCAAGCGGGCACCGGCCTGGAGGCGACCGGATCTTGACGAGCGCCTTCCCAGAAAAGCGCTAGTGGGGCGACTCGACTGGCGCCGCGCAGAGGCTCTTCTACGGCTGACGCCTGCTTGCCGTTGATTCCGAGCGTGCGGGGCCTGACGACGAGCGGGACAGAGCGAGCCTCCCCTTTCCGGCGCCGACGCTCCAGTCCTGGCGAAGCGCGCGCCCACGGATGGGGCTTCCGGTCGGTCGCGGGACTGTCGCTTGCGGGCCAGCGTTGCTTGCAAGCGGGCAGCTCGTTGGCTAGCGCTTGCCCTGTGTGCTCAGATGATCAGGCGTCGGCGCACAGTGTCGTTTGTCGATCCAAGCGGAAGCGAACGGGCGCCGCGAGCGGAGTGCGCACCAGGAGCGGCGACGTCGGGATCGTCGCGCAGTCGCTGTTCGCTCACTTCACGCGACTTTGACGCGACGCTGGTCGGGGGCGAAGCGCGCCGTTACCCGGCTGGCGTGAACTCGGGCGCGACCACAGCCTGTCCCCGCGATGTGACGCTAAACCGGATCTCCTTCACCGGCTGGTAGTCGGGGTCGTTCAGAAAGCCCCAGGCAGCCTCGGTGTCGGCGAAGCGGATCACGACCGTGCTGTTCGGCGGCGCCCTCGGCGGGCTCCGTGTCGAAGCCTGTGACCAGGGTCTCAGCGCCGTACTTCTGCAGGAGCGGCAACACCCGGGGCACGTACTCGTTGCGGTACCGGTCAACGTCACGGACCTCTTGCATCAGAACGAGATATGCAGCCACTCGTCTCCTCGCGCATCGTGTGGGCCGCTACCAGCATGATAGGTCGTCGGATCAGACCGCTTCGTTCAGACCTCCAGCCGCAGCGCGTGCGCCCTAAGAGCCTGTCTCAGTAATTAATACTGATTTGAGGTCTGCTGGAAGGATCTGGTCGGCTGGTCGCGTGTAACGGAGCATGCAGAGTTATGATCCGTTGAGCGAAGTTGAGGGTGCCGCTAATGGGTCGTCTGCGTCGTGTTGGGAGTCAACGATGGCGGGGGTGTTCGCGCTGCCGGATGCGATGTGGGAGCGGATCGAGCCGCTGATCCCTGAGCACGTCAACCATCACCCGATGGGTGGCGGGCGTCGGCGGGTGCCGGACCGTCAGGTGATGGATGGGATCTTCTTTGTGTTGCGGACCGGCTGTCAATGGCGGGCGCTTGACGTGACCGGGATCTGCAATGGCGCGACCGCGCATCGGCGTTTTCAGGAGTGGGAGGCGGCCGGGGTGTTCGCCGCGTTGTGGGAGCAGGCGCTGCATGACTACGAGGACGATGTCGGGATCGACTGGTCGTGGCTGTCGATCGATGGATCGATGGGAAAAGCCCGCTGGGAGGAGAGAAGACGGGGCCCAACCCCACCGACCGAGCGAAGCTCGGTACCAAGCGCAGCGTGATGACCGAAGCCCCGCGGGATGCCCGTGGGCCTGGCGACCGACGGCGCGAACCGCAACGACTGCAAGCTCTGCCAGCAGACGATCGACAGCGTCCCGATCGCGCGGCCGACGCCGACGACCGAGCAGCCGCAGGGCGTGTGCCTGGACAAGGCCTACGACCACCCGTTCGTCCGCGAGCTCCTCGCAGAGCTCGCGTTCACGCCACACATCCGCAGCCGTGGCGAGGAGGTCCGCGAGCTGCGTCGCGAAGACGGGGAACGGCCGCGTCGCTGGGTCGTTGAGCGGATCCACTCCTGGATCAACCGCTACCGCGCTCTGCTGATCCGCTGGTCCAAGAAGGCCGAGAACCACGACGCGTTGCTGCAATTCTGCCTCGCCCTGATCACCTGGCAACAAGCCGGCGTGATGCAGTTACTGAGATAGGCTCTAAAGCTGACCGTCGCGCGCTAGGGAGGCCCGATCGCGGCGGCGCTGGCCGGGCGTCAGGCTAGGCTGAGACCTGGTTCTTGACCTCGAACGAAGTCTCCTGCGGGGGGGCCGCAAAACCGCCCTCGATGCCGGCCTGCATGCGCGGCATCAAAGTACCGTCGCGGAAGTTCTCCCAACTCTCCTTCGAGTCATGGATCGCGACAATCAACCAGCCTTCGGCCGACGGTCCGGCCGCATGGAACAGCTGGCCCTCGGGCAAACTGCCGTCGCTCGGGTGAACGGCCGCGAGCGAAGCCTGGTACTGCTCCTCGGTGCCACCAGCGAACTGGTGCACGATGCCGTACGCCATCTCGGTCTCCTCACGTTGGACTACGGGATCCGCCAGCGGCATCCGCGGCGGCGGTTCGACACTACATCGCTGTGCGCAGAACTGCAACTGCGTATGTCGGGCCTCCTGTCATTGCCGGACGACGGCGCTCCGGCTGCTGATGTGGACGCAAGAGACTATTTCGCACCCTGATCGAGTGGGGTTGGCGCTTCCGGATCGGGCTGTTATCTGCTGTCGCTGTTCGATCTAGACGACATGCTCGACGGGTCCGCGGCGGACTTGCTTTCGCGCAAATCCAGGTCTTGGCCGGCTCTGAGTCTTGATCGAAAACAGTTCCGCCGACAGCAGGTGGTGCGTGCGCTTCAAACGGCGAAGAAGCCCCGCTCCTCCCAGCCCGAGAGTTGGTCGGGTCTACTGGTCCGCTGGTGGCGGCCCCATGAGCGGCCCGAGGACGTCGTCCAACTCCGGCACCATCATGACGTCGTTGACGTCGATCTTGCCGCCGGTGAGGTGGTAGTAGACAAGGACGCGCGACTTCTGCTCGCTCCCGTCCGGGAGGGTCAGGCCGTAGTCGAACCGGGCAGAAACCGCATCCCCCTCGGCAACCAGCTCGAGATCGCTGATCCGAAGCGACGCCCGCAGCGCTCAACGCGGCATCGCCTTCAGACCAGCGATGTCGACGCCCTCGTACGCCACGTTGACGTAACCCGGCCCGAGAACGTCATCGGCCACGCTGCATGACGACCGGAAGCCACGTTCTCGATGAACCGGCGAACGACGACCTTGTTCTCCTCGGCACCCATAGGCTCCACCGTTCTCGCTCGGGACCTCAAGACAGACACCGTCGGTCCTGGGTAGGCGATCGTATATCGGCGCGAACCGCTCGTCGCGAGCTCGATCGTTGGGGGAGCGAGCGGCGCGGTTCGGAGAGTGTTAAGCTCACGCGAAAGCAGTCGCGCGGCGCGGGCGGAGGCTGTCGACAGGGCGCTGGAGGATGTCTCGACGGACAGTCGTGCCACGCCGGCGCCGTGCACCCAAGCCGAGCTTTCGATCAACCGAGTTGGCTCGGACCGCACACAGACAGTTCCGAGCCAACGTCGCGCTCGTGACCCCTACTAGGACTCGACCAGTATCACCAGAGTCTCGGGGATGACGCCGTCGTGCTCCATCGCGTCGGCAGCCTCCTGTGTCTGCATCGCGCCCATCATGGCCTCCAGGTCGGGGACGTTCATCGTGAGGCCGACTCGCTTGGAGCCCTGGGGATCGACGTAAATTTTGATCTCGGTGACACCGAGCGGCCCGAAGAACTCCTCGCGCTTTGGCGAGGAGACCCAGTGCTGGACGTTCTTGACCTCGTGAAATCCGAGTATGCGTGGCATGCTGAGCTCCCGTGTTGGTGATGGTCGCGTCGAGCATAGGCCGTCCGCACCCGCGGGCGGGAAAACACCTTCGGCGGTGGCGGCAGAGCTGCGGTCATCGGGGATCCGTAGTAGCCCGAAGCTGATCGAAAGCCTGAACATCGCCTAGAAGCCGCAACCTTCACATCGAAGCGCTGTCGCTCCGCGCGAATAGCAGCAGCTCCCGCGGGTTCATCAGATGGCTGCATCGGACTGATTGCGACAGGGACAGGAAACGGCGTGTTCGTCCTGATTGCGTCTTCGCGCAAGCTGGCAAGCCACCCGCGAGCAAGCACCCCCGAATGGAAAGGGACAGTCCGCCGACGCGCGGAGTCCAACGCCCGTGCGGCTGCTTTGCCACGTATCCGAGCGCCCGCTCCGACCCGACCCGACCGGACGCATGCTGCCGCGTGGAAGCACGCGCCCAACCCCAAGGCGCCGGCAATGCGATCGCCGCCACGGCCCGCGAGTCGCTAGCCGTCGACCCGCTGACAAGCGTGCTCTTGGCATGCACGCCGTGTGGATCGGAGCGATCCTCGCGCACTTGGACTTCCTGGATGAGCAGATCGCCGGCTTGACCGAATCGATCGGGGAACAGATCGTCCCTTTCGAGAAGGCCGTTGAACTGTTGTGCACGATCCCTGGCGTTCAACGGCGCAACGCGGAATGCATCATCGCGGAGATCGGCGTCGACATGTCGGTCTTCCCAACCGACAAGCAGCTCGCGTCCGGGCCGGGCAGTGCCGCGGCAACGACCAGTCCGCCGGGAAGCGCCGCTCGGGCGAGGCCCGCAACGGGTCGAAATGGCTGGACTGGGCGCTGGAGCAATCAGCGATGGCCGCGATTCGCACCAACGACGTGAGAACGATGCTCTGAACTGGCCCCACTGCGACGTCTTGAACTGGCCCCACCTGAGCGTCCGATCGTGACCTGACGCTTGGCGCTCATATCGAGCGTTGAGCGGAAGGGCGCGGAGGAGTGGAA